>NZ_JADGMM010000004.1:0-401733 GCF_020662275.1 Clostridioides sp. ES-S-0006-03
AGAGCATATTGAGCGCTTACAGCTCCATATTTAGATAGTAAAGTTTGAATTTTCTCTTTAGCAAGAGCTCTAGTTTTTGTGTAAGACTCCGAACCTTTACTATAATCATTTAACTCTATATCAGAGCTTTGATACTTATCAGAGATGTTTTTTGTGTCATTATCAGCAAAAGCAATATTTGGAGTAGCTGTAAATAACATACTAAGTACCAATGTGCTAGATAATAACTTAAATAATCTTTGCTTAAACATATTAAATTACCTCTTTTCCCTTTTAATAATTACAATTAGCATAACATTCTTAATTATTTTAATCAACAGATTATTGTTAAGAAAAATACATTTATAATAAGTTACATTTTATATATATGAGAGAAATAAAAAGATAAAATTTTGCTATTGGACTATTCATTTATTTAATTAAAATTTTATAATTGACAAATAGTTGTAATATTTAGAAGAATCGATTTCCTAATAATGCTTGAGGATATATGCATTATTTTGTGGCAAACTTTTTAAAAAAACACCTAGATTTTATGTTATAATCTCTGTAAAACGCATATGCTGAAAAGAGGGATTTAAATGGGAAAAATAAATTTTGATTATAGTAAAGCTACGGAATTTTTTTGCCAAAAAGAAATAGATGTCATGCAGCCGTATGTAGATGTGGCACATGATATGTTACATAATAAAACTGGTTTAGGAAATACTTTTTTAGGATGGATAGACCTTCCTAAAAATTATGATAAGGAAGAGTTTGCTAGAATAAAAAAATCTGCTGAGAAGATAAAATCTGATTCTGAGGTTCTTTTAGTAATCGGTATAGGAGGCTCTTATTTGGGTTCAAGAGCTGCGATAGACATGGTAAGTCATTCTTTTAGAAATGGGCTTAAAAAAGAGCAAAGAAATGCTCCTGAAGTATATTTTGTAGGTCATAACATAAGCTCAACATATATTATGGATTTACTAGATGTAATTGAAGGTAAAGATGTTTCTGTAAATGTAATATCTAAATCAGGTACTACTACAGAGCCAGCTCTTGCTTTTAGAATATTTAAAAATTATTTAGAAAAAAAATATGGAAAAGAAGAAGCTAGAAAGAGAATATATGCAACAACAGATTCAAGTAAAGGGGCGCTTAGACAATTAGCTACAGAAGAAGGATATGAGACTTTTGTAATACCAGATGATGTAGGTGGTCGTTTTTCTGTATTGACAGCTGTTGGATTACTTCCTATTGCAGCTGCAGGACTTGATATTGATGCCATAATGAATGGTGCAAATGATGCTCGTGAAGCATTTCAAAATTCTGACTTAAAAAATAATGACAGTTATAAATATGCTGTAGCTAGAACAATTTTACATAGAAAAGGAAAAGATGTAGAGTTATTGGTTAACTATGAACCTCAACTACATTATATGAGTGAGTGGTGGAAACAACTTTATGGAGAAAGTGAAGGAAAAGAAAATAAAGGATTATTTCCTGCTTCTGTAGATTTTTCAACAGACTTACATTCTATGGGACAATATATTCAAGATGGAAAAAGACTTTTATTTGAAACAGTACTTAATGTTGAAAGTTCTAAGAGAAATATAACTATAAATTCAGAAGAAGTAGATTTAGATGGTTTAAATTATTTAGCAGGCAAAACTGTAGATTTTGTAAATCATAAAGCTTTTGAAGGTACTCTATTAGCACATACTGATGGAAAAGTGCCTAACTTGGTAATAAATATACCTAAGTTAGATGAGTATAATTTTGGATATTTAGTGTATTTCTTTGAAAAAGCTTGTGGAATAAGTGGATATTTACTAGGAGTTAATCCATTTGACCAACCAGGAGTAGAAGCATACAAGAAAAATATGTTTGCTTTACTAGGAAAACCAGGTTATGAAAAAGAAAAAGAAGAATTAGAAAAAAGACTTAAATAATTTTAGATAGTTAAGGTTTAATTAAGATTAGAATAATATAATGAAATCATCGAAAGAGAGTTTACTCAAAATAGATGATTTCATTTTTTTATGGAAAATTGGGAAAAATATATTTTGATAATTTATATTATATTTAGATAGGGAGTGGTATGAGATGTCAAGAAGAAAGAAAGGTATAAGTTTAGTAATATTAGTCGCTATAATAAGTTCAATACTTAGTAGTTTGCTAACAATAATTTTAGTTAAAGATAATTTAGGAAGTAAATCTACAGGAAGTTCTACGCCCATAGTTGTAAGTGATGATGGAAAGAGCCAAAACATTTACCAAGCAGTTGCAGAAAAGGCAACACCATCTGTTGTAGGTATTACGACAACTAGCGTCGATACTAGTAATATGTTTGCAATACCAACTGAAACACAAGGAGTAGGAACTGGGATTATAGTAGATTCAAATGGATATATACTTACTAATTCTCATGTTATATCAGATGGCCAAGCAACTAGTGTTAATGTTTTATTTAATGATGGTTCAACAACATCAGGTAAAGTGGTATGGTTTGACCAACAACTTGATTTGGCTATAGTTAAAGTTGATAAAACTGGATTAACACCAGCTGAATTTGCAGATAGTGATAAAGTAAAAGTTGGAGATATATCAATAGCAATAGGTAACCCACTTGGACTAGACTTCCAAAAGACAGTTACTCAAGGTATAATAAGTGGATTAGATAGAACTATACAAACAGAAAAAACTAATATGACAGGGTTATTACAAACTGATGCAAGTATAAATGCAGGAAATAGTGGAGGGCCATTGTTAAATCAAAAAGGTCAAGTAATTGGTATAAATACAGCAAAAGCTTCTCAAGCAGAAGGGTTAGGATTTGCGATACCAATCAATACAGCTAAAAGTATAGTTGAAGAAGTAATAAAAACTGGAAAATATGAAAAAGTAACTTTAGGTATAAAAGGAACCGATGTATCAAATTATGAAGCAGCTACAGGTACAAAATTAAGTACTGACAAAGGAGTATATGTTGCAGAAGTAATATCTGGTTCATCAGCAGAAAAAGCAGGAGTAAAAGTAGGGGATATTATAACTAAAGTAGGAGATGCAGATATAACTGGTATGAATGACCTTAATAAAAAGTTATATACTTTCTCAAAAGGTGCTAGCACAAAAATTACATTAAATAGAGGCGGAAAAGCAGTAACAATAAATGTAAAATTCTAAATGTTACTAGAGAAACAGAGACTACATGGTAAAGTGTAGTCTCTGTTTTTATTTAATTTTTATAGTATATATATCTAAATTAATTAAAATAACATATTGTTTATAGAGATTATCTATATTTACTTATAAAAATAAAATTAATAAATATTTAAATTTAATTTATAAAATCAATATAAATATCATAATAAAATAAAAATTTTTAATATTACTAAAAAAATATAGACAAAATAATAACGAATATAGTATTATGTAATTGTAGAAATGCTTTTCATAGAAATAACCTATGAAGATGAATTACATAAAGATGAAAAAAAAGGAATGGATATTCTTTAGGGGTGAAAAAATTATGAATCCATTAGTTATAAATTTACAAAAATGTAGTATACATGATGGTCCAGGGATAAGAAGTACAGTTTTTTTTAAAGGATGCCCACTTGAATGTGTTTGGTGTCATAATCCAGAAAGTCAAACATATACAAAACAAGTTTTGTATAATGAAGAGAGATGTTCAAGATGTGAAGCATGTATAAATATATGTCCTCACAAAGCAATTTACAAAGGTGAAACAAAAATATGTCTAGACCAAGAAAAATGTGAGTTTTGTGAAACTTGTTTAGATTATTGTATAAACAATGCTAGAGAAATAGTAGGTCAAGAGTATTCTGTTAAAGAACTGGTTAAAGAGATAGAAAAAGATAGAATTTTCTATGAAGAATCAGGTGGAGGAGTAACTTTATCAGGTGGCGAAGTAATGGCTCAAGATATGGATTTTATTTGTGGAGTAATAAACATGTGTAAATCAAAGGGAATTCATGTGGCAATTGATACTTGTGGATATGCAAAGTCAGAAAATTACGAAAGAGTTGCTGAATGTGCAGATTTGTTCTTATACGATATTAAACTTATTGATGAGGAAAAACATATAAAATTTACAGGAAAATCAAATGATTTAATACTTAAAAATGTTAAACTTTTGAGTGAATCAGGAGCTAATATAAATATAAGAATACCATTAATTGTAGGTGTAAATGTAGATGATGAAAATTTAGAGGTTAAAAAAATGATAGAGTTTTTAAAGCCTTTGAATATAAAAGATGTAAGTCTTCTTCCATATCATAACATTGGTAAACATAAGTATGATAAAATTTATAAAAAGTATGAAGGAGAAGAGTTACAAAGACCTACTGAAGAAAAATTAGAAGAAATAAAAAGGCTGTTTGAAGCAAGTAATTTCAATACTAAGATTGGGGGGTAATAAAATGTTAAGAGGAACTTTTGAAAGAACTAAAAAATTAAGAGAAGAAAGTGTTAATGCAGAACCACACATATCTATTGAAAGAGCAGTACTTATGACAGAAGCTTATAAAAAATATGAAGGAAGTGTAGAAATTCCTGTACTTCGTGCTTTATCATTTAAACATTACATTGAAAACAGAACTCTTAGTATAAATGATGGAGAATTAATAGTAGGCGAAAAAGGAGATTCACCTAATGGAGCACCAACATATCCAGAAATTTGTTGTCATACAATGGAAGATTTAGAAGTAATGCATAATAGAGACATAATAAATTTTAGTGTGTCTGAAGAATCTAGAAAAATACATCAAGAGGAAATAATACCTTTCTGGAAGAAGAGACAAACCAGAGATAAGATAATAAATGCTATGACACCTGAATGGTTAGCAGCATATGAAGCAGGTATGTTTACAGAGTTTATGGAACAAAGAGCTCCAGGACACACAGTTTGTGGAGATACAATATATAAAAAAGGATTTTTAGATTTAAAGAAAGATATAGAAGCAAGACTAAAAGAATTAGATTTCCTTAATGACTTAGATGCATATAATAAAAAAGCTGATTTAGAAGCTATGGCAATAGCTTGTGATGCAATGGTTATATTAGGAAAGAGATATGCTGAAAAGGCAAGAAAAATGGCAGAAGAAGAAACTGATGAAGCTAAGAAAAAAGACTTATTGTTAATTGCTGAAACTTGTGATGTTGTACCAGCTCATAAACCAGAAACTTATCATCAAGCTATACAAATGTACTGGTTTGTTCATATAGGGGTTACTACTGAGCTTAATATATGGGATGCATTTACTCCAGGAAGACTAGACCAACATCTAAATCCTTTTTATGAAAGAGATGTAGAAAATGGAATATTAGATAGAGATAGAGCACAAGAATTACTTGAATGTTTATGGGTTAAATTTAACAATCAACCAGCACCACCAAAAGTTGGTATAACACTGAAAGAGAGTAGCACATATACAGACTTTGCAAATATAAATACTGGTGGAATAAATCCAGATGGTCAAGATGGTGTTAATGAAGTTAGTTATATAATACTTGATGTTATGGATGAAATGAAATTAATACAACCTAGTTCAAATGTTCAAATAAGTAAAAAGACTCCTCAAAAATTCTTAAAGAGAGCTTGTGAAATATCAAGAAAAGGATGGGGTCAACCAGCATTTTATAATACTGAAGCAATAGTTCAAGAGCTTATGGAAGCTGGTAAAACTATAGAAGATGCAAGACTTGGAGGAACTAGTGGTTGTGTTGAAACTGGATGTTTTGGTAAAGAAGCATATGTTTTAACTGGATATATGAATATTCCAAAAATACTTGAATTAACACTAAATAACGGTTATGACCCAATTGCGAAAAAGCAAATAGGTATTGAAACTGGAGACCCTAGAGATTTTAAATCTTATGAAGAATTATTTGACGCATTTAAAAAGCAGTTACATTATATGATTGATATAAAAATACAAGGAAATGCTGTAATAGAAAATATATGTGCAAAACATATGCCTTGCCCACTTATGTCTACAATAGTTGATGATTGTATAGCAAAAGGTAAAGACTATCAAAGAGGTGGAGCAAGATATAACACTAGATATATACAAGGTGTTGGTATAGGAACTATAACAGATAGTTTAACAGCAATAAAATATAATGTATTTGACAAGAAAAAATTTGATATGGATACATTACTTAAGGCACTTGATTCTAACTTTGAAGGATATGAAGCTATACTTAATATAGTTTCAAATAAAACTCCTAAGTATGGAAATGATGATGATTATGCTGATGGAATAATGGAAGAAATATTTAATGCATATTACAATGAAGTAACTGGTAGACCAACTGTTTGTGGTGGAGAATATAGAGTAGATATGTTGCCAACTACTTGCCATGTATACTTTGGAGAAATTATGGGAGCAAGTGCAAATGGTAGACTTTGTGCAAAGCCAGTTTCAGAAGGAATCTCTCCAGAAAAAGGTGGAGATACTAATGGACCTACAGCAGTTATAAAATCTTGTGCTAAGATGGACCATATAAAAACTGGTGGAACATTGTTAAATCAAAGATTTGCACCATCAGTAGTACAAGGTGAAAAAGGATTAGACAACATGGCTAATCTAGTAAGAGCATACTTTAATATGGATGGACATCATATACAATTCAATGTATTTGATAAAAATGTATTATTAGAGGCTCAAAAGAATCCTCAAGATTACAAAGACTTAATAGTTAGAGTTGCAGGATATAGTGACCATTTCAACAATTTAAGTAGAACATTACAAGATGAAATAATAGGTAGAACTGAGCAAACATTCTAGGATTGTTTGTAAATAAAACTTCTTACTATATAAAAATGTAACTGGTATAATAGTATATATTACCAGATACCATTTTAAAAAATTTTAGATTAATTCTGAGCTAACTTTCTGGATGGGAAGTTAGCTCGTTGAGTTTAATGAAAAAATCGTTAAATTTATATTTAATAAACTATATAAAGAAGTAATTTATAATAATCATAATAAAATTATATTTTATAATAACTAAGATAATTTTAAGCAGTTAAAATATTATAAATTTAGCTACTTTAAAATAAAAACTAATAGAAAAAGAGGAGATTTGATATGAAAACTTTAGGATTTATTGGTTCAGGAAATATGGGAAGTGCAATGATAGGTGGTATAGTAAAATCAGGATTAGTAAAAGCAGAAGATATAACTGTATCAGACTTAAGTCAAGTTGCTTTAGATAAAGTAAAAGAACAATTTGGAATAAATACTACAACTGATTCAAAGGTGGCTGTTGCAAATTCAGATGTAGTGATAGTAGCACTTAAGCCTAATATATGTGAAAAAGCTTTAGCTCCACTTAAAGAATTAATAGATGCAAGTAAAATAATAGTATCAATAGCAGCAGGAAAAACTATAGAAACTCTTGAAAGTATTATAGGTTCAGATAAAAAGATAGTAAGAGTAATGCCAAATACTCCAGCACTTGTTGGAGAAGGTATGTCAGCTCTTTGTAAAAATTCAAATGTTACTGATGAAGAATTGAATATGATTAAAGCTCTATTTGAATCATTCGGAGAAGCAGAAATAGTAGCAGAATATTTAATGGATACAGTTACAGGTATTAGCGGCTCTTCTCCTGCATATGTATTTATGTTTATAGAAGCTATTGCAGACGCAGCAGTACTAGCTGGTATGCCAAGACAGCAAGCTTATAAATTTGCATCTCAAGCTGTTATGGGCTCAGCTAAGATGGTTCTTGAAACTGGAAAACATCCAGGAGAATTAAAAGATATGGTTTGTTCTCCAGCAGGAACTACTATAGAAGCAGTTAAAGTGTTAGAAGAAGAAGGATTTAGATCAGCAGTTATAAAATCTATTGTCGCTTGCATAGATAAATCTAAAGATATGAGTAAATAGTAAATTAAGAATAAGATAAAAATATATGTCTCAAAATGAATTTTGTAGTTTATTTTGAGACATTATTTATATGTATTAACAACTATAATTCTACTAAATAAAAAAGAAGTAATCTTCATATTGATTTTTTACAGATTATATAGATATGTATTAATCTTTTTAAATATTAGTTTGATAATATGAATTTTATTTTAAAATAAAATATTTATATAAATAGCCAATAGAATCTATTATTTTAACGGTTTTTGATATATGGAAAAACTAGCAAAAGAACTTGGTGTTGAAATTGATATATGTCTTAGTTATATTAAAGATAGAAAAACACAAAATGAAGTGTGCATAAAGCTAATTGACAGTAGTATATATGTCTTAATTATAAGACCTAAAGATACTACAGATATGGATGCCCAGTTAGAAGCAGTGAAACAAATCATTGCAGGAACACAATCAAGTACTATATATGGACGGAAAGGTATTAGCATAAACCGCTATAAATGAAGCCTATTACGTGGCTAGAGGAGAAAGAATTAACTATACTGACACTTTGGATAATGGTAGTGAAAAACCAATATCAGCGAGTCTTATTATTGGACGCTTGGTTATAAAAGAAAATTTAGATAAGATACTAATTGATAGCAAATGTTATACAAAAGAAGAAGTTTATGGTTCTAATTAATTAATAATTATAACCATAATTAATAAAAATTCCTATGGTTTTTTAATGATACCATAGGAATTTTTATTTTATATTTTATTTTTCAGCCCATGCATACCTTTTGTAATAAATATACTAATAATTTTTGCAGTTTTTTCTGCTGTTTCTGAATTATTTCCACTATATTCTTTAGAAATCATTTCTAAACAGCCATCTATAATTCCTCCTATAATACAAGCATCCAAAATATCAACTGTTTTTTTATCTTCTATTGTATGACTACTTTCTTGAATGCCTTTTTTCAGTATTTCTTTATATTTATAAAAAAAGGATGTACTTTTACCATTACAAGATAAATTTTTAATTGTGTTTGCATGTTCTTGGAAAAAGGTAACAATTTCTAAAATTTGAGGATATGGATTTTCAACAATATCATAAATATTACTTTCCTTCATTAGACTTATACATTTATTGAATAGTTCTTCTTCTATTTGTTCTTGAACATCATAAATATCTTTAAAGTGTGCATAAAATGTTCCTCTACTTACATCAGCTAATTCTAAAACTTCTTTCACAGTAATTTTACTAATATCACTATTTATACTTAGTTTAATAAATGCTTGCTTTATTGCTTCTTTTGATTTTCTTATATCTCTTCTTTCTTTTTTCATCTTCTAATTATCTCCAATAATTTTTTGATATATGTATAAATTCATACAAAATTTATTTAATTTGTATAGAACTATACAAAACATTTATAATTTATACATTGTGTATAATATTATATAATAGTATACTCTATCTAAAATAAAAATCAAGTTTTTGGAAAGGTGGAATTTTATATGAATAGTATAAAAAAAGAAATAGAAAATATAGTATCTTCTTCTAAAAAAATTGGGAAAGCATACCATGAAACTGGTGTTGAAGTTGGAAAAGCTTATGCAAAAGCAGGTAAAAAAACTGCAAAATTATTCAAAGAATTATATGATGGTGAAGAAACATATGAGGTAAAAACAAAAGAAGATTGATTTGTAGAAACATAGGGAGTTGAACATGAAGT
The DNA here is from genome assembly GCF_020662275.1 of Clostridioides sp. ES-S-0006-03. NCBI lineage: Bacteria > Bacillati > Bacillota > Clostridia > Peptostreptococcales > Peptostreptococcaceae > Clostridioides > Clostridioides sp. ES-S-0006-03. The sequence continues at coordinate 9,617 of NZ_JADGMM010000004.1, forward strand.
TAGGTAATAAGAGGCTAAATAAGTAAATAAGAGACTAAATAAGTAAAAAAGAAGCTATTACACAAAAATTTACATTTGTTTGTGTGATAGCTTCTATATTGTTATAACAAGATTTTTGTAAGAACTATTTTTGAAAGATAGCTCTTTAAATTTATTTTTAAATTAAAATATTTACATATTAGTGTGTACTACTTTTTTTATTACTGTTTTCCTCACCTGAGCAAGAATTAGTACTTGGACAACCAGAACAACCAGAACATCCACTACAGCTATTTCCATTTTTGGTAGATTTAAATTTATTAAACAAAATTAAAAATGCAAGAACTATGATTATTCCGCCGATTAAAGCCTCCATTATTGAATTTCCCATAAATAATACTCCGCCAATACTTTTAACTATAAAAGCCATTATCCATGCTAATATAAACTGATATGCAAATGATGTAAACATCATTTTATTTCCATATTCTTTTTTCATAGTTGCAAGAGCAGCTATACATGGAGTATATAGAGCTGTAAATATTAAGAATGTATATGCAGTAACACCATTAAATATTGTTGGTAATACAACAGTCAAATTACCATATAGTATATTCAAAGAGTTTACCACGATTTCTTTTGCTCCAAGACCACTTAAGATAGCAACTGAAGTTCTCCAGTCATCAAAACCAAGAGGTTTAAATATAGGAGATATAATATGACCTATAGTAGCTAAAAAGCTTACATTTATATCTTCTGTAAATCCAAATACATTAAATGAAGAAAGTCCCCAAATAACAACTGACATTGCAAACATTACAGTAACTACTCTTATTAAAAAACCTTTTGATTTATTCCAAGTATTTTTAATAAGTGCGTCTATAGTAGGTATTCTATATTCTGGTAACTCTAATATAAATGGTTCAGCCTCTGTCTTAAAAGCTGTTTTATTTAAAACTAGTGCAACCACAATTGCCATAATGATACCGACCAAGTATAATGATGTAGTTACTAAAGCAGCATTGTGTGGGAAAAATATAGCTACAAATAATGCATATATAGGTAGCTTTGCTCCACAAGTCATAAGTGGTGCAATAAGAGCTGTAACTCTTCTGTCTTTTTCACTTTCTAGTGTTCTAGTTGCCATTATAGCAGGAGAAGAACATCCCATACCCATAACTATGGGTATAAAAGCTTTACCAGATAGACCAACCTTTCTCATAACTTTATCCATCAAAAATGCTGTTCTTGACATATATCCACTATCTTCAAATAGAGATATACCAAAGAATAATGTAAATATTAAAGGGAAGAATGGTAAAGTACCACCAACACCTCCAATTATTCCATCAACAATAAGTGATTTAAACCATGGGCTAGAGTTAGCTAACATATCACTAACGGGTGTAGAGATATAAGCTTCTATAAGGCCTGCAAAGCCCTCTTGAAGTGGGCCTCCAACCCAATCAAAGGTGAACTTAAATAAAAGAAACAATACACCAATAAATATTGGATAGGCTAATATAGGATTTAAAACTATATTGTCTATTTTATCACTGATAGATTTTTTGTGTGTATATGTAGTCTTTGTACATCTTGATAAGATAGATTCTAACTTCTTATACGTTTCTGTTTCGCTTCCAAAGTCTGTTCGATATTTAAATGATTTTTTAGTAGCATCTTTAATTTCTGATTCTATTTTTTCTACGCCATCTTTCTTTTTTGCGATGATTGGAACAACAATTACTCCAAGTTCTTCACTTAATTTTTTATCATCTATATTAACACCCTTAGATTCTGCAATATCTAACATGTTAAGCAGTATAACGATAGGTTTATTAAATTGCATAAGTTGAGTTGTTAAGTAGAGATTTCTTGATAAGTTAGAAGCATCTACTACATTCACTATTACATCAACATCTTCATTTTCTAAATATGACTTAGAAACCTTTTCTTCATTTGAGAAAGTATCCATTGCATATATACCAGGTAAATCTACAACCTTTATTTCTTTCCCAATAAATCCTTCTTTTTTCTCAATAGTAACACCAGGCCAGTTACCAACATACTGATTTGAGCCTGTAAGCAGGTTAAAAACAGTAGTCTTACCAACATTTGGGTTTCCTAATAATGCTACATTAATCACAGGTAGCTCCTCCTCTATTATTGTAAAGAAATATTTTTAGCATCAGATTTTCTAATAGCTAAGTCAAATCCTCTAAATCTAATTATAATTGGGTCTCCAAATGGAGCAACTTTTTTAACTTCTATTTCAGTACTATTTATACATCCAAGTGCAAGTAATCTTTTAGATAATTTAATATCTCCATCTATATTATTAATAAGTCCTTTTTCTCCTATTTTCAAATCGTAAACAGTCATTATTAACACCTCCTAATGAAATTCATTATCATTAAAATTGTAACAAGTATGATACAAAAAGTCAAGGATTATAGGGGGAATTACAAGTTCAAATTGATGATATTTACTTTAAATATATTATAGAATATTTTAGTCTAAATTAGGTGTTTTTATATATTTTGTATTATAATGTAATATGATATATAAAATTTGGAGGAATTAACTTAATGAAAACTAGAAAAATGACATTTTTAGGTCTTATGATAGGATACAGTTTAGCCTTATATGTACTAGAGACATATATACCAAACCCTCTTATAATTATATTTCCAGGAGCAAAATTGGGTTTGAGTAATATTATAACTTTAATTTCATTAATGTTGTTAGGTGTCAGAGATACTGTTATAATTGTTACTATCAGGGTAATTTTGTCATCAATATTTGCAGGTCCTCTATCTTATCTTTTATTTAGCATAGGAGGAGCTTATTTGAGCCTTTTATTTATGTATTTAGCAAGTAAAATAAAGGGATTATCAATGATAGGAATAAGTATTTTAGGGGCAATAGGGCATAATATAGGTCAATTAATAGTTGCAAGTTTAATAATAGAAAATATACTTGCTATAGGATACTTGCCATTTATGTTAATGGCATCATTAGTAACGGGTATGTTTGTAGGATTAGTATCTAGGTATACGGTGCCCAAATTAAAGCATTTTTATAGTAAGTTTTATTGACATAATATTGACAAAATATAATATTGTTTGATAAAATGTATATAAAAATATACAAATTTGTAATAGTGGTGATTATTATGGCGAACAATGAATTAGAAGCGTTAAAAAATGAAATTGAAGCAGTTAGGGAAGAGATAAATACATACATAGAATATCCAGAAATATTTCAAGAAGAGCTCGTAGAATCAAGTAAGAAAATAGATATATTAATAAATAAATACATGTACTTAAGCAAATAGCCCACAGTTGTGGGTTTTTTTGTATTAAAAATTAACAGATATTACTATTTATCATATACTAATAATAATATTAAGGTATAAGATGTTATTTTTGATATAGAAATTATCTGTATGATATGATGTAGAAGCTATTTATATGATATAAATTATAATTGGGTCAGGAGGTTTTATATTATGGGCGATATAGGAACTAAGGAGATAGCAATAAGATTATTATTAGCATTAGTTATAGGAGGAATAATAGGACTAGAGAGAGAAAAGATAAGGCAATTTGCAGGATTTAGAACACATATATTAATAGCAATAGGTTCTTGTATTACTTCAATAACTTCAATCCAGTTATTGTCTGACTATAGTTTATATACAAATGCTGACCCAGCAAGAATGCCTGCTCAAGTGTTGTCTGGAATTGGTTTTTTAGGTGCAGGAGCAATTCTAAAGAACAAAGGTGGAGTGAAGGGGCTTACTACAGCCGCTGGGATGTGGGCAACTGCATGTATTGGTATAGCGGTTGGTTATGGTTATTATGAGCTAGCAATTTTAGGATGGTTGTTTGTAATGATAGCATTATTTGTGCTTAGGATACTAAATACGTTTCTATTTAGTCAAGAAAAAAATGTATTGATATTAAAAATAAATAATTTAGATTCAATACCTTTTTTATATGATAAATTTGAAAAAAATCAACTTATTGTAAGGAATATGGAAATAGAATGTCGTAGTGAAGAATATTGGAAAGTAAACTTTTTTATATCTTATGATAAGAGAATACACTTACATGATATTATGAAAGAAATAAATATGATAGAAGGAGTAATAAATGTAGATTATTTGGACTAAAATATATACAATATATTTTGTAAAGTAAATAAAATATAAAAATGAATTAAAATAGAGGTGTATAATATGGGAACTGATAGAAGTACGATAGAAGAAAAATACAAATGGAAAATAGATAAGATGTACTCTACTAAAGAAGATATTGAAAAAGACATAAGTAAAGTAAAAAATCTTATTCAAGAAGTAAAAGAATACAAAGGTAAATTTTCTGAGAGTAAGGAAAATTTATACAAAGTATTAAGTATCTCTGAAAATGCATCTAGAATCATCCAAAATCTATATGTATATACTCATATGAAACAACATGAAGATACTAGAATCAATGATAATCAAGGAAGAGCCACTAAGACAGAAATGTTATCAACTGATTTAGGAGTGGCTACTTCTTATATAGTTCCAGAAATACTGTCTATAGAAGAAGACAGATTAAATGAATATTTGAAAGATGAGAAGTTATCATTTTATACAAAATATATAAAAGATATATTGAGAGATAAGCCTCATACTTTGAGTGAAAAAGAAGAAGAAATACTTGCAGCTACATCTGAATTATCAACAGTTCCAGAAAATGTATATGATATGTTAGCATATGCAGATATGGAATTTCCTGAGATAGAGGATGAAAAAGGTAATAAGGTTAAACTTTCACATTCAAACTATTCTCTATTTATAAAAAGTAAAAATGGAAGAGTTAGAAAAGAAGCTTTTGAAGGAGAATTTTCTACTTATGGAAAATATAAAAACACATTTGCTTCAACACTTTATGGTGGAATAAAGTCAGAGATATTTTATGCAAAAACTAGAAAATATAATTCAGCAATAGAAGCATCGCTATTTTCAGATGATGTAAGCCTAGAGGTTTATAATAATCTTATATCAGCAATAGATGAAAGTATTCCTACTTTGAATAAGTATGTTGAACTTAAAAAGAAGTTCTTGGGATTAAATGAAATACACATGTATGACTTATATGTTCCTCTAACTGATAAATTTGATATGGATATACCTTATGAAAAAGCACAGAGCATTATATTAGAGGCACTTAAGCCTTTAGGAGAAGAATACTTAAAAGTTATAAAAAATGCATTTGAAGAAGGTTGGATTGATGTATATGATAATGAAGGTAAAAAAGGAGGAGCTTACTCTTGGGGAAGCTATGATTCACATCCTTATATATTAATGAGTTATAAAAATGACCTTAACTCTCTATTTACATTAATTCATGAATTAGGTCATTCTGTCCATAGCCATTATTCGAGAACAAGTCAGCCATTTTTATATTCAGATTATAAAATATTTGTTGCAGAAGTTGCATCTACATTAAATGAATTACTTCTTATAAATTATTTATTAGAAAATTCTAAGTCTAAAGATGAAACTATATATCTATTAAATTATTATTTAGAGCAATTTAGGACTACTGTTTATAGACAAACTATGTTTGCTGAATTTGAAAAAATTGTACATGAAAGAGTAGAAAGTGGAGAGCCACTTACTGCTGATGAATTTACTGATATATACTATAAATTAAATGAGAAGTATTATGGAAAATCTGCAATAGTAGATGAGCAAATAGGGATAGAGTGGGCAAGAATTCCACATTTTTATTCAAATTTCTATGTGTATAAGTATGCTACAGGATTTTCTGCTGCAAGTGCATTAAGTCAACAGATACTTTCAGAAGGTAGTAAAGCTGTAGATAGATATATAAACTTCTTAAAAAGTGGAGGGTCAGAGTATCCTTTAGAACAATTGAAATCTGCTGGTGTAGATATGACGAAAAAACAATCTATAGAAGAAGCTTTAAATGTGTTTGCTAGTTTGGTTAATAAATTAGAAAAAGAATTATAAAATATGATAAATTAATAGCTTAGATAAAAAATTATAAGAATATTATATGATGTATTATACTAGTGTTGATTGGAAAACACTTAAAAAAATTAATCTAATTTTAAATATACTATATAAAATTAAATTTTTACATGTATTTAACAATATTTACATTTACTTAACCTCGCTCTAATATTCACTTAACAAAAAATATGTATTATTAAAATATAGCAAATATGAAAACAAAAAAATTAAAATATAAGCGGGGGTAAGTAAAATGTTCAAAAAGAAAATAGGAGTTCTTTTAGCTAGTACAATGTTGGTTGGAGTCTTAGCAGTAGGATGTGGTTCTGACTCTGGAGGTTCAGGAGATTCAAATAAAGTTTCTGTTTCAGGTTCAACTTCAATAGGGCCTCTTATGGAAACTATTGGAGAGAAGTTTCAGGAAAAAAATCAAGGTGTTAGTGTAGAAGTACAACAAATTGGTTCTTCTGGAGGTATAAAAAATGCAATAGAAGGAACGTCTGAAATAGGTATGAGTTCAAGAGATTTAAAAGATGAAGAAAAAAGTGCTGGATTAAAGGAAACTAAGATAGCAATAGACGGTATAGCATTAATAACTAATAAAGACAACCCAGTAAAAAATCTTACAATGGACCAAATAAAAGGTATATACACAGGAAAGATAACTAACTGGAAAGAAGTTAACGGAAATGATGAACCAATAGTAATAGTATCAAGAGAAGAAGGTTCAGGAACTAGAGATGGATTCCAAGAAATTGTAGGATTCAAGTCAGAAGAATTGACTAAAGATGCACAAATAAGTGATGGTTCAGGAAATATAAAAACTACAGTTGAAGGAAATAAAAATGCTATAGGATATATATCATTTGGATATGTTGATGAGAAAGTAAATAGTTTAAAAGTAAATGATGTTGATGCAACTGATGCCAATGTAATAGCTAATAAATATCCAATATCAAGACCATTTATATTAGTTAATAAAGAAGATAAATTATCAGAAAAAGGTAAGGCTTTGATAGACTATATATTGAGTGATGAAGGACAAGCACTTGTTTCAGAAAAAGGATTCATTAAAGTTAATCAATAAGATAAAGCTAATTATTAAGATAAAAACTTAACATAAAAAAATATATGATACCCTGCAAAGTCAGCTTATAAAAATGCTACTATAACTTGCAGGGTATTGTCTATTATTGATGATAGAAATATAAACATTTTTAAATAAAAAATATATATAGTTAGTACATTATATTTAAAAAATATGTAAATATTGACAAGATAATATTACAATGTTAGAATAGAAATGAAATTTATCAGAACAATTTAAACAAGTTTAATGAAAATATTTTAGAAACTGAGAAGTATATCTTATTATTGGGCATCTAGAGGTATATGGAGTTAGTGGTGCAACCGGCTATGAATATAATTTTATATTACATAGCCTTTTTTTTGTTTTAAATTTAACATAGTTGATATGAAATTTGAAAATTATAAGCTTTAATAACTTTACTTATATATATAAATGGCTATATTTAGCCAAAGTAGCCCTTTGTTGGAAAAGGGAAATTTTTTTAAAAATATAATGCAATTATAACGAAGATATAATAATTTTATAATCAATTAAAATACATAATATAATTTTTTTATAACAATGTACTTACCAAAATAATACAATTTATTTTATATTATAACCATATAAATCGTATAAATCAATACTCAAACTGGCTAATGGACAAGTTTCTATAAATATCGTATATATATGAGATATAATGATTTTAAGTTCCATTTTCCAACAATCGGAGACTTTGATTAGTATTTAATAATGAATGCTTAATATTTAAGACAATGTTCAAGAATTATTCAAAAATACTTAAGTTTTATAGTCTAGTTTGTAAAGATATTATAAAATAATAATATTAGTTAGATAAGAGGTAAAACATTATAATTTGTAATACTTATAACTTTAGATTATGATTAAAATATTTTTGAATGGAGTGGTGTAATGTATAACTTATTAGTTGTAGATGATGATGTTGATATTTTAAACATAAATCAAATTTATTTTTCTAACATAGGTTTTAACGTATACACAGCAGAGACTGCTAAACGTGCAATGAAGATAGTAGAAAGTATAGTTTTAGACTGTATAATACTAGATATTGCACTACCAGATTCAGATGGATATAAAATATGTAATGCTATAAAAGAAAAGGTTAACATACCTATAATATTTTTATCTAATTACGAACATGAAGAGGAAAGAGTTCAAGGTTTTTTATCTGGAGGAGATGATTATATAACAAAGCCATATAGCTTAAAAGAACTTGAACTTAGAATCTATGCTCGGATGAGGCAATATAAAAACATTACATCAGTTCCTAATGTGTTAAAGTTTTCATCCCTAGTAATAAATGTAAATTCAAGAAAAGTAACCTTTGATGAAAAGGGTATTGACTTAACCACCATGGAGTTTGAAATCCTATTATTTTTAGCTGAAAATAAAGAACAAGTATTTTCAAAAATAGAGATATATAATCAAGTTTGGAAAATGCCTGATGTTGGAGATCAACATACTGTACAAGTTCATATTGCACAGATGAGGAAAAAAATTAATTCTTTAAGCAGAGAGCATCAATATATTCAAACCGTGTGGGGTAAAGGATATAAGTTTGTACCATAAGCAAGATAATGTAAGCAATAAATAGTTCTTATTTTATCATTTAATATTACTACAAAAGAAAGAGATGTGGTTAATGCAATGAAAAAGTCTAATGTACTAAAAGGAACTCTCATTGTATTGATAGTCTCTCTGTTGGCAATAATAGGATTAAATTTTCTTTATAAATATGATAATAAATATACATATAAGTCTATTAGAGCAAGTGATGGAATTTTAACTATAGATGAGGATACTTTTTCTAAAAATAAACTTGTTTTTCTAATAGATGATTGGGAATTTTATAACCATAAGATATTTAAGCCAAAAGATTTTAGAGAGAAAGATATAAAACCAGAATATATTTTTATAGGACAATATCCAGATTTTTCCATGAGAAAAGAAAAACAATCGCCATATGGAAATGCAACTTATCGCATGAGGATAAAAAATGAAGGTAAAGACAAAGTACTAAGCCTAGAACTTCCAGAAATCTTTTGTTCAAGTGAAGTTTGGATAAATGGTGAAATAGTCTCTAAGTTAGGAGATATAGGTACAGAAAGATATAGACCTAAAATTAAAAACGCAGTAGTAAGTTTTGTTGCAAAGAAAGATACAGAAATTATAATCAATGTGTCCAATTTCTCACATTATTATAGCGGTTTGTATTATCCACCTGCATTAGGAAAAACAAAAGATGTAAGTAATATGATATTTTATAGATTAGTTTTTTATAGTGTTATTTGTTTTACAACTATTGCAATAGCTATATTTTCTCTAGCTGTTTGGGTACTTTCAAAACAAAGCAAGCTATATTTATACTTTGGATGTATGTGTATTTTTTTTGCTATACACGTGTCATATCCTTTTATACATTTAATGGGGCTTCCTTTAGTGAACTTTACATATGCAGTTGAAGATTCATCATACTTTATAGCAGTTTTATGTATTATTTGTATAAATGGAAATATATCCAAAATTGAAAGAAATAAAGTATATAGATTTTTAATTTTACCATTAGGAATTACTATGTGTATCATATCCATTGTGATACCAGTTATTCTTCTTCCATATGATATATACTTTGTTAATATCTATGGAAAATTAATAGACATATATAAATATGTTGTATTTATTTATATATTGATGTCTTCAATAGTTTCAATTTATAAAAAAACATACTTTGAGCAATTAAGCTCCTATATTTTAGTTTCAGCAAACATAGTGTTTGGTGTCAGTATATTATTTGATGTAGTGACTAGTAATAGGTTTGAACCTATATTTACAGGATGGCAAACAGAATACTGTGGTTTTTTAATAGTTATTTTGTTTTCTATTATGATGATAAATAGAAATAGAATAATAATAAAAGAAAATGAAAAACTCACACAAAATCTTGAGCATGAAGTTGAAGTAAGAACTAATGAACTTACAACACTATTAAATGAACGTAAAAAATTCTTGGCAGATGTAGCACATGATTTAAAGGCACCTGTTTCAGCTATACAGGCATTTATAGATTTAATAAAGGTGGGGAATATTCATGTAGATGAGGAGACAAGAACCTATCTTTATGCAATAAACCAAAAATCAAATGAAGTTCAAAATAGAGTACGTAGTTTACAAGAATTTACATTACAAGATAAAAAAATTGGTCTTAGTGAAAAAATATGTCTGAATGATTTTATTAAAGAGGTATATGAAAATAATTTACCAGATACACAAGCATGTGGTGTAAATTTTGAAGTTTATATATTAGATAAAAAAATATATGCAAAAGTAAATAAAGAAAGATTGGCTAGAGCATTTGAAAATTTAATTTATAATGCTTTGAGCTTTACTTCATTTGATGGGAAAATAATTTTGTCAGTGAATAAAGAAGATGGATTTGCAATTATTAAAATTTCTGATAATGGTAAAGGTATACCAGCAGAAAATATACCAAAGATATTTGACCGATTCTTTACAGAAAGGGACAATAGTACTTCAAAAGGTCAAGGGTTAGGATTATATATTGTTAAATCCATTATAAGAGAGCATGATGGAGAGATTTTTGTAGATTCAGAGTTGGGAAAAGGAACTGTTTTTACAATAAAATTAAGTTTATGTTTTTTATAATAAATAGTTATTTAATATAAAAGAATAATGATATTTAGGAGTGATTATAATGCAAACTAAGATATTAATAATAGATGGAGACAAGAATAATTGCCAGGAATTAAAAAATTTCTTGGAGCAAAAAGGAATAAATGTAGATTTGGCGTATAACTGTGAAGAAGCTATTGGAAAAATATTTAGCAATAAATACGATTTGATATTTTTAGAAATAATCTTAACTGATGGTGATGGATGGACTTTATGTAAAAAGATTAGAAATGTAACTACGTGTCCGATTGTTTATATGACTTATATAAATGAAGACCAAAGTATTTTAAATGCTTTAAATTCTGGTGGTGATGATTATTTAATCAAACCTTTAAATTTGGAAATACTATATGCAAAGGTAAAAGCAATTTTAAGAAGAGTAAATTCATATATAAATAACAATGAAAGCAATACAAGATTAGAAGAATACAATAGAACAAGTGGAGTAATAAAATTAGAAGATAAAATAATAAAATTAACTCCAACAGAAAATAAGTTGTTGAACTATTTTATAGAGAATCCAGAAAAGACCTTAACTACCAAAGAGATATATGAACATGTATGGTTAAATGATTATCTAGAGGATAATTATAGTGTAGTAGTTGCAGTGAACGGACTGAGAAAGAAAATAGAGAAAGATTACAAAAATCCTCAAAAAATCATAACAATAAGAGGAGCAGGGTATTACTTTAATAAGGAATAATAAATATATAGATTATAAAAGGTTAAATCTAGTTAACAAATTTTAATAGCAGATATAAATAATAAATTACGTGTAGTACGTATTATTACTTATATCTGCTATTTTATTGTTGCCAAATATAGTTAAATTGTAAAGTAAATGTCAAATATAGTCCAAAAAGTAAAATTAATGTTAAAAAAGTGAATATAATTTTACACTTGTTTAACTTAAACCTAATATAGATTTAACTTAAAAAAAGTAGAATAAAAATATAGAAAATTTAATAATGACGAACTTATAAAAATTTAAATTTTAAATACAGAACGAAAATAAATAGGTATATTTTAATGGGAGGATATTATGATAGTAAAATCTAGGTTAGTAGGTTTAGAAAAAAATGACAATAATGGAAATAAGACTAAATATATAGTCGAAAAAGTAGCAAAAAATATATTTCTATTAAGTGCTTTAGTAGCAGTCGCAAGTTTACTTTTGATAATAGGATTTGTATTTTATAAAGGGTTAAGACCTTTTATATTTGAGGGATACTCATTTATAGATTTTTTAACAGGTGCGGATTGGGTTCCTTCAGCTAATAAGTTTGGAATATCATCTATGATAGCAGCATCAATAGTTGCTACAATTGGTGCACTTATAATAGGAGTACCAATTGGAATATTAACATCTATATTTATAGCAGAAGTAGCACCTAAAAGATTAGCAAAAATAATGTCACCAGCAGTTGAACTTCTGGCAGGTATACCTTCAGTACTATATGGGGTGTTTGGCCTTGCAGTAATAGTTCCAATGATACAAAGTATATTTAATCTTCCAAAAGGACAGAGTTTATTAGCAATAATAATAGTATTAGCAGTAATGATGCTTCCAACAATAATATCTGTATCAGAAACAGCTATAAGAGCAGTACCAAAAGCATATAAAGAGGGTTCATTAGCACTTGGTGCATCAAAAATAGAAACAATATTTAAAGTTGTATTACCAGCTGCAAAGTCTGGAGTATTAGCAGCAGTAGTACTAGGCGTAGGAAGAGCTTTAGGAGAGACAATGGCAGTAATACTTGTTGCAGGAAATTCACCAGTTATGCCAACTTCTATAACAGATAGTGTAAGACCACTTACAACTAATATAGCACTTGAAATGGGATATGCATTTGGGACACATCAAGAAATGTTATTTGCAACTGGAGTAGTATTGTTTACATTTATATTAATTTTAAACTTAGTTTTAAATAAACTTTCAAATAAGGCGGTAAATTAAGATGAGAAAGTTCAGAGAGAATATATTGAAATTATTAGTATATCTATCAGCATTATTTACAATAGTATCACTAGTAGTTATAGTAGGATTTATATTTATAAAGGGAATCGGAAATATGAATTTTAACTTCTTATTTAGTAATTATTCAGCATCAGGTGATGGTGGTATATTCCCAATGATAATTACAACATTATATACTGTATTGGTTTCTATAATTGTAGCAACACCAATAGGAATCTTAGCAGCTATATATTTACAAGAATATGCTAAAAAAGGAAAAGCAGTTACAGCTATAAGGTTTGCCACTGAAAGTTTATCAGGAATACCATCTATAGTTTATGGATTATTTGGAGGAATTTTCTTTGTAGTTACTTTAAAAATGGGATATTCAATAGTTGCAGGGTCACTTACAGTTGCAATAATAATATTACCAGTAATAATTCGTACAACAGAAGAAGCTTTAAAGACAGTTCCTCAATCATATAGGGAATCATCTCTAGCATTAGGAGCTACTAAATTTCAAACTTTATATAAAGTAGTACTTCCAAGTGCAGTACCAGGAATTTTGTCAGGAGTAATATTGTCAGTTGGTCGTATAATTGGAGAATCAGCTGCTATACTACTTACAGCAGGTACTGTAGCTAAGATGCCAGGAGGAATATTTGATAGTGCAAGAACACTAACTGTACACTCATACTTACTAACTAAAGAGAGTGGAGACATAGCGACAGCAGCTAGTATAGGTATTGTTTTAATAGTAATTGTATTAGTATTAAATATGTTAGCAAGATTTGTTGCTAAGAAGTTAAATAAGGCTAATTATTAAATTTAAGAGGTGTGAATGATGGAATTAATCAATAAAATAAAAATGAGTGTAAAAGATTTGGATTTATTTTATGGTGACAAACAAGCTCTAAATAAAATAAATATGGATATAAAAGAAAATAAAGTTACTGCCTTAATAGGTCCATCTGGATGTGGAAAATCTACTTTTATAAGAACATTAAATAGAATGAATGACCTAATAGAAAATGTAACAATTACAGGGACTATTTCCGTTGATGGAGAAGATATCTATACTTCAGATGATGTTATAAACCTTCGTACAAAAGTAGGAATGGTATTTCAAAAACCCAATCCATTTCCTATGAGTATATATGATAATGTTGCATATGGACCTCGTACGCATGGGTTAAGAGATAAAAAGCAACTAGACAAGATAGTAGAAGAAAGTTTGAAGGGAGCAGCTATTTGGGAGGAAGTTAAAGATAGGCTTAAATCATCTGCATTAGGATTATCTGGAGGACAACAACAACGTATATGTATAGCGAGAGCAATTGCTATGAGACCAGAAGTTATACTTATGGATGAACCTACATCTGCTTTAGACCCAATTTCAACATTAAAAGTAGAAGAACTTATAGAAGATTTGAAAAAGGACTATACAATAGTCATAGTTACACATAATATGCAACAAGCTGCTCGTATATCAGATGAAACAGCTTTTTTCCTAAATGGAGAGGTTATAGAATTTAGTGATACAAAAACTATGTTTACTACTCCTGTGGATAAAAGAACAGAAGACTATATAACAGGTAGATTCGGTTAAAATATATAACTATAAAGGAGTTAGACAATGGTCAATAATAGTTTAGATATAAGTATTGATACTTTAAAAGAGCAGACAGTACTTATGATGGAAAAATGTGAAGAGGCAATAGAAAAGTCTGTAACTTGTATGATAGAAAAAGATTTAGAAGGTGCAAGAAAAGTAGTGGATGATGATGAAGAAATAAATAAATTGAGAGAAGAAATAAGAGATAAAAGTATAGAATTAATAGTGCTAAAACAGCCAATGGCGAGAGACTTAAGATTTATTTATTCTTTGGGAAACATATCAATAGAATTAGAACGAATTGGAGATTATGCAGCGAATATAGCTAGAGAAATGTTGAAAATAGGTGGAGAAGCTTATATAAAAGAGTTGATAGATATACCTAAAATGGCAAAGGAATGTAAAAATATGATGTCTCAAACTAGAGAGGCTTTAATATCATTTGATGCAAGTATAGCTTATAATGTTGGAAGTAAAGATGACATTGTAGATGATTTATATGAGCAAGTACAAATTGATTGTTTAAAAATAATGCATGAAAATTCAAATACAATAGATCAAGGTGTAAAACTTTTACTTATAGGAAGATACCTTGAACGAATTGGAGACCATATAACAAATGTATGTGAAAAAATAATCTTTGCAATTGAAGGTAAAATGGTAGAGATAGGATAAAAAACTGCTTTATAGCAGTTTTTTTATTGTCTAAATTAAAAAGCAATTGTTAAAAAAATGCGATTAATGGGTAAATTTAAAAAATTGTGATATACTAGGAACATATTAAATATGAGGATGCGTATTTTATATAAGGTGCTTTTAGGAGGTGGAAATTTGAAACTTCAAAAGATGGGTATGAGGACTATAAAGACAGGAATTAGTGTAACTTTATGTATGCTTCTTGGTAATTATTTGGTTGAGAATATGTTTTATTCTCTAGTAGCATGTATAATTTCTGTTCAGGACACAGTAAAAGGTTCTTTAAAGACAGGAATCAATAGAGTAGAAGGTACTATTTTGGGTGGTATAATAGGATTTTTATTTGCTATCACCAAAGCAGGAGACCCATTTTTATGTGGTCTTGGTGTAATGTGTTCAATATATCTATGTAATCTGTTTAAAATAAAGTCAGTAGTTGTTGCCTGTGTCACTTTTCTAGCCATACATCTAGGTGTAGGAAACAATGACCCCGTATACTATTCTTTACACAGGGTATTAGATACATCTGTAGGAGTTTTATTTGGTGTACTCGTTAATTATTATGTTGCTAGACCAAACTACCTAAATAGTGTTATAGATGAGTTTAAAAAAATAGAAGAACTTTCAATGTTGCTTATTGAAGAAAAAATACTTAGAAAAGAAAATCTAGATGTAGAAAAATTTGAAGAAGAAGTAGAAAAATTGGAAGAAATATATTCAAAACTTATCGACGAGCTAGACTATAGTTTAAGTGAAACCAATATAGAAAAAATAGAAAATGCCTTAAGGATATGTAGAGAAATCCACTTTCACATGCAATCTATAGAGTTACTAGAAAATAAACTCTATTTAAAAGAGCATACATATAAATACCTTAAGAAAACATATGGTGTGGATGAACTGGATTGGAATGTAGATGAAGAAAAAAGTCCAGTGTTTAACTATCATTTAATGAAAATAATGCTTGAAATAGAATTATTGAAAAAATTAAATAAGTCATATCAATAATAGTCAATAAATAATAAATAAAAAATAGTATCTTTGTAAATATTAAACATATATAAGTTTAATTTACGGAGGTACTATTTTTTATGAATACTATAAATGATAATTCTAAAATATTAGAAAGATACAAAATGAAGCTTTTTGGAGAACTTGTAAAGGCAGTATGGAATGAGGATACAGAAGATATTGAAAACTTGCCTGAAAAAATTTTAAGTGAAGAGTTAAACGAAAATTTAGATAGTCATTTTGATAATCAATTTGACAAAGATACTATGGTGAATTTAATCAGGGTAACTATGGGATTGGATGTAACAGGAGATACAGATAAAAACCTAAAAGATGCATTGCACGAAGCTGTAAATTTGGATGAAGTAAAAAGACCAATAATATCTATAATATCAGATGCTTGTAAATATTGTGATGAAAATAATAAAGAAGATGAGTCATGCAATATAAGAAATAAGCATATTAATTGTAATGAGGAAGATACATGTAGTGCCTGTGGTGATTGTGTGTCAAGATGTAAATTAGGTGCGATATCAGATAAGATTGAATTCATACCAATGATAAAGCTATTAAAAGATATAAAGAGTCCCGTATATGCAATAGTCGCACCAGCTTTTGTAGGTCAATTTGGAAAAGATGTAAGTCCTGGTAAGTTAAGAACTGCATTAAAAAAGATAGGATTTGAAGATATGATAGAAGTTGCTTTAGCAGCAGATATGCTTACTGCAAAAGAAGCATATGACTATTATGAGCATATGAAAAAGGACGAAGAAGGATGCTTTATAACTAGTTGCTGTTGCCCTATTTGGGTTAGCTTAATACAAAATAGTTTTCCTCAAATATTAGATAAGGTATCACCATCTGTGTCACCTATGATTGCTTGTGGTAGAGCTGTAAAGATTTTAAATCCAGAGGCTAAAGTTGTATTTATAGGCCCTTGTATGGCAAAGAAGAAAGAAGCAATGTTGGAAGATATAAAGGATGCAGTTGATTTTGTACTTACGTTTAAAGAATTACAGGAAATATTTGATGCATTAGAACTAAATCCAGCAGTAATGGATGAAAGTAATAGAGTAGAAGCATCTCTTTCAGGTAGAGTTTATGCTAGAACAGGGGGTGTAAGTAAAGCAGTCAAATTATCAGTTAGAAGAATTGATAAAAACATAAAGTTTAAAGAAAAAGCATTTGAAGGAACAAAAGAATGTATGGATGGTCTGAAGAAAGTTTTAAATAAAGAGATAGAGGCTACTTTCATAGAAGGAATGGGTTGCGTAGGAGGTTGTGTGGGAGGTCCTAAGCGTATTTTAAGTGTAGAAGAAGGTACTAAGAATGTTGATGAATACAGTGAAAGTACAAATATGGAAACACCATTTGATAATTTAAATGTTCTACAATTTTTAACTTCTATGGGAATAAAGAGAGTAGAATCATTGGGAGAAAAAGAAGAAGAACAAGTAAAGAAAATATTTAGCAGAGACATAAAAAGTAATAAGAAGGACAATAAATATAAAAAATAATTTTTTTAGTTTGAGTTTATGTTTTTATAAAAAGGGAGATATGGGGGATGAAAATTAAAGATAATAAAACTGTTTTTCATGTAATTATACGTGTATTTCTTGTGGCTGTTTTAATTTTAACTGGGACATTATTAGAAGAAAAAATTAACAATGTTCCAGTTGAAAATCTCAATACAAAAGATAAAACTACATTAGAATTACTTTCTCAAAATAACACTTTAGGAGAAATTATATATAAAACATCTCAAGAAGAGAGGAAAGGACCAGGAGCTACATCTGAAAAAGTTGCATACATAACAATAGATGATGGACCATCAAAATATACAAATGCGTTGCTCGATATTTTAAAAGAAAATGATGTCAAAGCGACATTTTTCATGCTTAATCAAAATATGAAAAACCACAAAGAAGAGGTGAAGAGAGTCTTAGAAGAACAAAATTCGATAGGGTTTCATAGTGTAAGTCATGATATACATAAGTTGTATAAGAGTCCAGAAGTAACAGTTGGAGAATTTGACACATGTAATAAAACGCTACAGGATATAACTGGTCAAAGCTCAAAGTTAATAAGACTACCATATGGAAGTAAGCCATATATGCCAGAAGGTTCATACGATAAGCTTATGGCAAATAATTACCTAATTTGGGATTGGAATTTAGATACACAAGACTGGAAATCGTCCACAAGTCAAATAGTTAGTAATATTTTATATTATGGAAGAAAAAGAGATGAATTAGTAGTATTAATTCATGAAAAAGAACAAAGTGTAAATGCTTTAAATAATATGATAAGAATTTTAAAAGAGAGAGGATATACTATATTGCCAATTACAGAGAATGTTATGCCTAAAAACTTCTGGCAAGAAAACCTATAGTGAACTTTAAAAAATATAAAATAAAGCATTTATAAAATATAATACATAACTTAATTACATTTAAAATATTATAGTTAAAATGTCATATAGGAAAATAACATATAAAGTGAAACTAACATAAAATTGATAAAATAGTAGTAAAAATGTCAATAAAGTAATAGAATAATTATTGACTATGTAAAACAAAATAATTTAAAAAAATAGTATAGATTATAATAATTAGCATAGAATATAAAAAATGATAATTGGGAAAATTCAGAAAAAATAAAATAAAAATAATTGACAAAGAGAATAATATTTGTATATAATAATATATAATATTAAAGACTAAGAAGAAGAGGAGTAAGTAAATACTACTAAAAGAGAGGAAAATTCACTGGCTGTAAGATTTTCTAAGTATAAGGTTTGCTGAATGTAGCTTTGGAGTTTCTAAACTGAACTATTAGTAAGTTTAGACGGTTAGAATCGTTAAATTCTTTGAGAGTCAAAGTTATTAAGATTGTCATTAACTATTAATTTAATTATGTGTTGATGAATTTTTAATCTTTGGAATTAAGGTGGTAACGCGAGCTTTTCGTCCTTTTAAAAGAGGATGAAAGGCTCTTTTTTATTCCCAAAAATATTTAAAAAATTTATTTATAAAAATATAGGAGGCAATACAATGGAAAATACGAACTTATCAAAAACTTATAATCCTAAAGATTTTGAGGCTAGGCTATATAAAAAATGGATGGATGAAGGGTATTTTAAATCTAAACCAAACCCAGATAAAAAACCATTTACAATAATGATGCCACCTCCAAATATAACAGGTCAATTGCACATGGGACATGCTCTTGACCATACTCTTCAAGATATACTTATTAGATGGAAACGTATGGATGGATATGAAGCTTTTTGGCTTCCAGGAACTGACCATGCTTCTATAGCAACTGAAGTTAAAGTTGTTGAAAGAATAAAAAAAGAAGAAGGTAAGACTAAATACGAAATAGGAAGAGAAGAATTTTTGAAGAGAGCTTGGGCATGGAGAGACGAATTTGGAGGAAAAATAGTTAATCAGCTTAAACAATTAGGAGATTCTTGTGATTGGGATAAAGAAAGATTTACTATGGATGAAGGTTGCAATGAAGCAGTTATAGAGTTCTTTGTAAACCTATATGAAAAAGGACATATATATAGAGGGAATAGAATAATAAACTGGTGTCCAGACTGTAAAACTACTTTATCAGATGCAGAAGTTGAGCATGAAGAGCAGGATGGAAACTTTTATCATATAAAATATCCATTAAAAGATAGTGAAGACTTCTTGGAAATAGCTACTACTAGACCTGAAACAATGATAGGGGATACTGGTATAGCTGTAAATCCAGAAGATGATAGATACAAACACTTAATAGGAAAAACAGCAATACTTCCATTAGTAGGAAGAGAACTTCCAATAGTTGCAGATAGTTATGTAGATTTAGAGTTTGGAACTGGTGCTGTTAAGATGACTCCAGCTCATGACCCTAACGATTTTGAAGTAGGTTTAAGACATAATCTTGAGCAATTAAATACAATGAATGAAGATGGAACTATGAACGAAGTTTGTGGAAAATATGAAGGTATGGATAGATTTGAGTGTAGAAAAGCCATCATAGCAGACTTAAAAGAACAAGGATATCTAATCAAGATAAAAGAGCATAATCACAATGTAGGAACTTGTTATAGATGCCATACAGTAATTGAGCCTAGATTATCAGAGCAATGGTTTGTTAAGATGGAAGAACTTGCAAAACCAGCTATAGATATTCTTAAAAAAGGAGAATTAGAATTTGTTCCAGATAAATTTGATAAAACTTATTTACAATGGTTAGAAAATATAAGAGATTGGTGTATATCAAGACAATTATGGTGGGGTCATCAAATACCAGCTTACTATTGTCAAGAGTGTGGAGAAATAGTAGTTGCTAAAAAGATGCCAGATAAATGTCCTAAATGTGGAAGCACTCATTTTAAACAAGATGAAGACGCACTAGATACTTGGTTTAGTTCTGCATTATGGCCTTTCTCTACCCTAGGATGGCCAAATAAGACAGATGCATTAGATTATTATTATCCAACAAGTGTACTTGTTACAGGATACGATATAATATTCTTCTGGGTAGTTAGAATGGCATTTGCAGGTATGTTCTGTATGAATGAAAAGCCATTTGACCATGTACTAGTTCATGGCTTAGTAAGAGACTCTCAAGGTAGAAAAATGAGTAAATCTTTAGGAAATGGTATCGACCCATTAGAAATAATCGAGCAATATGGAGCTGATGCACTAAGATTTACATTAACAACTGGAAATTCCCCAGGAAATGATATGAGATTCTATATGGAAAGAGTAGAATTTGCTAGAAACTTTGCTAATAAATTGTGGAATGCATCAAGATTTGTATTTATGAATATTGATGAGGAGATAATTAAGAATATAAATAGAGAAAATGTAAAAGATAATTTAACTCTAGCTGACAAATGGATAATATCAAGAGCCAATAATATTGTAAAAGAAGCTACTAATAACATGGATAAATTTGATTTAGGGATAGCATTACAAAAGATATATGATTTTACTTGGTCAGAATACTGTGACTGGTATATTGAAATGGTTAAACCTAGATTATATGGAGATGATACAGATGCTAAGTCTGCTGCTTTATATACATTAACTTATGTACTTGAAAAAATATTAAAATTACTACATCCATATATGCCATTTATAACAGAGGAAATATACACTCATCTTCCTACTGTTGAAGGTTGTATAATAGTATCTGAATGGCCAAAATATAATGAAGAAGATAATATGGTTGATGAAGAAGAAATGATGAGTTTATTAATGGAAGGTATAAGAAGTATAAGAAATGTGAGAGCAGAAATGAATGTACCACCTTCTAAGAAGGCTAAATTAATAATAGTACCAAGTGAAGATAAGATAGAAACTATTGAACTTGGTAAGGATTATTTTATAACTTTAGCATCTGCTTCAACTGTTGAGATAGCAAAAGACAAATCAAATGTACCAGAAGATGCAGTTGGTGTAGTTATTGATGGTGTTGAAATATTCATACCTCTTAATGAATTAGTTGACTTTGAAAAAGAAATTGAAAGGCTATCTAAAGAAATGAAAAAGTTAGAGGGAGAGATAAAGAGAGTTAATGGAAAACTTGCAAATCAAGGATTCTTAGCAAAAGCTCCTGAAAGCTTAATAGAAGAAGAAAAAGCTAAAAAAGAAAAATTTGAAGAAATGATTAAATCTGTTGAGGAAAGATTAGCAAATTTAAAAACTAAAGTAAAATAAATGTGTGGGATAAAAACATACAAAGAGTACTAAATATGTATTCTTTGTATGTTTTTCTTTCTATGTAGATAAATATGATGTTATAATTTTTTAGAGATATGTGATATTTTTATCTTATTATGACTGTATTAATTTTATATTTTTGAACTTTATAATCAATAAAAAATTGATATATTATAATATTTAATATAGGATAATAAATACATGTTGCGTTTGTTTTCCTATATTTTTTATGTTGTATAGTTAAAAAAAAAGATAAATATGTCAAAAAATAAGTTTATATATCAAAAATAATTGTTATGAGTAATTTAATCGACAATTTAAATTTATATCAAAATTTAAATATAAAGCTAGTTAGATACAGTTTGTAAATTGAAATAAAGTAAACTAAATGATATTTTAGATTTGGAGGTGATATTATGTTTAGGGTAGTTATATGTGATGACGAGAAAATACAAAGAAGCATACTAAAAGAGTTTGCAGAAAAACTGTTGTCTGAAAGGTGTCTAAATTATCAAATATTGGAATTTTCCTGTGGAGAAGATTTACTCTCCAAATACCCAGAAAAAATTGACATTATATTTTTGGATATCCAAATGAAAGATATTAATGGAATCGAGGTGGCTAAAAAAATAAGAAAATTTGATGAAAAGGTAGAGATTATATTTACGACAGCTTTTTCAGAGTATGCCCCACAAGGTTATGAAGTTCGTGCTTATAGGTATTTAGTAAAACCTATAGAGTATAGTAATTTCGCAATGGGTGTAAATCTTTGTATTGACAACCTTCAAAGAAAGAAGGAGCGTTATATAGTTTTGTACAATAAAAAAGGATTTAACAGAATACTGATAGATTCTATTTTGTATGTTGAAACTGTAAAGAGAGATTTAGTTGTACATACATCAGGTAGAGATTATAAAGCTAATATGAGTATGAAACAAGCGGAAAAGTTATTGTGTGAAAATGGCTTTTTTAGATGTCATACAAGTTTCATTGTTAACTTGAGAAGAATAGAAGATATTGGAGACAATATGATTACTATTAATGAAAAATTTATACCTATTAGTAAGTACAGACTTAAAGATTTAAAAGCAACTTTAACAAGCTTGTTATGTGATATAATGTATTAATTTTGAAAAAGGTAAAGAAATATAGTAAAAAATATTTAATGTCATCACAAAGCTATTGATTCAAAGCTGTCTTAATGTAGAAGAAATTTTCTATATTAAGACAGTTTCTATTATGTAAAGTGGTAATTTAGTAGTTATCAATATTGTTTTATATGTAAGGTATCCCAATTATAATCTGCATTAATTTAATTTTTAAATATTAACCTCAATATAGTATATTTTATATTTTGTACTATATCATATGTTGTATATAGTATTATAATATAATTCCAAATAAAAATATGGATATTGCACCTACAGCTATTGATACTGCAATAGATTTAAATTTATAAGCTACTAATAGTACTATTATGCCTGAAATAATCTTAGGATTAGTAAATGAAAGGTATAGATTATCTCCATTAAAGAAAATATCTTTTGCTATTAGTGAACTAAGTATAGCAATAGGTATAAATTTCATGATATCTTTAATAGATTCAGGCATATCATTTTTTGAGAATATTATCATAGGTAAAATTCTTGGAATATAAGTAACAATTGCCATGCCTAAGATAACTATAATTATGTAGTTATTATTCATAGTTGCCTTCCTTTCTATGTGTTAATTTTTGAATATAAAAACCAAATAAAGCAGATAAAATAGATGCTATTATAATAACTAAACTATTCTTAAAGAAAGTATATAAAACTACTGATAATAATATAGAAAGTATAGAAACAAGTACATATATTTTATTTTTAATTTGATTAACTATTAGAGTAATGAACATAGCTGTCAGCAGAAAGCCAGCAACAGAATCGCTTATATGAACAATCTCTCCAAGAAATGCACCCACGAAGCAACTTACAGCCCATACTATTATACAAAGGTTATTTAAGTATAAAGCATGTGTATCAGTCCAATTTCCATAAGTATATTTTTCTAAGTTTATAGCAAATGTTTCATCTGTAACACCATGACAAAAATACATTAAAAATTTCATGTTCTTATTTTTTATGTGTATATGTAAGTTAGAGCTCATTAGGAAGTTGCGAAGATTCAATATAAATGTAGTTAAAATTATTGAAGTAATACTTCCGTTTGAAGCGAGCATAGAAGCAGCTACAAATTGTGAGCTACCAGCAAATACTATAAATGACATAAACAATATATAGAAGGCTGGTAGACCTGATTTTTGAAGCATAATACCACAAATAAGTCCTAAGGGAATATATCCTAGAAATATTGGGATTGATGCTAGAAAGCTTTCCTTTAAGATTTCTCTTTTTGACATGTCTTTTTTCAAATACAATCACCCCTTAAAAATAATGAATATTTATAAAATTCTATAAATAATTGTTTCATTTTATTATAGCTATTTTAGCTAGTTATATCAATGATTAAGATGGTAGCCTGTAAGTATCAAAAATTCACTTATAGTCTGTAGAACTTATGGTAATGATTTTATAAATAGTTTAATTCTATTAAAAGATTTCCTTTTATGCAATTTATTTATTGAAATATGATATAATGTATAGATATATGGTATTATTTAACATGCAAGAGAAATTTTATTTGATTGGATTTTTTAGATACTAACAAAATATAGTTTTTTAATATTACTTACGGATATTAATTTTTAGAATAGTGCTTAAATGGGTTGTACAACATATAAAGATAATTATTCCCCTAGATAAATAGAATTAAGATATATAACATTTAAATTACAAAATATGAAATATAATTAATTGTGAATAATAAATAATAAAATATACAAGGGGATTGTCTAATAAAAAAGACAGTCCCCTTTTTACAAATAATTCTAAAATGTGATATAAATCTAAAAATTTTATCGTAATATTTAACAATTTAATGACAATAATTGATATAATTAAGATGAATTAAGTATATAGTGTACTTATTTTACGTTTTTAGCAACAAATATAGCATTTAAAAGATAAATTGTGCCACATAAATTAAAGTTTAAGATGAACTATTAATGTAGATATATTAAAAACTTTTAGTAATGGAGAATATATGTGATATGAATAATAAAGTTAAGGTTGCAGTATTAGATACAGGAATAGATAAAGAACATGATTACTTAAAAGATAACTTAGTTGGAGGAATTGCTTTTGAATGTATGCATGACTATATCTTTATATCAGACAAATTTGATGATGAGGATGGTCATGGAACTGCTTGTGCATCAATAATAAAAAAGGAGTATGAAGATGTAGAACTATTTGTGATAAAAGTTTTAGGTAAAGATAGTATTGCAAATATAAAGGTTCTTGAAGAGGCATTAAAATACCTTTTGGATACTAATATAAGACTGATTAACTTAAGTTTATCAGTTATAGGTGTAGAAAGTGTTAAAGGTTTATTTGAAGTTTGCTATGAATTGTTTAGAAAAGGAAAGATAATAGTATGTTCCTTAGCCAATAACTTTGACTTGAGTTATCCAGCTATGTTTAACAATGTTATAGGTGTAAGGGCTTCTACTTTAGATATAGAGAATTCTTTTTGGTACAATAAAAAATATGATGTTCAATGTGTTATGGATAGTAATTCATATATAAGTTGTGATATAAATAATTCTTTCAGATTGCCACCAAAATGTAATAGTTATGTAGCTGCAAAATTTACTGGGAAAATAGCTAAAATATTGTCAGAAGAACCAAACATAACAGTATCTGCGTTAAATAAAAAACTTGAGTCTCTAGCAACCAAAAATTGTTGGAGTAGTCGTGATTTAGATAAGTATAGTAGGATTCCAGATTTTAAAGTGGATTTATATGATAAGGAAAATGCTCTGCTTATGGAAGTTGCGGATGTTATTAGAGAGTGTTTAAATACTGAAGCTGAGAATGAAAAATTATTTCAATGTAGTCTTTTTAATAAAGAGATAGGATTAGTTTATGATAATTGTTTTAATCTATTAGAAAAATTAGAGAAAAGATTTGATTTGAAATTTAATTATATGGATATATCAAAATATGACTTAGTTTCAATATATACATTAACTGAATTAGTAGAAAGATATAAAAATACAAAAGATAAATAAAAATTTATTAACTAAATTTAATGTAGAAGGTGTTAGATTATATGTATTCTTTGTTAGTAGATTAAAAGTTAAAAATATACTATAATTAGATAACATAAAATAAAATGCCAATACAGGGGGAATTAGATAATGAAATATGAAGAAGCATTAGAATATATATCACAAACCAATAAGTTTGGTATAAGATTAGGGTTAGATAATATTGGAAAATTATTAGAACTGTTGGGAAATCCACAAGAAACTTTAAATATAATACATGTAGCTGGAACTAATGGAAAAGGTTCAGTGTGTTCTTTTATTTCTAATATATTAAGAGAAAGTGGATATAAGGTCGGCTTATACACATCTCCATATCTAGAAACTTTTACTGAGCGTATAAGAGTAAATGGAGAGAATATACCACAAGAAGATGTTGCTAGAATAATTGGTTTAATAAAAGAAAAGATAGAAGTCATGGTAAGCCAAGGTTATGCATATCCAACTGAATTTGAAGTGGTTACTGCAATGGCATTTTATTACTATTCCGAGCAGAAAGTAGATTTTGTAGCTTTAGAAGTTGGATTAGGTGGAAGATATGATGCTACAAATATAATAACAAAATCACTTGTAAGTGTAATAACATCTATAAGTTTAGACCATACAGGAATACTTGGAGATACAATAGAAAAAATAGCATATGAAAAAGCTGGTATAATAAAGGAAAATGGAATAGTACTTGTATATGACCAGACTGATGAAGCAAAGGATGTTATAAAGTCAGTTTGCAAAGAAAAAAATGCAAAATACATAGAAGTTAATTTTGATGATATAAATATAAAAAAATCAAACATAAACTTTCAAATATATGACTGTAATATAATGGGAGAAACTTATAAGAATCTTGAAATAATGTTGATAGGTGAACATCAAATAAATAATTCTATATTGGCAATGAGTGTACTAAAATATCTAAAAGATATAAAAAAATTAGATAATATAAGTGAAGAATCTATAAGAAAAGGTCTTATAACTACTAAATGGCCAGGAAGAATAGAAAAGATAAAAGAAAGTCCAATATTTATAATAGATGGAGCACATAACGAAGATGGAGCAAAATCTTTAGCAAAAGCACTTGATAAACATTTTAAAGACAAAAAACTAACTTTATTAATAGGCATGTTGGAAGATAAAGATATTGATGGTGTCTTGGACATACTAATGCCTAAATTTAGCAAAGTAGTGACAACAACTCCTAATAATCCAAGAGCTATAAATTCAGATATATTAAAAGAAAAAATATTAAAATATGTAAGTGATGTAACATCAAAGCATGAAATAGAAGATGCAGTTAATTATACATTGGAAACATCAAACAAAGATGATATTATAATAAGTGCAGGTTCTTTATATATGATAGGCACAGTTAGAACTTTGGTAAAGAAATTATAATCTTATAAAATAAATACATAGATATAAATATATGGATATAAATAAAAGATATATAAAGAGGAGTTGGCTAAAATAATAGACAACTCCTTTTTTAATGAAATCAGTTTTTAGATTAGCGTATCACTATATATTAGTAATATCTATATAGATTGACGAATAGCTTTAGATAATTGGTCTGGGCAAGAAGTACCCTTACCTCCACAATCAATACCATTTAATTTATCAGCAATTTCAAGAGCATTTTGACCAATTATTAAACTCTTAAGCCCTAATAAATTTCCATTACATCCGCCTATAAACTCAGCATCAACAATCACATTATTTTCATCAACTTCAAAAAACATCTCTCTACAACAAACACCACTTGGGTTAAAAGTAACCTTCATAAAAAAGACCTCCATTAATTATTATTTCATTGTGTCAACATCAATAATAATACCAAATATATGTATAATAATGCAACTATAAAGCATAATACAAGCTAATAAAATAATATATTATTGTAGTATATGTATTGTAGAGAGGAGGGGTTATGTGAAAATCTATATTTCTAACTACCTATCAAAGAGCATTAGTATAGTTGATTATTCTACACTTGAACTAGAAAAAGAAATAGTATTAGAGGATAATATATATCCACATCATTTTTGCATAGAAAAGGAAAAAAATTTGATATACATACCTAGTTCGAGCAATGGAATACTATATGTTTTAGACTTAAGTAATGATAAAATAATTGATACTGTTTCTATAGGAGGAAGTCTTAGTCAAGTTATGCTTAGTGATAATGAGCTATTTGTAGCAAATGAAGATTCAAATAGCATATATGTGTTGGATAAAAATACATTAAATCCAATAGGAATCATTGGTGTTGATAATATGCCACATGGATTTGATTTTGACAGAGAGAGTAAAAAGTTATATGTACCATGTATAAATTCGATAGTATGTATAGACACAATAAATAAAAGTATACAAAAGAAAATCAATATGGACTTTAGAGCATGGCATATAGCACTTGATAAACAAAAGAAAGAAATGTATATATCAACACTTGATGGAAAGCTTGTAATAGTTGATGAAGTAAGTATGGATATAAAAAAGGTATTATATGAATTCTTATTGCCAGTAGAAATAAGGTTTAATTATAGTGGGAAAAAAGTTTATGTTGCTGACTTGGGTTATAATAATGTAAGAATTTTGGATTATACAACAAGTAAATATATTGGAAATATTGAAATAGATGGAATTCCTCAGGGATTAGAAATATCTAAAGATGAAAAGTTATTATTTGTATCAGATACTCAAGAAAACTCAGTTAAAGTATATG
Organism: Clostridioides sp. ES-S-0006-03; assembly: GCF_020662275.1. Classification (NCBI taxonomy): domain Bacteria; kingdom Bacillati; phylum Bacillota; class Clostridia; order Peptostreptococcales; family Peptostreptococcaceae; genus Clostridioides; species Clostridioides sp. ES-S-0006-03. Next base: position 38,365 of record NZ_JADGMM010000004.1, read on the forward strand.
AAACTGCAAATAATAAATTAATAAAAGTAATCAAGGTAGGAAAAGAGCCTACAACTATAGTTTGTTTGTAGGCCTTAATGTATGTCTCTTATAAGTAAGTCGATAACTTCAGCATACATATAAGATGCATTGTTTTTCCAATTGTTACAAATAAGTTTTGCTTGTTTCTCTGATGAAACATTTAGATTTAAATCTATTAAGTTAGATTGATTTTCTATGACTCTAAGATTGACAATAAATTCATTATCACTTTGTTTTACGAAGCTAGATTTTACTTGAGTATCTGCTAGTAAATTTTCTTTATTAGAATCTATATACTTGTCTATTTTTTCAGTAACACTAGTAGGTATTCGATTAAAAAAGTATTCTAGACTTTCTACACCTCTTTGAGTAAGAGCATAATATTCTCTGTCAGAGTCTTTATATGTAGTCAAAAACTTAGATTCCATAAGCTGAGATAAAAGCTGTTGTAATGAAAAGTAATTCATCATTTCAGTCTCTAATACTACTTGAGTTATTTGAGAATTAGTTAAATCCATTTTAATTTTTTCCAATATATACAAAATTAAAAGTTTGTGATAAGCTAATTCTTCAGATGAGTTTTCAAACATAAATATCATCCTCCGTCAAACTATTTCTATATATAATATATTAAACTAATTTATACAAAATTAAAAGAATAATTTGTATAGTATCATTAATCTTTAACAAATTAGATAAAATTAATTTTATAAATGAAGACAAGAAAACAGGGCTACCAATCGGCAGCCCTGTTGATACCCAGGTGTCAAAATTTACTATCTATTTTCCAGCCATTTGTCTTTCAGCCATTTCAACTAATTTCTTAGTCATGTATCCACCAACATATCCATTTTCTCTAGCTGTTAAGTTACCTTTGTCTATGTTTTCATAGTTAGATAAACCTATTTCGTTAGCTATTTCTAATTTCATTTGATTTAAAGCTGCTTTTGCTTCTGGCACTACTGTTCTGTTTGAATTTGACATAGTAAATTTCCTCCTTAAATAATTAGTTTATGATGTCTAACAACACTTTTATTTATGTGATGTTAATACTAATTTCTCCAAAATAAAAATAATATATACAGAAAAATAAAGGTAAAAATGTAAAAAATATAAAAAAATTAAAAAAAGTAGTATTTTAAAGGATTTAATTGGCCTAATATAGAGTTTATTTTTTTATTTGTTGTCCTATAAATTAAATATTACAGTACTTTTTTGAGCTAAAAAAAAATAAATTTTAAATATAGAAGAATTTATTTAAAAGGGGGAACAGTATGAAAAGAGAAGTTAAGAGAACTAAAGCTTTAATATATAGTGTTTTATTTTTTTCATTATTATTGGTACTAATATTTGCTCTTGTTTATGGAATAAAATATGTGTGCGCTAAATCTGATAACTCAAAAATGCCTATATATAGAGTTGATACAAATGAGAAAAAGATAGCTCTGAGTTTTGATGTTGCTTGGGGAACTGATAACATGGATGATATTCTTAAAATTTTGGATAAACATAACATAAAAGCTACTTTTTTTCTAGTTGGTAGTTGGGTGGATGATAACAAAGAAATTGTTAAAGCTATAGATGAAAAAGGACATGAGATTGGAAATCATTCAAATACACATGCTAATTTAAAAGAGATATCAAAAGAGGATATAAAAGAAGAAATAGAAACTACATCGGAAAAAATATTTAGCATAACAGGTAAAAAGACTAATCTATTTAGACCACCTTTTGGAGACGTAAACAATAAAGCTATGGACATTTGTGGGGATTTAGGTTATAAAGTAATTAAGTGGGATGTAGATTCGATAGATTGGAAAGAGCTTGGCCCAAATCATGTAATTGAAAAAGTAATAAAAGAATCTCAGCCTGGTTCAATAGTTTTATTTCATGCTAATATAAATGATGTAGATAACTATTTGGACACCATAATAAATAGACTTAAAAAAGATGGATATAGCTTAGTAAAAATATCTGATTTATTATATAAAGACAATTACATAGTTGATTCTAATGGAGTACAAAAACTAAAAAATTAATAATTAATAAATGTATATTTTTAGCAGTGTTGTGGAAAATTATATAGTATATGTTAGAAAAGTGTCGATAAAAAGACGGTGTCTGTTTTTTGACACTTTTTTATGTATGTATGTAATATCAATAATTATAGATTAAATCAGTAAAAAAAACGTCTAATAATTGACTTTTTTTTATTGGGTTTAAATGATTAAATTGAATTATAAACGCTGTAAGATAGTATTTTCAAAGGGTATAACTTTGTTTAAAAGTTGGCATAGAAATTGCTTTGATAATAAGCGATATGTTCTATAGAAATAAACAATATGTTAAAGTCTTGTAATAGAAAAACAAGATTAATATTATTTGAACAGCTTATAAAAAAAATTAATATATTTAAGGGGGCGTACTAGTTGAACAAACTATATTCTATTTTATTAAAACAACACGTTGGTGGTCCAGATAAGCCAGTAGTAAGTGTTGGAGATGTAGTAAAAAAAGGAACTCTAATCGCAGAACCAGCTGGATTAGGAGCAAATATTTATGCCAGTGTTAGTGGAAAAATAAGTGAAATAAATGACCAAGCTATAGTAATTGAAGCTGATGAAGCACAAGATGATACTTTTGAACCATTAAAAGGAGAAAGTATACTTGACTTAATTAAAGAAGCTGGAGTTGTAGGAATGGGTGGAGCAGGATTCCCTACTCATATAAAATTAAACATAGATTTAAAAGGTGGAACAATATTAGCAAATGCAGCTGAATGTGAACCTTTACTAGCTCATAACATAAAAGAAATAGAAGAAAATCCAGAAATAGTTTACAAAGGTATAAAATATGCTATGGAAGTTACTAATGCTGGAAAAGGTATGCTAGCAATAAAAAGCAAACATCCAGAAGCAATAGCAGCATTCAAAAAAGTAATAAAACCAGGAGACAATATAGAAGTTGCTGAACTAGTTGATATGTACCCAATGGGAGAAGAGAGAGCTATAGTAAGAGATGTTCTAGGAAAATTACTTGAGCCAACTCAATTACCTTCAGAAGCTAATGCAGTAGTAATAAACGTAGAAACATTAACTAGAATAGTAGAAGCTGTTGAGCAAAAAAGACCAGTTATATCTAAAAATATAACTGTAGTTGGTCAATTAAACAGTGGAAAAGAATCTATAGTATTTGAAGATGTGCCAATCGGAACTACTGTTGGAGAATTAATTGAAAGAGCTGGTGGAATAAAAGGTGAATATGGTGAAATAATCCTAGGAGGACCTTTCACAGGAAAAGCTACTACTTTAGATACTCCAATAACTAAAACTAGTGGTGGTATAATAGTTACTATGCCATTTGTTAATGAAAAAAGAAAAATGGGTCTTTTAGTCTGTGCATGTGGACCTAACGAAGAAAGAATGAGAGACATAGCAGCTAAAATGGGCGTTACTGATATAGTATCAGTTCAAAAATGTAAACAAGCTCAAGAAATAAAAGGTGCATTAAAATGTGAAAATCCAGGACACTGTCCAGGACAAGCTCAAAAATGTATAGAATTTAAAAAAGCTGGAGCAGAAGTTATATTAATAGGTAACTGTACTGACTGTAGTAATACAGTAATGGGTTCTGCACCAAAATTAAAATTAGGTGTATATCATATAACTGACCATGTAATGAGAACAGTTAATCACCCATTAATAAGAAGAATAAAAGGTGACGTAAGATTAAAAATAAAATAATTAATTAATGTAAAATCATATATTAATTAATGTAAAATCATATAATAAAAACATCTTTAGAAGTGAGTCTTAAAAATTACTTCTGAGGATGTTTTTTTATGTAATATATAAGTTAAATTTATAAAATATATAAATGAAATGGAAAAAATAGACAAAAATTAATCTATATTGTATAATAATGACAATAGCTATTAAAATTATATCAGACAAAAATAGTAAAGCTCAAGTATGTGATTTGTGTTGACATATATAAATTAAATTTAGTTAACTATCCAATAGAGTAAAAGTTTTTGTGTTATTTAAAGATACTCCATGGTATCTTTTTTAGTATAGAAACGAATTTTTGTCTTATATTAGAAAAATTATTTTGAAATATTAGTTTGTATTTTAATACATTCATAAAAAGTGCACTTAAAGAGTTAAAGCATTGAACAAAATATTACAAAAATAAAAATTACAAAAACCTATTTATAGAAACTTTGAAGTATATCTTAAATTTGGGCACTTAAGGGATATATGGAGTTAGTAGTGCAACCTGCTATAAATATAAATAGGAGTAACTTTTAATTATCAAAAATATATAAACAGATATAATAAAGTACATAAATCATAGTAAATATAAATAAATATAAAATATATTTTTGAAATAGCTCCCTACATTCATAAAGAGTGTAGAGTGGCAGAACATCTGCCCAAAACTCCTTTAATTGCTGGAAGTTCCTAAAGCTAACTAAACCACAACATAATCATGAAATAAGGATAGATGTGATAGAGTGTCTATTTGATAGATACTTGATGGTTACGAAAGTAGAAAAAATTAGTTAGATAGCATAAGGTTAAATCCTAAGTGCCTTAAAAATGGATAATCAGCAGGTAAGCTTCGAAAAGAAGAAACTTCAACGACTAGAGAGAAATCTCGTACCTACAAGTGTGGGGAAATGGGGAGTACCTAATTATTAGGTAATGATATAGTCTGTGCTTAATAGAAATATTAAGAAGTTCATTAGAGAACTGGTTAGGATTAACGACCCTAATTGAACACGCTAAAGATGTATTGTGGAATCAAATCTATACAAGAATATAATATTTTGAATTATATTAGATAGATACAATATATATTTTTAGTATCAGGAGAATTTTGAAAGTAAAAATTAAAAAATCAAGCATAATTAGTTTAGCCATCGCTTTTAGTATGGTATTTGCTACATTTACGCCAATAGTATCTTACGCTGCTGAAATGAAGGGCAAAGATGTAGTTCTTGATGGTGAGAAGCCATCAGAGGGACAAACTCCAGAGGGAGAACAACCATCAGAGGGGCAAACTCCAGAAGGAGAGCAACCATCAGAGGGGCAAACTCCAGAAGGAGAACAACCATCAGGGGGACAAACTCCAGAAGGAGAACAACCATCAGGGGGACAAACTCCAGAAGGAGAGCAACCATCAGAAGGACAAACTCCAGAAGGGGAACAACCATCAGAGGGACAAACTCCAGAAGGGGAACAACCATCAGAGGGACAAACTCCAGAGGGAGAGCAACCATCAGAGGGGCAAACTCCAGAGGGAGAACAACCATCGGATGAACAAACTCCAGAAGAAGAACTAGTAGTAGAAGAAATGAACTTAAAGCAAAATATTGAGAAAATTCTTGATATGACTTTATCTCAGATAACTAAAATTGTATATAATTTCTGGGAAGATGAAGAATCTGTAAAAACAGATGAACAATCAGAAATTAGACAAGTACTTACTTCAAAAGATCAAAATTTACATCTATGGTATGATAAAAAAGCAAAAGTAAAAAATACATGTTTACTAAAAGAAGATGGTTCAAATAGACCTTATTATGATATAAGATTTGATGATATTACAAAGACGTTAACTTTTGATTATATAGTAGAGGGTCTTATAGGCGCAAGTACTAAAGATAACAAATATATAATAGATGGAGAAGATGGCGAACAAACTGCATTTTGTTATAATAATAATCTAAAAGCTCCAACCAGTGATGGTAAGAGTCCATATTTACCAGCAGAAGATTTTAATGGTCAAGAAAATAAAAATGAAGATGCAATTAAATCTATAATCTATGCAGGTTCTGAATTTGATGGATTTGGATATAAACAACAGTTCAATTTAGGTGGAGAAGAAAATGAAGGTGCAGTTTATTCAGCAACTCAAAGTGCAATATGGATTATGCTTGGACAAGTGGATGAACAAGCAAAACTTAAACAATATCAAGGAAGTATAAACTTTTATGATATACTTATAGAAAGTGCAAAGACTGAAGAAGAAAAAGCTGAATATCAAAAAGGTAAAGAACAAGCAATAAATATAAAAGCTTATTTAGAAGCATTGTTAGATGCAGGTCATAAACAACTAAAACCAGATGATACAGGAAAACCTAGCCTAAGCAATGGTTCAACTGATATTAAATTTGATAAAAATGAAGATGGAACTTATGAAACAGAAGCTATAGCTTTAGTGGGTTATAGTGGTGTAGTTAAGTTAAGATTGCCAAATGGAGTAACTGCCTATGACGAAGAGGGCAATATAATAGGTACAGGTGAAGTAGAAGTTTCAACACAACATAAATTTAAACTTAAAAGTGTTGAAAAGCCAGATTCAAAGGCTAATATCTCTGCAGTATCTTATGATTATATTTTCCCTAAAGCTATTCAATATTATAAGTCAGTTTTTGATTTTGGAGAGAAAGACCATTCATCTTTATTACCAGCTAGTAAGCAAAATTTATTGAGTTATACAATAGAACAAAAGAATGGTGAAGAAGTTAACTTTAATATAGGTTTACCAACAGATGGAGGTTCAGATGTAAATCCACCAGTGCCACCAACAGATGATACTGTAAATCCACCAGTACCACCATCAGGAGGAGGAGACTCAAATGGACATAAGCCATCACCACCAACAGATGACACAGTGATAAATCCACCAGTGCCACCAGCAGATGATACTGTGATAAACCCACCAGTACCACCAACAGATGATACTGTGATAAACCCACCAGTGCCACCAACAGATGATACTGTGGTAAATCCACCAGTACCACCATCAGGTGATACTGTGGTAGATACATCAGTACCACCAACAGATGATACTGTAATAAATCCACCAGTACCACCAACAGATGATACTGTGGTAAAATCACCAAAAACAGGTGACGAAACTCAAATAATGTCATATGTATTTATTGGCATAATTGCAATTTGTGGATTAGGGTATCATTGTAAAAGAGCAAAAAATTAATCTAGATTATTACTTATTAAGTTTAAAAATACATTGTCTCAAATTGATTTAAAAATCGTTTTGAGACATTTTTTTTGCGTAAGTATAACTTATTTTAAAGTGTACACTAACTGTTTTATGAATAGAAAAATGGTTTGAAGGTGAAAATAGTATTGAAAAAGTAATGTACTAAGTATATAATTCATTTGATTTTATTTGTATGAATTATAAGTCAATTTTAGTGATTATACAAATTTAGATATTAATCTCTTAAGAAATTTTAATATTAATTATTCAATAAATTATTATTATAATATGCTAGAATAAATATATATAAATAAGTTTTGATGAGGTACTACTATAAAGGGGGGACTTTATGTTTTCGATACCAGAAGTAAAAAAAGTAGAAGAAGTAATGGATACAAAATTTACAACTATAGACGAAGACACAAAAATAGAAAGTGCAATAAAAGAAATGATAAGAAGTAATACAAAAACTCTAATGGTAATAGATTCATCTAGTGAATTAAAAGGAATTATATCTATGACTGATATACATAATCTTTATGAGATGCATAAAAAATATGAAGGCCAACCAGTAAAACTTATAATGAAAAAAGATGTTATATATGTCAGTGAAGGCTTAACCTTAGATGAGTGTAGAGATATAATGATATTAAAAAATATAGGTATTCTTCCTGTGCTTAGAGATAATAAAATCATTGGTGTCTTGAAACAAGAGCATATTAGAGATTATTTATACATGCATTTAGAAGATTATGGATTAACTTTAAAATACATTATAGGTCAGATTAAAGAAGGAATTTGTGCTATAAATAATGAAGGTGTTGTAATTTTATGGAATAATTTTATGGAAGAAAGGTATGATATAAAGTCTGAAGACATAGTGGGTCGACCGATGAACGAGTTTTTGGAAAATACTATTTCAGAAAAAGTACTAAATAGTAAAGTCGGTATGAGTGATTTATATTTTACTGACAAAAAAGAAAACATGTATGCATTAGTTCATGCAAATCCTATATTTTATAAAGAAGAATTCATTGGTGTTGTATGTACTGAAGTAGACGTTACAGAAGCTAAGATATTAGCTCTTGAACTTGAAAAAGTAAATGATACATTAAAATATTTAAAAGATGAAGTAAAAAATTTATCTAAAGGTAGCTTTGACAAGATTTTAGGTAAAAGTTATAAATTGGAAAAATCGAAAGCGATTGCAAAACAAGTAGCTAGAACCAACAGTAGTATATTCATTTGGGGCGAAAGTGGTACAGGTAAAGAAGTATTTGCTAGAGCTATTCACGATTATAGTGAGAGAAAAGGTCAATTTATACCTGTTAACTGTAGTGCTATACCAAATGAATTATTTGAGAGCGAATTTTTTGGTTATGAATCAGGTGCATTCACTGGAGCAAGTAAAAAAGGTAGAATAGGTATATTTGAACTTGCGAAGGATGGAACAGTATTTTTGGATGAAATCGCAGATTTACCTCTTAGTATGCAAGCTAAATTGCTTAGAGTATTGCAAGAAAAAGAAATAAGACGAGTTGGTGGAGATACTACAATAAAAATAAATCCTAGAATAATATCAGCTACTAATAAAGATTTAGAAAAAATGGTAAAAGCAGAAAAATTTAGAGAAGATTTATATTATAGATTAAATGTTGTAGAAATAAAAATACCACCTCTTAGAGAGAGAAAAGAAGATATAGGATTATTAGTGCATAGTTTCTTGGAAGAAATATGCAAACAAAACAATAAGCCTGTTCTTACAATAAGTAAAGATGTAATTGATATATTTCAAAATTATAGATGGAAAGGGAATATAAGGGAATTAAAAAACACAATTGAAAATATTGTTGTCCTATCCCAAAATCCTAGAATAGAAGTAGATGATGTACCAAGCTATATGATGGATTCTAGAAATAACAATACAGAGGAAGAAGAATATCCTCTAGATTTGACGAAAGCTACTCAAAAGATTGAAGTAAAAAATATAACAAAGGCACTTAAAATGTCTAATGGAAATAAAGCTAAAGCTGCTAAAATATTAAACATACCAAGAACTACGTTATATTATAAGATAGATCAGTATAAAATAGATGTGTCTAAAATATGACACATGACTAAATTTTGACAAAATAATAATCTTTAATTTGAAACCAAGCAAAATCAATGTTTGGAGTAGTATGATATATGTGACTGTGTTAAAAAAAATAAAAAAGTGTTGATTAATTGACACTTTTTTTGTTTTGAGAAAATGTTTCCAAACATAAAAAACAGGGTGTTGTAAATAAATAGTTATATAATATTTGGCTAAAAATAGCGATAGAGGAAGGTTGTATTATAGAAAATATCTTTTTGTTAATAAGTTGGCATAGGAATTGCTTATATATAAAGTGACTTCAAATGAGAAAAAAATAGTATTAATTATGACGATTTATGTAAGTTGAAAAGTTTTAACACTTAGGGCTGTTAGTAGGGAACAGTAAATATGTTAATTATTAAGAGTGTTAGGGCATCAATATAAATTAAAAATCAAATGAAGGAGGCATTTTATTATGTCAATAACTTTAGAAACAGCTCAAGCCCATGCAAATGATCCAGCAGTATGCTGCTGTAGATTTGAAGAAGGAACAATAATAGCACCAGAAAACTTAGAAGACCCAGCAATATTTGGAGATTTAGAAGATTCAGGATTATTAGTTATTCCAGAAAATCATTTAACAGTTGGTCAAGTATTAGGAGCTAAATTAACAAAAACTTTAGATGCATTATCTCCAATGACTACAGATAATGTAGAAGGATATAAAGTAGCAAAAACAGATGCTGAAGAATCTGCTAAAGAAGTAGAAGCTCCAGTAGCTCAAGGTGCTACAGTTCAAGCTACAACAGGTCAAGTAATAAAAATACACATAAAAGAAGGTAAAGATATAAACTTAGAAATACCTTTGAAAATAGCTGCTCAAATGGGAGTAGTACCACAAAAATAATAGTTGAAATATAACTATTAAAGCCGGTTTTAATTTACTTGATTCCTCAGTTAAGGGGTTACCTGTTGAGGAATCGAGATTTAAAATAATAAATAAGAAAATAATGTAAGGAGGTATTTTATACTATGTCAATAACTTTAGAAACAGCTCAAGCCCATGCAAATGACCCAGCAGTATGTTGTTGTAGATTTGAAGCGGGAACAATAATAGCACCAGAAAACTTAGAAGATCCAGCAATATTTGCAGACTTAGAGGATTCTGGATTATTAACAATACCAGAAAATGGATTAACTATAGGTCAAGTACTAGGAGCTAAGTTAAAAGAAACTTTAGATGCTCTATCTCCAATGACTACAGAAAATGTAGAAGGATACAAAGCAGGAGAAGCTAAAGAAGTAGTAGTAGAAGAAGCAGTAGTAGAAGAAGCTCCAGCAGCTTTAGAAGCAGTAGTGCCAGTAAGCACAGGAGTTTTAGGTGAAACAGTTAAAATACACATAGGTGAAGGTAAAGATATAAGCTTAGAAATACCTTTATCAGTAGCTGGTCAAGCGGGAGTTGTTGCTCCAGTAGCAAACGTTGTTGCTCCAGTAGCAGGTGCAGTAGCAGAAGTAGCTCCAAAAGCTGAAGAAAAGAAATTATTAAGAAGCTTAACTAAAAAACACTTTAAAATAGACAAAGTTGAATTTGCTGATGAAACTAAAATAGAAGGAACTACTTTATACATCAGAAATGCAGCAGAAATATGTAAGGAAGCTAATGACACTCAAGAATTAGTTGTTGATGTTAAATTAGAAATAATAACTCCTGATAAGTATGAAACTTACAGTGAGGCTGTATTAGATATACAACCAATCGCTACTAAAGAAGAAGGCGAATTAGGTTCAGGTATAACAAGAGTTATAGATGGAGCTATAATGGTATTAACTGGTACAGATGAAGATGGAGTTCAAATAGGTGAATTCGGTTCTTCAGAAGGTGAATTAAACACTACTATAATGTGGGGTAGACCAGGTGCTGCTGACAAAGGTGAAATATTCATCAAAGGTCAAGTAACAATAAAAGCTGGAACTAACATGGAAAGACCAGGACCTTTAGCTGCTCACCGTGCTTTTGATTATATAACTCAAGAGATAAGAGAAGCTTTAAAGAAAGTTGACAACTCTTTAGTAGTAGACGAAGAAGTAATCGAGCAATATAGAAGAGAAGGTAAAAAGAAAGTTGTTGTTATAAAAGAAATAATGGGACAAGGTGCAATGCATGATAACTTAATATTACCAGTTGAACCAGTTGGTACATTAGGAGCTCAACCAAACGTTGACTTAGGAAACATGCCAGTTGTATTATCTCCACTTGAAGTATTAGATGGTGGTATCCATGCATTAACTTGTATAGGACCTGCATCAAAAGAAATGTCAAGACATTACTGGAGAGAGCCATTAGTAATAAGAGCTATGCAAGATGAAGAAATAGATTTAGTAGGTGTTGTATTTGTTGGTTCTCCACAAGTAAATGCTGAGAAATTCTATGTATCTAAGAGATTAGGTATGTTAGTTGAAGCTATGGAAGTTGATGGAGCTGTAGTAACTACTGAAGGTTTCGGAAACAACCATATAGATTTCGCATCTCACATAGAGCAAATAGGTATGAGAGGTATACCAGTAGTTGGTGTAACTTATTCAGCAGTTCAAGGTGCTCTAGTTGTTGGTAATAAATACATGACTCACATGGTAGACAATAACAAGTCTAAGCAAGGTATAGAAAATGAAATATTATCAAACAATACATTAGCTCCAGAAGAGGCTATAAGAATCATGGCTATGCTTAAAAATGCTATTGCAGGTGTAGAAGTTAAAGCTCCTGAAAGAAAATGGAATCCAAATGTTAAGTTAAATAACATAGAGGCTATAGAAAAAGCTACAGGAGAAAAAATAGTATTAGAAGATAATGAGCAATCTTTACCAATGAGTAAGAAGAGAAGAGAAATATACGAAAAAGACGAAAACTAAAATTTAGATAATAACTAAGATTTAGATAACAATATAAATTTAGATCCAAGTTTAAAATAAGTATAGAGAGGTAAAATTATAATGGATAGATTAAAATATATCTCATCAGAGACTTTTTATGAGGGTGTTATAGTCGAAATCATGGGTGGTGGAGTAACTATAGACCTAAAAGGTAGACTTGGACAATTTAAAATACCTAATAGAATGCTTATAACTGACTACGAACTTAAGATAGGTCAAGAGGTTGGATTCATGCTAAGCTATCCTGAGGTATTAAGTCCAGAACCTAATCATGAGTATGTAGAAAATATTAGGAGAGAAAAAGAAAAGCAAGCAGAAATGCAAGCTAAAAAGAAGCAAGAAGAAGAAAAATAATAATAATTAATCGTTTGAAAATAGAAGGGAGAGGAAATATATGAGCCTTACAACAGTACAAGGACTTCAATCTGAAATATTTGTTCCAATAACACCTCCTCCAGTTTGGACTCCTGTAACTAAAGAATTAAAAGATATGACTATAGCTTTAGCTACAGCAGCTGGTGTTCACTTAAAATCTGACAAGAGATTCAATCTAGCAGGAGATACTACTTTTAGAGCTGTACCTAACACAGCTACAGTTGATGAAATGATGGTATCACATGGTGGATACGATAATGGAGATGTAAATAAAGATATAAACTGTATGTTCCCTATAGATAGATTACATGAATTAGCTGCAGAAGGATTTATAAAAGCAGTAGCTCCTATGCACTATGCATTCATGGGTGGTGGAGGAAACCAACATGTCTTCACTGAAGAAACTGGTCCTGCTATCGCTGCTAAACTTAAAGAAGAGGGAGTAGACGGTGTAGTCATGACAGCTGGCTGAGGTACTTGCCATAGAACTGCCGTGATCGTGCAGAGAGCAATAGAGGAAGCTGGAATACCTACAATAATAATCGCAGCTCTTCCTCCAGTAGTTAGACAAAACGGAACTCCTAGAGCAGTTGCTCCATTAGTTCCAATGGGTGCTAATGCTGGTGAACCACATAACATAGAAATGCAAACACATATATTAAGAGATACATTAGAGCAATTAGTTGCTATACCATCTGCTGGTAAGATAGTTCCATTACCATACGAATATAAAGCTCACGTTTAAAATGTAATTTATATTTGAAAATACAAAACCCTTCTCCTACATAATTAGGAGAGGGGTTTTAAGAACAAAGGTGGCTATTATGGAAGAAAAAATAATGAGAAGACTTGTTATAAAACCGTTTCATATGAATGAAGTTAATTTCGGTTCAAAAACTTCTATAAAGAAAGATGTACTTACAATTGATTTATCAAGTATAGATGAAATAAAAGCAAGAGAAGATTTAATAACAGATATAAAAGTAGATATTATAAAACCTGGAGACTATGACAGGGAAATTAATACTATTATGGACATTATACCAATATCAACCAAAGTTTTAGGCAGATTGGGAGAGGGAATTACACATACTTTAACTGGTGTATATGTAATGCTAACTGGTGCAGACGAAGATGGAAATCAAATGCATGAATTTGGTTCCTCAGAAGGAATTTTGAGTGAACAAATGGTGTTTGGTAGATATGGGACTCCATCAGTTGAAGACTATATAATCCATGTGGATGTAACTCTTAAGGGAGGTTTACCTTTTGAAAGAACACTTCCACTTGCAGCATTTAAAGCATGTGATGATTTTATACAAGAAATAAGAACGTCTTTGAAAATGGAAGACGGAAGAAATGCTACTCAAGTTCGTGAATATTTTGACAAAATTCGACCAAATGCAAAAAAGGTTGTCATAGTAAAACAAATAGCAGGTCAAGGGGCTATGTATGACAATCAGTTATTCTCAAAGGAACCTAGTGGTTTTGAAGGAGGAACATCAATTATAGATATGGGAAATGTACCTATGATTATATCTCCTAATGAATATAGAGATGGTGCCCTTAGAGCTATGACTTAAGAGAGGTGGATATTATGGGAATAGGACCTTCAACAAAAGAAACATCTCTTCATCACTTTAGAGACCCACTTTTGGATATAGTTGAAAGTGATAAGGATGTAGATTTACTTGGAGTAATAGTAGTAGGAACTCCAGATGGAAATGAAAATAAAACTTTTGTAGGACAGAGAACAGCTGCTTGGCTGGAAGCTATGAGAGTAGATGGAGCTATAGTCTCTTCAGATGGTTGGGGAAACTCACATGTTGACTATGCTAATACATTTGAAGAAATAGGAAAAAGAGATATACCTGTAGTTGGAGTAACATTTAATGGTACTCAAGCTAAGTTTGTTGTAAGCAATCAATATATGGATACCATAGTTGATATGAACAAATCAAAAGAAGGTATTGAGACAGAAGTTGTTGGAGAAAACAACACAAATGAGATTGATGCTAAAAAAGCTTTGGCATTTTTAAAATTAAAAATGAGAAAGCATGGATAAAAAATTTAAGTAAGGGGATGAGTTTTGTGGGAATTTCTACATCAATGAAAAACACATCACTTCAGATTTTTAGAGACCCATTACTTGATTTAATAGACAATGATCCTGACGTAGATTTGCTAGGAGTAGTTGTAGTTGGTACATCAGAGCACAATGAATGGAAATCCTTTTTATCAGCCAGGCTTGGAAGATGGGTTGAAGCATTGCGACCTGATGGAGTGATTATAACCTTAGATATGGCAGGAAACCAGCATATTGATTTTACAAATGCTATATCAGAGTTTGTAAAATCAGACATACCTACAGTAGGTCTTACTATTATGGGAGCAGATGGTCTAGTAGTTACCAATCAGTACTTAGATAAAGCTACCATAATTGATTATAAAAAGACAACAGGCTACATAGAAACAGAAGTAGTTGGAGACAATCACTTGGATGAAGTTGATGTAAAAAAAGCATTAGCTTTTCTAAAACTAAAAATGCGTAAAAACGCAAAATAAACCTAAGGGGGAATTTGATATGAAATTTAGCAGAAGTATACAAGCTATAGACTCTCATACAGCAGGAGAAGCAACTAGAATAGTTGTAGGTGGAATACCTAACATAAAAGGAAATTCTATGCCTGAGAAAAAAGAATATTTAGAAAAAAATCTAGATTATTTAAGAACTGCTATAATGTTAGAGCCAAGAGGACATAATGATATGTTTGGTTCTGTAATGACTCAACCTTGTTGCCCAGATGCTGACTTTGGAATAATCTTCATGGACGGTGGCGGATACCTTAACATGTGTGGCCATGGTACAATAGGAGCTATGACAGCAGCTATAGAAACAGGTGTAGTTCCAGCAGTAGAGCCTATAACTCATGTAGTTATGGAAGCTCCAGCAGGAATAATAAGAGGGGACGTTACAGTTGTAGATGGAAAAGCTAAAGAAGTATCATTCTTAAACGTACCAGCTTTCTTATATAAAGAAGGTGTTGAAGTTGACTTACCAGGTGTTGGAACAGTTAAATTTGATATATCATTTGGTGGAAGCTTCTTTGCTATAATACATGCAAGTCAATTAGGTTTAAAAATAGAACCTCAAAATGCTGGTAAATTAACTGAACTAGCTATGAAACTTAGAGATATAATAAACGAAAAAATAGAAATACAACATCCAACTTTAGCTCATATAAAAACTGTAGATTTAGTTGAAATATATGATGAGCCAACTCATCCAGAAGCTACTTACAAAAACGTAGTTATATTTGGTCAAGGTCAAGTTGACAGATCTCCATGTGGAACTGGAACAAGTGCTAAATTAGCTACTTTACATGCTAAAGGTGAATTAAAAGTAGGAGAAAAATTCGTATATGAAAGTATATTAGGAACTTTATTCAAAGGTGAAATAGTTGAAGAAACTAAAGTTGCAGATTTCAATGCTGTAGTACCTAAAATAAGTGGTTCTGCTTATATAACTGGATTTAATCACTTTGTAATAGATGAAGAAGATCCACTTAAACATGGATTTATTCTTAAATAGAAACAAATAAATTGGGAAATTAAAATAGAATAGTAACCTCTTGCTGGTTACTATTCTATAGCTTTTAGGCTATAAGATTCAGAATATATAAAAAAATAAAAAAACAGGAGGATGGATTATGGTAGCAATCTTAAAGGCATTATACGTAGTATTCGCAGCAATCTTTGCAGTTGTATTTGGTAAAGACGTAGCTAAAGCAAACAAAGAGGGGAAACTAGAAGAACAAAGTACTCCAAAAGTTGCTGTAACAGGATTTATAACAGATTTTTTTGATACATTAGGAATAGGCTCATTTGCTCCAACAATAGCAATGTCAAAAGCTTTAAAATTAAACATACCAGATAAGAAAATGCCTGGTACGTTAAACGTAGCACATACTATTCCAGTTGTTACTGAAGCATTTATATTTACATCAATCATACCAGTTGATGGTGTAACTCTAGTATCTATGGTTGTAGCAGCAGCAGTTGGTTCATATATAGGTGCAGGAATAATAGCTAAAATGGACGAAAGAAAGATACAAATGGTTATGGGTGTGACTCTAGCATTAACAGCAATATTAATGTTATTAGGTCATCCTTGGGTTAATGTATTACCAGGTGGAGGAAATGAATTAGGTCTTACTGGTGTTAAGTTAGTAATAGGTGTAGTAGGTAACTTTATACTAGGTGCTTTAATGACAGCTGGTATAGGACTATATGCTCCAGGTATGGCAATGGTTTACTTCTTAGGAATGTCTGCAAAAGTTGCGTTCCCAATAGTTATGGGTTCTTGTGCATTATTAATGCCAGTTGCAAGTATGAAATTCATAAAAGAAGATGCATATACTAAAAAAGCATCAGTTATAATAGCTATCTGTGGTTTAATAGGGGTTTTCGTAGCAGCATATATAGTAAAAACTTTACCAATGGATATATTAAAAGCATTAGTAATAATAGTTATAGCTTACACTTCTGCTACAATGATAATGGCTGCAAATAAAAATAAAAAGACTGCTTAGTATTTATTAAATATTACAGCTAACAATAAAAATTATAAACTGCTTTGGAACGTTAATATTAATGTTCTAAGGCAGTTTTTTATTTATTAGATATAATTATATAAAGCAATTAGTGTGCCAATTATACAATATATATATAAGTTTAGTAAATTAAGTATAAATATAGCTATATTTTCTAAAGTTAAGGTGTAAACTGAAGTTAAATATTTAAATTTAATACTAGATATAAGAAAAAAAGTTAATATATTGATGTATATTAACAAAAATATTAGTATAATAAGTCAAATATAACTTATAATTGAAGAAAATTGAGTTTATAATGACTTGATAGTTATCTGAATCATTTGAATTAATTTGAAATATTGATATTGCTTATGTGTATAAATTAGCCTTGAGTTATATATGACTTAAAAGTAGATAAGGAGTAATTTAATAATTAATTTTGATTAAAATAAATAATATATTGTATGAATCCATAATAGTTTTACAAACTTTAAATCAAAAGATTAAATGAAATTTATAAATAAATAAAAAGTTTTAAACAGCAATCAAAGATTTGTAATAAAATACATCACTCACAAATATATTTATTATATAAGCTGATACCAGAAATATAAGAATTAACAATTGTGGAGGGATAAAATATGATAGCTGTTAAAGATGAGAATAACGTAGTAAACTTAAGAGGGGAGTTAGACAATAAGCTAGAATTTAGTCATGAGATATTTGGAGAGAAATTTTATAATGTGAAAATAAAGATAAACAGACTAAGTGATTCCTTTGATACACTTCCTATGACTGTGTCAGAGAGACTTCTTCAAGATATTGATATCAATAAACAAAATTTAGTCAATGTTGTAGGTCAATTGAGATCATATAATAAAACCTTAAATAATAAAAATAGATTAGTGCTTACAGTATTTGTTAGAGAAATAAAGGCTATAGAGGAGGAAAATAAAGACCCAAACAGCATATTTCTAGATGGGTATGTATGTAAAGAGCCTGTGTATAGGAAAACTCCTTTAGGAAGGGAAATAACTGATTTATTGGTAGCTATAAACAGACCTTATAATAAATCTGATTATATACCATCAATAGTTTGGGGGAGAAATGCAAAGTTTGCAAAAAACTTAAAAGTTGGTGATAGAATACAGCTTTGGGGTAGAGTTCAAAGTAGAGAGTATGAGAAAAAAATAGATGAGGATAATGTAGTGAAAAAAATGGCATATGAAGTATCTATATCAAAAATAAAAAAATTAGATGAAAATAATAATGATTAAATATTAAAAATATATTGTTTTTTCATTAAAAAAACTAATAAATTTGCTATAATAATATATTAAAAATAAATAAAGATTGTTTAAAAAAATACTAATGAAATATCTCTTGAATAGTTGCTCGCCATTTATTATAATGTAATCTGTACATAATTTATAATTGAGAAAATGAAGAGGTGAAGCATTGTGAAAAGCATATTATATCAGATAAATAGACAGCCAGTTAAAGCTAAATATACATCTGATGAATTAGAATGTTTTTTGGATACAATTGAGTATAATGTAGGGGATAAAATATTGCTTGTTGGCCATATAGGAAACCTAGGCAAGAGATTAAGAGGTCTTGGTACTTCTGTAACTATACTAGAGAATAGTAACTATGAAGATGTATGTTATTCTTTAGTATATAATGAAAATTGCAATGTAGTTAAAGGTAAGTTAGAGTTTTTGCCGTTTGATGATAATCAGTTCAACAAGATAATAATAGTAGACCAATTTAATGTTATTACAGATTGTGAAAAAGCTTCATCTGAAATACAAAGAGTTTTAAAAGGTAATGGAGAGGTTATATTAGAAGATTTAAACTTAAAAAATTTAAAAGTTAAACTAAACTATCTTAAGCATAAATTTTGTGGTTCTGTAGCAAAGATTCACTATCCACATGAAGTATTTAATATATTTTCAAGATTAAATTTTGATGGTATGATTAAAGAGTCAAATAAATTAAAATATATTTATGTGGGAAAAAGAAGATAAATGAGTTAAAATATAAATATGGATATAATATAAAAGACTAGGTTAAGCCTAGTCTTTTGTTATAAGGAGATGTAGATATGGAAATAAATTATGAGTTAATAATAATTGTTATGCTCTTTGTAATCCTAATGTCAATTCAATTTACTTTAAATAAGATATATTTAATCCTTAAGGAAATAAGACAAATACTTATGTTAAGAAAAAATAAGGAATGATAACTATGATAGATTTAGAATATATAAAATCTGATATTCAGAACATAGCTGAAGCTATAGTTTCAGTACTCAATATAGATGTAACTATAGTAAATAGAGACTTATTTAGGATTGCGGGTACAGGTATATATGTAGATAAAATAGGTGAAAAAGTAGATAAATATACAGCTTTTAAAAAGTCACTTACAGAACAAATTACAATACTAATTGATGACCCAAAGAGCAGTGATATATGTAGAGAATGTTATAAAAATAATGTCTGTGTGGAGTTTGCAGAAGTATGTTGCCCAATTATATGTGATGGAGAGTCTCATGGTGTTATAGGTCTTATAGCATTTACGAAAGAACAAGCACAGATTATAGAAAATAATAAAAGTGGACTTATAAACTTTTTATGTAAGATGGCAGACTTGATATCCAATAAACTAAAAGCTCAAATTAAAACGTACGAACTGGAATTAGAAAAGAAAAAATTAGAGACTTTATTAAACAATATGGATAAAGCTGTTGTGTCCATTGATGTAGATGGTAAGATTGATAAATATAATTCAAAGTTTAAAGAACTTTTCAATCTAAAGGACAATATAACTGGGAAAGATATATTCACTGAGTTAGATTTTATAAAGAAACCTTCTATAAATAACTTTAAGAAGGACAAATCATGTAGCTTTTTTTATAGGAGATACGGATATGATTCAAAAGGGATATATAACATCAATAAAATAGTATTAAAAAATGAACTAAAAGGATATGTTATTGACTTTATAGATAAAAGAGATGCTATAAAAAACTACAATAAGATGAATAAAGATTATAAGATAAAACTGGAAAATATAATTGGAGAGAGTATGGCTATAAGAAATTCAAAAAAAGAAGCCTTAATGGCTTCTAAATCTACTTCAACAGTACTTATTACTGGTGAAAGTGGAACAGGTAAAGAGCTATTTGCAAGAGCTATACACAACCATAGTAATAGGGTAGATAATCCTTTTATAGCTGTAAACTGTGCAGCGATACCAGATAATTTATTAGAGAGTGAATTATTTGGATATGAAGAAGGTGCTTTTACAGGGGCTAAAAAAGGTGGAAAACTTGGTATGTTTGAAATAGCCCATAAAGGAAGCATATTTTTAGATGAAATAGGAGATATGAGCTTGCATTTACAGTCAAAGTTGTTGAGGGTATTACAAGAAAAAGAGCTCAACAAGATTGGTAGTAAATCTAATGTTCTTATAGATGTAAGAATTATTGCTGCGACAAATAAAGATTTAGAAAAAATGGTTCAGAATGAAACTTTTAGAGAAGATTTATATTATAGATTAAATGTCATACCAATAAAGCTCCCAAGTTTAAGAGAAAGAAAAGATGATATACCACTTATAATAAAGCATATGATTAGAGAATACTCAAAAAAACTAGATAAAAATGTTATCGATATAGATACTAGGGTTGTCGATGCTATGATTGAATATAGGTGGCCAGGGAATATAAGAGAATTGCAGAATATTATTGAATACAGTGTGAATATGTCTTCATCTCCAATAATTACGATGAATGTAATTCCTCAGAAGATTAAAAATACATCAATAGAAGAATTAGAAGTTAGAAGTGATAAGATAATTCCATTAGAAGAACTTGAGAAAATTGAGATAATAAAAGCTTTAAATAAATACAAAGATTATAAAAGAGATAAAGAATTAACAGCCAAGGCACTTGGAATATCAAGAGCCACATTATATAGAAAAATTGAAAAATACAATATAATTTCTTAGTGATATAAAGTAATATAAGAATACAATAAAAAGTGATATAAAATTTAAATGTAAACAAATAACAATAGTCTATAAAGAGTAGTGGATGCTTAAATCCTGAGAATCTAAAAAATAGTAACTATTAAAATAATAATCGTCTCAAAATGATATAGAATCTCATTTTGAGATTTTTTTTTGTCTTTTTGCGAAATTGTCGTCTATTTAGCGAGTAAAAAAAAAATAAAATCTATATCTGAGTAAAAAAAAATATAATTAAAAGCAGTTATTTCAATGGATATACAATATCAAAGTGAAAAAATTGAAAAAAACAAAAAATGTGGCATGTATTTTGCTATAAATATAGATAAGAAATTATTTAATAAAATTATTTAAGTACTAAAATTAAACTTAATTGGGAGGTTTATATATAATGAGAGATATAAGAAAAGAATTAGTGGAAATGTTAAAAGCAGAGGTTAAACCAGCAGTAGGATGTACTGAGCCAGTAGCTTTAGCTCTAGCATGTGCAAAGGCAAAAGAATTACTAGGAGAAGAAATAGTAGAAAATCATATGTTAGTTAGCCCTAGTATCTATAAAAATGGTATGTGTGTAGGTATACCAGGAACTGAAAGATTAGGATTAAAAATAGCAGCAGCTCTAGGGATAATAGGAGGACATTCTGAAAACGGATTAAGTGTATTAGAAACTTTAACAAAGGAAGAAGTTAAAATAGCAGAAGATTATATGGACAATACTCCTTTATCAATAACACCTGCTGATACAAGAGAGAAAGTTTTTATAGAAGTTGCATTAAAAGGAGCAAATCATAATGCTAAAGTTAGAATAAGAACTAAACATGATAACTTTACATTTTTAGAAAAAGATGGAGAAGTATTATTGGATAATGAACCAAAAGTATCAGTTTCAAATGCTTCAGCAGAAAAAGTTGAGAGCTTAATGGATACTGTAACTATACAAGAATTAATAAAGAATGTAGAAGGCATTGATTTCAAAGATATAGAGTTTTTACTAGATGGAGTAAAAATGAATGAAGAAATGGCTGAATATGGATTGAAACAAAAGACTGGAATTGGTGTTGGATACGGAATCAAAAAGTCTATGGAAGAAGGTCTTTTAGGTAATGATGTTATAAACTATGCAATGATGTTAACTGCTGGAGCTTCAGATGCAAGAATGGCAGGAGTAAAAATGCCTGTTATGAGTTCAAATGGTAGTGGAAATCACGGATTAACAGCAATTCTTCCAATTGTTGCTTACAACAAAAAATTCCCACAATCTGATGAAAGACTAGCAAAAGCTTTAGCTATATCTCATTTAGTAACTGGTTATATTAAGAATTATACAGGAAGATTATCTGCTGTATGTGGCTGTGGAGTTGCAGCATCTACTGGAGCAACTGCTGGTATATCTTGGCTTATGGATGGAAGCGAAAAACAAATAGAAGGTGCAATAGAAAATATGATAGCTGACTTAAGTGGAATGATATGCGACGGAGCAAAAGCTGGTTGTGCATTAAAATTATCATCTGCTGCATCTGCTGCAATACAAAGTGCTATAATAGCTAAGCAAGACTGTTTTGTACCACCATTAAATGGTATAGTTGGTTCAAGTGTTGAGCAAAGTATACAAAACTTAGGAAGAGTAAGTGATAAAGGTATGTCTATAACAGATGAGATAATATTAAATGTAATGAATGACATGAATAAAGTTGATTAATATATTACAATATTTCTTATATTGCAATATATAGTAAAGCTGATATAAATAAATTTAATTAGTACACTCTAATAAATTATGATTATGTATAAATGGGAAAAACTTGCTAGTGCAAGTTTTTTCTTTTTTGTCTAAAATATATAGTATATGATTTAGTAGAGATATATGATTTACTTAAAATAGATAATATCTTGTTAATAATTGTTGAATATACTTAAAAACTCAATAATATTGGCTAATATTGAATAAGAGTATTGAAAAAGTGAGCAATCTCTTATAAAATTAAGAAGGATTATTACAATTGGAGGTCTTTTTATGGATATAGAAACAAAAAAATGGGAAGTATTGTATTCAGAAGAAAAAATTAATGATAAATTAAAAGAATTAGGAGCAATTATAGAGAAGGACTACAAAGATAAAAATCTTATGATTGTGTCTCTATTAAAAGGAAGTTTTATATTTTGTGCAGATTTAGTTAGAAATATAAACTTACCTCTTAGAGTCAACTTTATGACTACTTCTAGTTATGGAAACAGTGAAGAAAGCACTGGAACAGTTAAGGTTGTTTCAGATGTAACTACTGATATAAAAGGATATGATGTATTGGTTGTAGACGATATTACTGACTCTGCCTTAACTATGGATTTTGTTTTAAAGCATCTAAAAGCTAAAAATCCTGCTAGTTTAAAATGTTGTGTACTTTTAGACAAGCCAAGCAGAAGAAAGGTTGATTTAGTACCAGATTATTGTGGGTTTGAGATAGAAGACAAATTCGTAGTAGGATATGGATTTGATTTTGGGGATTACTATAGGAATGTTCCTTATATATTTAATGTAACTGATGAAGATAGATAAGCAATTATTTAATTTTATAGGTATCTCGATATGATTTTGATAAATTATATTGAGGTACCTTTTTATTTTTAGGTCTGATTTGGAATTATCTTCTATTTATATCAAGCTATAAGTCCAACATAGTAAAATTGTTTTGATAGTTTTATCCAAGTTTTAATTCTGTGTTTGGAAATATAAAAAATTTTAAAAATTTGATAGGAAATACGATTTTTAATTGTATTAGTAGTTGTAGAAGCTTTTACAAAGGAGGAGTTAACTTGGAGGATAAATTGATAATTAAAAATATAATAAAGAAAAAAGAAAAGGGTATGGAAATGCTTATAGATGAATATGGGAATTTTATAGCATCTATAGTTAGAAGGACTCTTATGAATGCTAAAATTTATGAGGAAGAATGTATTGATGATGTGCTTTTGGCAATTTGGAATAACATAGAAAAATTTGATAATGAAAAAAACTCTTTTAAAAACTGGATAGGTTCTATTTCTAAATACAGAGCGATTAATTATAGGAAAAAGTATATAAGTAGTAACACTTATTTAAATATAGAACATGAAGAAATACCATATATAGATAAAGAGTTGAGTATGAGAGAAATTGAAGAGGAAATAAATGACCTTATAGGCACATTAAATGATAAAGATGCAGAAATTTTTAGAAGATATTATTTAGAAGATATATCACTAAAGGATATAGCTATACAAAATGAAACCACCGTTGAAAACTTACATAATAGATTATCAAGAGGAAGAAAGAAGTTGAGGCTGCATTTAAATAAAAAGAAAGTTTAGAGATAAGATAATTAAGAATTTAAATATAGAAAATATAGAATAAAAGGAGAATTTTTATGAAAGATAAATTTGATTTATTTAATGAAACAAATATAGATATAGAAAAATACGATGATGTTGTATTAAGTAATAAAGAAAAAGATGAAATGAAGAAGAGAATGAAATCTAAGGTTCAATATAGTAAAAAGAATAATTTTAAGAGATATGCTTTAGTAGGAGGATTATCAGTGGTTATTTTAGGTTCAACTGCATTTACTAATGAAACTACCTTAGCATATATGCAACATCTTGGAAAGCAGATAGAATATTTCTTTAATAAGGATACTGAGGAACTTAAACCTTATAAAAATATTGTAGATGATATTGCTACAGATAAAGGAATAGATATAAAGTTAAATGAGATTATGCTTGGCGATGGAGAATTATTTTTAAATATAAGTGTTGATGATAGCAAACTTGATAAAGATGCTTTGGGATTAAAGAAACAAGAAGGATTTTTAGGAATTGATGATATCAAAATAAAGGTTGGAGATATGAATTTTGTTTCAATAACAGGTCCTTCCACATCAGAAAAAAATAAAGATGGTACTACTAATATGGTTATGACTTGTAAGCTTGATAATCTGGATAAAGATGGAGATGGAAAAGGCGATATTGAAAATTTTGATTTACTAAAAAATGTGGATTTAAATAAAGACTATGATATAAATATAAGTATAAATAAAGTTGAGTATGAATTAAATAAAGATATAAAAACATCAAAAGAGATAGAGATAGGAAATATGGGAGGAGTAGAGGGTGAACACCTAAATGGCTATCTTAGCGGGAATTGGACATTTAATACAAGTATAAATGGTTCAAATATAGTCAAAGATACAAGAGTTTATAATGTAGATAAAAATGTAAAATTAAAAAATAAAAATATTGATGTGGATTTAGTCTTAAAAGAAGTAAGAGTCTCTCCTACGAAAATCAGAGTGATTTATGGATTTAAAACTAACAAATATAATTTCAATAAAGGTGATGATACACCAAAGATACTTGAGTTTGCACTTAAAGATGGAAGAGGAAAAGATTTAGAATTACTTAGTGGAGCAGGAGGTTATGACTTAAGTTACTCTAAGGGTAATTATATTGAATCTTCTTTAGAGTATGAAATTAAGAAAGATGTTAAAAACCTAAAAATAACGCCAACAATAGAAGATTGGAGTAAAGAAATTAATAATATAATAGAATTTAAAAATCAAAGTATAGATGTTGATATAAGTAAATAGATGTTGACATAAGTAAATAGATGTATTATCACATAATAAATTGTCTATTCATATAATTATATAGAGCAATGTTAGATACTTATATAATATTGCTCTAATTTTAAAATAGAGAGGATTTATTATATGGATGATTACAAAGACAATTTAGGTCCAAGTTTATATCAAGATGTAGGACCAACGGGACCAACAGGACCAATTGGTCCTACAGGTCCTAAAGGAGCAACAGGGGCAACAGGAGCAAATGGAATAACAGGACCAACAGGAAATACAGGAGCAACAGGAGCAAATGGAATAACAGGACCAACAGGAAATACAGGAGCAACAGGAGCAAATGGAGCAACAGGAGAAACAGGACCTAGAGGGGCAACAGGAGCAACAGGAGCAAATGGAATAACAGGACCAACAGGAAATACAGGAGCAACAGGGGCAAATGGAATAACAGGACCAACAGGAAACAAAGGAGCAACAGGAGCAAATGGAGTAACAGGAGCAACAGGTCCAGCAGGAGCAACAGGAGCGACAGGGGCAACAGGAAATATAGGAGCAACAGGAGCAACAGGGGAAAATGGAATAACGGGTCCAACAGGAAACACAGGAGCAACAGGAGCAACAGGGGAAAATGGAATAACAGGACCAACAGGAAACACAGGAGCAACAGGAGTAAATGGAGCAACAGGAGCAACAGGTCCAGATGGAGCAACAGGAGCAACAGGCCCAACAGGAAATACAGGAGCAACAGGAGCAGATGGAGTAACAGGAGCAACAGGGGCAATAGGAGCAACAGGTCCAACAGGAGCAGATGGAGAGGTAGGTCCAACAGGGGCAACAGGAGCAACAGGAGTAGATGGAGCAGTAGGTCCAACAGGAGCGACAGGAGCAACAGGTCCAACAGGAGCAACAGGTGCAGTGGGAGCAACAGGCCCAACAGGAGCATTAGGAGTAGCAGGAGCAACAGGTGCAACAGGAGCAACAGGTGCAAATGGAGCAACAGGTCCAACAGGAAATACAGGAGCAACTGGAGTAGCAGGAATAGCAGGAGCAATAGGGCCAACAGGTCCAACAGGTGCAAATGGAGCAACAGGAGCAACAGGAAACACAGGAGCAACTGGAGCGAATGGGGCAACAGGTCCAACAGGAAATACAGGAGCAACTGGAGTATTAGCATCAAACAATGCACAATTTACTGTATCTTCTTCGAGCCTAGTGAATAACACATTGGTTACATTTAACTCATCATTTATAAATGGAACTAATATAACTTTACCAACAAGTAGTACTATAAATCTTGCAGTTGGAGGAGTGTATAATGTATCTTTTGGTATACGTGCTACGCTTTCACTTGCAGGGTTTATGGCAATTACGACTAACTTTAATGGAACAGCTCAAAATAACTTTGTAGCAAAAGCAGTAAATACACTTACCTCATCAGATGTAAGTGTAAGTTTAAGTTTTTTAGTTGATGCTAGAGCAGCAGCAGTGACTTTAAGTTTTACCTTTGGCTCAGGAACAACAGGTACTTCTCCAGCTG
This sequence comes from Clostridioides sp. ES-S-0006-03, assembly GCF_020662275.1. Classification (NCBI taxonomy): domain Bacteria; kingdom Bacillati; phylum Bacillota; class Clostridia; order Peptostreptococcales; family Peptostreptococcaceae; genus Clostridioides; species Clostridioides sp. ES-S-0006-03. The sequence continues at coordinate 65,563 of NZ_JADGMM010000004.1, forward strand.
GGTATGTATCAGTATATAGAATACAATAATTTATATGATAAATAAAGAAAACTAGATTATATAACAATAAGTGAAATAATATCTAAGAGAATATTTATATGCAAAAGAAAGATATATAAGTTATAAACTTTAGAAATATGTTAAAATCTCAATCTATTAAGTATTCAAATTTTCAAATATGGATATTTAACTAGATTGAGATTTATTATGTATAAAAAAATTATCCTAATATATCTGACATTTTATAAAGTCCAGACTTTCTACCAACTAAAAATTTAGCTGCAACTATAGAACCATCTGCAAAGACTTCATCAGATTGAGAATGGTGACTTAATGTAAGAACTTCATTATCACCTGCAAATATAACATCATGGTCACTGATTATATTACCACCTCTTATAGAGTGTATTCCAATTTCATTTGATTTCCTTTTACAATCTCTACCATATCTTACATATCTATTTTCACTTTCAGGTAAGACCTCTTTAATTGCATTGGCTATCATATTAGCAGTACCACTAGGAGCATCTTCCTTTCTGTTATGATGCTTTTCTATGATTTCAATATCAAAGCTTTCTAACATTTTTGATGCATCTTTAACTAATTTTATTAAAATATTTACACCTAGAGATGTATTTGAGGATAATAATATAGGAATATTTTTTGATGCTTTTTCTATTTTATTTAATTCATCCTCATCATATCCAGTAGTAGCTAATACTACAGGGGTATTGTTTTTTAGTGCGTATGATAAGATTGGGTCTAAAGTTTCATGATGTGAGAAATCTATTATAACATCAGCTTTTTCAGTTACATCAGTCATTGTCTTAAAAAGTTTCGTATCACCATGATAAGTATTTTCATCAGCAGACCTAGCTACACCACAAACTAACTCTAATTCACTATCTTTTTTTACACATTCTGCTAACACTCTTCCCATCGTTCCATTATAACCGCTAATTATAACTTTTAACATAAAATCCTCCTATGAAATTAATAAAAATTTGTTATATTTCTATAAGTTTATTTTATCACTAATATAATTTATATAAAATAATATTAGTCATAATAAACTTATAATTTGCTGGATATTAAAAAATTTTATTTATATTTAACATATATTAAATATAAGTTTGTATATCATAAAATTTACTTAAAAATCAATATTATTATATTAAAATTAATAAAGATGCATCTTTAAAAATATATAAATTTAGAGTATTAATTTTAAACCCAACAATTTGAGCATTAAAAGTGATATTATTAAATTAGAAGTATCTTAACTTAATATAATAAGATGGGAGAGGTGGCTATGTTAAATGAAGAAAAAACTTATCAAGAAAAGGATGCTAAAGCATTTAATGGAGTAGTAGCTTTGATAATGATTATCTTGTTTTTAGTAGTTTCAATAGGTGTTATGGTTTTTGGAATAATAAAACTTGACAATGGATTTACTGGAATAGGTTCGTTTATGTTAGTTTTAAGTATTTTATTTATAGTGATAGATTTTATACTGTGCTTTGGACTAAAAATGATTAACCCAAAAGAAGCTATAGTTCTAGTTTTATTTGGGAACTACTATGGAACTATAAAAAAAGAAGGATACTATTGGGTAAATCCATTTTGTTCAGCAGTAAATCCAACATCATCAGGAATTAATGTATCAAAATCTTCATCTACTGAAAAAGTAGATATATCCTCTAATCCAAGAGGAAAGAAAGTATCTTTAAAAACAATGACTCTTAATAATGAAAAACAAAAAGTTAATGACTTATTAGGAAATCCTATTATAATAGGTGTTGTTGTAATTTGGAAAGTTATAGATGCAACTAAAGCTGTATTTAATGTTGATAATTATAATACTTTTTTATCAATTCAATGTGATTCAACTATTCGTAATGTTTCAAGACTTTATCCATATGATGTGTCTGAAGATGGTGATGAAAAATCTCTTCGTGGTAGTAGTCAAGAGATAGCAGATAAATTACAAAAAGAATTACAATCTAGGGTAGATATTGCAGGAATTGAAGTATGTGAAGTAAGAATTACTCACCTTTCTTATGCACCAGAGATTGCAGCGGCTATGTTACAACGCCAACAAGCAGAAGCTATAATAGCAGCACGTAAAAAGATTGTTGAGGGGGCTGTAAGTATGGTAGAGATGGCATTAACTAATTTAAGTGAGAATAATGTCGTGACTTTAGATGAGGAACATAAAGCAGCTATGGTGAGCAATTTATTGGTTGTTCTTTGTGGTAATAAAGATGCACAACCAGTAGTAAATAGTGGCTCAATTTATTAGTATAAAAGTAATATCATTAAATTAAGAGTATTTAATTAATATGTAATAAAATCAAGAGTGATTAGCTTGTATATAAGAAAATCAGTAAATTAAGGATATTTTAATTAGAGTGTAAGAAAATCAATAAATTAAAAATGTTTAAATTGCATGCAAGTAAATTAAGGGGATGTAACAAAGATAAATTAAATAGCTATAAAAAAGAGGGTGTCTCTAATGAATTAAATTCATATAGAGACACCTTTTAATCAATAATATTATTTTATAATTAGTCTAAGCTTCTAAGGTCTTCCATAAGTTTAGTCTTGTCAGCCGTTTTTTCGTCTTTCATTTTTATAACTTTAGCAGGAGAACCAGCAACAACAGCACCAGCTTCTACATCAGTAGTTACAACAGCACCAGCTGCAACAACAGCACCTTTACCGATTCTAACACCTTCAAGAACAACTGCATTAGCTCCTATTAAAACATCATCTTCAACTATAACAGGAGTAGCAGAAGGTGGCTCTAAAACACCAGCAACAACAGCACCAGCGCCTAAATGAACATTTTTACCAAGAGTACCTCTAGCACCAATAACAGCATTCATATCTACCATAGAACCTTCACCGATAACAGCTCCTATATTTATAACAGCTCCCATCATTACAACAGCATTTTTTTCTATAGTAACCATATCTCTTATTATTGCACCTGGTTCGATTCTTGCATGTTCACTTAAAGTATTTTTTAGAGGAATAGCAGAATTTCTTCTATCATATTCCACATGAGTATCTATTATATCGTTACCATGTTTATCTAATACTTCCATTATATCTTCATAGTCACCTACAAATACATAAGAACCATTGTTTCCAAATACTTTAAATTTATCAGTTGATTGGAAATGTAAAGAGTTAGTATTTACATATACTTTAACAGGTGTTTTCTTTTTAACTTCTTTTATATATCTTGCTATTTCATAAGCATCGTTTAAATTTACCATTTGTTAATTCTCCTTGTATTTCATTATATTTCTTTTATTATATACTCAGATATACTAATTTATCAACTTTAGTATATACTTACTATTATTTATTTTTTAATAGCATTATTATTTTAGCATAATATTGAGTAAATTTATTTGTTATATCATATATTTTTACTTGTTTATATTTTTTACTTGTGATATAGATTTTTACTATCCTAACATACTATCCATGTTATAAAATCCTGGTTTTTGTTTAACCAAGTATTTAGCAGCAGCTATAGAACCACTTGCAAAAATACCACGAGATTGAGCTTGATGACTTATTGTAAGGACTTCATTATCTCCAGCAAATAGAGCATCATGTTCACCAACGATATTTCCACCTCTTATAGCGTGGATACCAACCTCATTTGGTTGTCTTTTTGCACTACGCCCATATCTACCATAATTATTTTCAACGTTTGGTAAAACCTCTTTTATAGCGTTAGCAATCATAACAGCTGTACCACTTGGGGCATCTACTTTTCTGTTGTGATGTTTTTCTATTATTTCTATATCGAATCCTTCTAATAATTTAGCTGCATCTTTAACCAATTTCACTAATACATTTACACCAAGAGACATATTATATGATTGGAATACAGGAATAACTTTAGCCGCTTCATGTATTCTATTAATTTCTTCATCATTATATCCAGTAGTAGCAATTACTAAAGGAGTTTTAGTTTTTAAAACATAAGATAAAATATTATCTAAATTAGAGTGATGAGAAAAATCTATAACTACATCAGCTTCTTCAACTATAGTATTCATATCTTCATAAATTTTAAGATTGCCTTCACAGCTATCCATACCTCTAGCTGCAACACAAACTAATTCTAGTTCACTATCATCTCTTATAGTATCGGCTAAAATCTTGCCCATTTTTCCATCATAACCAGTTGCTATAACTTTTAACATAATTTCCTCCTATGATTAAGGGCTAACTTTTGACCAAACTTAGTCTTTTATCATGCATTAATTTGTACTATGCATTAACTTTTAGTCCAAAGTTAACTAATTCTTTCTTTAATACCTCTAAGTTTGCTGGGTCCATTTCTGCTAGAGGAAGTCTTAAATCTCCAACATTGAATCCTAATAAATTCATTGCAGTCTTAACTGGTATAGGATTTACTTCTATAAATAAAGCAGCGATTAAAGCATCCATACCAAGTTGTAATTTTCTAGAACCTTCTATATCGCCTTCAAAGAATTTAGCTACTAAATCGTGTGTTTCTTGAGGGCAAACATTAGCAAGTACTGATATAACTCCTTGACCTCCTAAAGACAATAAAGGAAGTATAGTATCATCATTACCAGAGTAGATAGCAAAGTCGTCTGGAACTAAGCTAGCTATTTCTGCAACTTGTCCTAAGTCCCCACTAGCTTCCTTTACAGCAACTATATTATCTATCTTAGCAAGTTCAACTATGAGACTAGGGCTTATATTAACACAAGTTCTTCCAGGTACATTGTAAAGTATAATTGGAAGTTTAACACTGTTAGCGATTGTTTCAAAATGACGTTTAAGTCCAGCTTTATTGGCTTTATTGTAATAAGGAGTTATTATTAATAGAGCATCTACTCCTAATTTTTCAGCTTCTTGACTTAAATTAACTGAGTGCATAGTATCATTAGAACCACTTCCTGCGATAACAGGAACTCTTTTATTAACTTTTTCAACAACATACTTAATAGTAGCAAGTTGTTCTTCATCAGTCATAGTATTAGCTTCGCCAGTAGTACCACAAGCTACTATAGCATCAGTACCGTTAGCGATTTGGTATTCAACTAATTCACCTAATTTGTCAAAATCAACTTTGCTATCCTTTGTAAATGGAGTAACTAGAGCAACAGCAGAACCTTTAAATATCATAAAAAATCAATCCCCTCTTTTTTAGTTTTGTGTTTTATATTACAGTTACTTCTAATGCTTATCTTTACTTATTATTAATATTTTACAAAATCATATATTTATACAAATTTGTATACTATACTAAATCATATGATATAGCCATTTCAGCTATTTGGATTGCATTAGTTGCAGCACCTTTTCTTATATTGTCAGCAACAACCCAAAGGTTTACACCATTATCAACACTAAAGTCTCTTCTAATTCTTCCAACAAACACTTCATCTCTATCATCAAATTCTACAGCAGTTGGATATTCATTTTTAGCAGGATTATCAACTACTACAACTCCTGGAGCTTCTTCAAGTGTTTTTACTAAGTCTTCTAATTCAAATGGATTATTAAACTCAATGTTTATAGATTCACTATGACCATTTTTTACTGGAACTCTTACAGTAGTTGCAGTTATTTTTAAGTCGTAGTTATCAAGTATTTTCATAGTTTCGTTTACCATTTTCATTTCTTCCTTAGTATATCCATTTTCAGTAAATGAATCTATATGAGGAAGACAGTTATAAGAAATTTGATGTGGATAGAATCCAGTAGGATTACCAGTCATTCCTTTTTCTAAATCTTCAACCCCTTTAACACCAGAACCAGATACAGCTTGGTAAGTAGAGTAAACAACTCTCTTAATTTTGTATTTGTCATCAAGAGGTTTAAGAGGAACCATAGCTTGTATAGTAGAGCAGTTTGGATTAGCTATTATACCTTTATGTTTTTTTATAGCTTCTGGATTTACCTCAGGAACAACCAAAGGAACATCTGGATTCATTCTCCATTGACTAGAGTTATCTACTACCAAGATTCCATTTGATGCAGCTATTGGAGCATATTTTTCACTAATGCTTCCTCCAGCAGAGAATAACGCTATTTGTATTCCTCTATCAGTAAATGAAGTTTCTTTTAATTCTTCTACTATATATTCTTTACCACAAAACATTACTTTAGAACCAGCAGATTTAGAAGAAGAGAATAAAAATAGATTTTCTATTGGAAAATTTCTTTCTTCTAATACTTTTAAAAATGTTCTACCTACCATTCCAGTAGCACCAACTATTGCCACATTTACTTTTTTCATATTAAATTCACCCCAATTTTTAATTATTAAAACATTATTTGATTTTAGCTATACAAGTAAGATATGTTAATATTTTTATATGTCTAAAAACTTTAATATTATATTAACAACTTTAATTATATACAAAAAACGTACAAAGGTATACTTTGTACGTCTAGTTTATCACTCAAAGTAAACCCTGTAGCTCATCACCTATACAAATAAGTGACAGTATTACACATCTTATGTGTAATCCCAGAAAATATTATTGCAAGAAATATTTTCTTCGGCTATAAATCCTTTTTCCAATCATTAACGCTTGCCAGCTCCTATTGGATACTCTTATTTACAGCTACCTCTACCCTAGGTTAATAGGATATTAAAATTTGATTATTCTAATAATAATACATATTTTAGAAAAAATCAACTTATTTATAGAAATATTGCTAAAATTTAAATCCAAAATTTGTCAATTCTTGTTTTAAGACATTAAGATTAGCTTCTTCCATTTCAGCTAAAGGAAGTCTTAAATCTCCAACATTAAAACCTAAAATATTCATAGCAGTTTTAACTGGAACTGGATTTACTTCTATAAATAAGGCGTCAATTAAAGTATCCATATCAAGTTGTAATTTTTTAGAGCCTTCAATGTCACCTTCAAAGAATTTAGTTACTAAATCATGGGTTTCTTTAGGGCATATATTAGCAAGTACAGAGATAACACCACTTCCACCTAATGATAATAGAGGTAGTATAGTATCATCATTACCGGAGTATATAGCGAAGTCTTTAGGCACTAATTTAGCTATTTCTGCAACCTGAGCTAAATCTCCACTAGCTTCCTTCACAGCAACTATATTATCTATTTTAGCAAGCTCAGCCACAACAGATGGCTTTATATTTACCTTAGTTCTTCCTGGTACATTATATAAAATAATTGGTAATTTAACGCTTTTTGCTATTGTTTCAAAGTGAAGTTTAAGACCTTTTTCATTAGTCTTATTATAGTAAGGAGTTATGATTAAAAGACCATCCACTCCCAATTTTTCAGCTTCTTGGCTCATATGAACAGACAACATAGTATTGTTTGAACCAGTACCTGCTATAACTGGTATTCTCTTGTTGACTTTTTCAACTGTATATTTTATTACAGCAAAAATCTCAGATTCACTCATAGTAGTAGCTTCACCTGTTGTTCCACAAACAACTAGTGCATCTGTGTCATTTTCAATATGGTATTCGATTAATTCACCTAATTTTTCAAAGTTGACATTGTTATCCTCCATAAATGGGGTAACTAAAGCAACAGCAGAACCTTTAAATAACATATAATCAAATCTCCTTTTTTATTTAAATTTAATTTTTTAAGTACAATAATAATTATAGTACAAATTAATTAATTTTAATAGGTATAGTTAATATCTTAACTGTATAAAGTAAGATATTTATATTATATTAATATTAAAAAAATTTAAAATAAATGTTTTATTCTCAAAATATGCATATTAATTTAATAAAATATACCAAAATGGAAATAAAAAATAAATTTTATGCGAATTTAATAACTAATAATTAATATATTTAGGTTATAATAAATATGTGCGTAAAAATAAATAATAAGCATTAACATAGAAAATTTAGGAGGAATAATATGGATACTTTAAAGGAACTTTTTAAAATAGGAAGTGGACCTTCAAGTTCTCATACTATGGGGCCACAAAGAGCAGCGGAAAGATTTAAAAATGAAAATCCAGATGCAGAAAGTTTTAGAGCAATATTATATGGTAGTTTAGCTGCTACAGGAAAAGGTCACTTAACAGATTATATAATTGAAAAAACTATAGCTCCAAAGAAAGTTGAAATCGTTTGGGAGGAAGATATAATAAAAGATTTTCATCCAAATGGAATGAAGTTTGAAGCTTTAGATAAAGATGGAAATGTGACAGCTGAATGGACTGTATATTCTGTTGGTGGAGGAACTATAGCAGAAGAAGGTCAAAGAAACAGTAAAAGCAATAGTATATATCACCTAGACACTATGGATGAAATAGTAAAATGGTGTAAAGAAAATAATAAAACTTTAGTTGATTTTGTGTTAGAATGTGAACCATCTGATATAAAAGACTATATAAAAACTATAAAAGATGCTATGAGAAAATCTATTGATGATGGACTAAGCACAGATGAAGTAATACCAGGTAAATTATTATTAAAAAGAAGAGCAAATAATTTTTATAAAGCGTATCAAGAAGATAAAAGTTTTTCAACACTTGTATATGCATATGCACTAGCAGCTTCAGAGCAAAATGCTTCTGGTAATATAATAGTTACAGCACCGACTTGTGGTTCTGCTGGGGTAATACCAGGAATATTCTTTGCAATGCAAGATTTTTATAAATACGATGATGAAAAAATAATTGAAGCATTACTTGTAGCTGGAATAATTGGAAATATAATAAAAACTAATGCATCAATATCTGGTGCAGAAGTAGGATGTCAAGGTGAGGTTGGAGCAGCTTGTTCGATGGCAGCAGCGGCAGTAGCATATTTAAAGGGTGGTACTATAGACCATATTGAATATGCAGCGGAGATAGCACTTGAACATCATCTAGGAATGACTTGTGACCCTGTATATGGATATGTTCAAATTCCATGTATAGAAAGAAATGCAATGGCAGCTCAAAGAGCTTATGATGCAGCTAAGTATGCATTATTAACTGATGGCTCACATTCTGTCTCCTTGGACCAAGTCGTTGAAACAATGAAAGAAACTGGTATCGATATGATGGATAAATACAAAGAAACTGCAAAAGGTGGACTTGCTAAACACTTCTTCTCTTGCTAAAATTAAAAATTTTTCAATAATAATTCCCCTGTTTTGATTTATGAAACAGGGGAATTATTATTAATGGTGAATTATTTAATAATGCAAAATATTTTTATATTCAATTTAGTTTTTTATTTTTAAATATGAAAGTATATTATATAATATTTTAATTATAAGAGATATAGAAATATTTTTATAATAAATTATAATTTGGAGGAGATTACATGAGAGAGGCATCGTATTTACAAGAACAACTTTACAAGCATAGGAATGCATTAAATCCTATTGCAGAAATTGGAAGAAAAGAGTATAAGACTTCAAAATATATAAGGGATTATCTTGATAAAATAGGAGTTGAATATGAAGTTTATTTAGAAACAGGAATAGTAGGTGTGATAGAAGGTAAAAGGCCAAGAAAAGATATAGCTTTTAGAGCTGATATAGATGGTCTTCGTAGTGAAGAAGGTGTAAAACATTTATGTGGCCATGATGGACATGCTACTATATTGCTTGGATTAATTGAGTATTTAAATGATAATAAAGAAGATTTAAATGATAATGTTGTATTTATATTCCAACCAGCAGAAGAAGGGCCAGGTGGAGCAAAAGCATTGATAGATGCAGGTGTGCTTAGAAAATACAATGTGGATGAGATATATGGGCTTCATATATACCCAGAATTACCAGAAGGTTATGTAGGTACAAGAGAAGGATACTTCATGGCTCAAATAGGAGATATTGATATAGAAATAGTATCTAAAAGTGGACATGGAGCTATGCCACAAAATGGAATTGATGGTATAGTGATAGCTTCAAACTTTATAAGTTCACTTCAAACTATAGTATCAAGAAATATAAGTCCAATAGACAATGCAGTGTTGACTATAGGTAGAATTGAAGGAGGGGCTAGAAGAAATATAATAGCTGAAAATATAAAGATGGAAGGCACTATTAGATGTTTTAATCCAGAAGTGTATGAGAGAATGAAACTTAGAGTTAAAGAACTTGCTAGAGGCTTTGAATTGTCTTATAACTGTAAGGTAAATATAAATATTATGGATGATTATATAGCTGTTAAAAATGATAAGGACTTGTATAAAGAGTTTGTAGAAGCTGTTGGAAAGGATACGGCCATAGAATTAGACCCACTTATGATATCAGAAGATTTCTCTTATTATCAAAAAGAAGTTCCAGGACTGTTCTTTATGTTGGGTTCAAGAAATGAAAAAAAAGGATTTGTAAATGGACTTCATAATATAAACTTTAACTTTGATGAAAAAATATGTGTGAATGCACTAAATGTCTATGCAAAACTATTAAAATATAAAAAAGCAATAGATTAAAATATATTCAGTTTTGTAATGAATAAGTTGTAGATAGCTTATATAAAAAGGTCAATTTTTTTGGTAAGACTGTAAATAACATATATTAAAATTATAAATAACACATACTTAGAAAGAATAATTTTAAAAAGTCATAAATTTAAAATACTTACATTTAAAAACATATGAATTGATAAATACCCCTTACTTATTTGTATAAATTTCTTTTAATTGACAAAAATACAAATAAGAAGGGGTGATTTTTTTGAAAGAAAATATGAAAAGAGAAAAGAAGATAACTAATGGCAAGAATACTAAAATATTGACAAATGATGATATAATGAAATATGAGATAGCCTCTGAACTAGGTCTTATGGACAAAGTTGGAGAACGTGGGTGGGCAGGACTTACAGCTAAAGAAGCTGGAAGAATTGGAGGTATGCTTACATCACGCAAAAAGAGGCTGAGAAAGATTGTGGAGGGGCAGAATAAAAAGGATGAGTCAATATAGTGATTTTGCGTTTGTATATGATGAACTTATGAATGAAGTTGATTATGATGGATGGGTTAAATATATAGAAGATATAATAGCTAATGAAGGTGTAAAAGTAAAAAATATATTGGAATTAGCATGTGGTACAGGTAATCTCACAATTCCATTAACTAAAAAGAGCTATGATATAGCTGGAATTGATATATCTGATGAAATGCTTAGTGTAGCAAGAGAAAAGGCAGAAAAAGAAGGCGTAGAGTTAGTTTTACTTCAACAAGATATATCAGAGCTGGACTTTGATATATCCGATTTGGATTGTGTACTTTGTGCTTGTGATGGATTTAATTATATAACTTATGATGATGATTTAGAAAATGTATTTTCAAAAACATATGAATTATTAAAGAAAGATGGAATCTTTATATTTGATATAAGTTCATTTTATAAATTAGCCAATATATTAGGAAATAATATGTATGGAGAAAACAGAGAAGAGATAGCTTATATGTGGCAAAATTACTTTGATGATGAAGAAAATTTGATTGAAATGGAACTGACATTTTTTATTAAAGATGAAGATGGAAAGTTTGAAAGATTTGAAGAAGTACATCAACAAAGGGCATATACTGAGGATGAAATAATTGATATGCTTAAAAAATCTGGATTTAGGGATATAAAATCTTATGGAGATTTTACATTTGAAAAACCTAATGAAGAAAGTCAAAGGATATTCTTTGTATGTAAAAAATAAAGCTTTTATTGTTGTGTACAAAAAGAAGTGTTATTAATATAAAATATTATTGATGAAAATATAAAATGTTATTGATGAAGGTATAAAATATTATTGGTAAAAATAAAAAAGGTAAAGTTTTCTGTATTAAAAATTAAAGTAATTTAAAGTAGTAATATAGAAAAAAATAATAGTATAGAAAAATAGTATGATTAACAAAATGTGGAGGAATACAGATGAAAGATTATGTACTAAGAGCGACATCAGGAAATGGTCAAGTTAGAGCATTTGTTGCAACTACTAGAAATACAGTAGAAGAAGCTAGAAGATTACATGAAACTACAAAAGTAGCAACAGCAGCACTTGGTAGAACATTAACAGCAACATCTATAATGGGATTGATGATGAAAAATGACAGTGATAAATTGACTGTAATAATAAAAGGTGGTGGACCAATTGGAACTATCATCGCAACAGCAAATTCTAAGGGGATAGTAAAAGGCTATGTAGGAAATCCTCATGTAGAAGTTGAAGATTATCCAAATGGAAAGTTGAATGTTGCAGCAGCAGTGGGGACAGAAGGTGTTGTAAAAGTTATTAAAGACTTAGGTCTTAGAGAGCCATATAATGGAACTTATCCATTAGTAAGTGGAGAAATTGCAGAAGACTTTACTTATTACTTTGCAGTGTCAGAACAAACTCCATCAGTGGTGGCTTTAGGTGTTCTTACAAAAGAGGATGAAGTTGAGTTTGCTGGAGGCTTTATAGTTCAATTAATGCCAGATGCAGAAGAAGAAACTATCGCAAAATTAGAAGAAAATGTAGCTAAATTACCTTCAATAACTAATATGTTAAAGGAAGGAAACTTACCAGAAGATATATTAAATAGAGTTTTAGATGGTTTAGAGCCTAAAGTACTTGATACTTGTGAAGTTGGATTTGAGTGTGAGTGCTCAAAGGAAAGAGTTAAAACTGCTTTAGTGGCAATAGGGAAAAAATCTTTGGCTCAAATAATAGAAGAAGATAAACAGGCAGAAGTTGGATGTCAGTTCTGTAACGAGAAATATATGTATAGTGAAGAAGAGTTGATTGAAATTTTAAAGGAAATGTAGAATAAAATGAATGTGGAATATTAAAATAGTAGCATTAATAGTGGAATATTAAAATATCAGTATTAATATAGAAATTTAAATATAATCCATTAAAAATAAGAATTATATGTTAAAAGATGTTAAGAAAGAAATCTAAGATATGTTGAGAAAGATAAACTTAATAAATTTTAAGAATTAAAGGGCTTTCTAATTGCAGTATTTGTAATATTGCGATTGGAGAGCTTTTTTAGTTTATTGTGCCTTGTGTCAAAGATTGTATAAAGCTACAAATTATTGTAAAATAATTTGTGTATTTTAACCTATTTACAACAAAAATTTACAAGATATTTGAATTGATAAAAAGGAGAAAATTTTAAGAATGGAAAACAAAAAAAAGCACATAGTCATAAGTATATTAATACTGTTTATGATATTTATAATGGCTATTAACCTTAATGGTAAACTTGAGACACCTATTCCACAGAGCAATAGCAGAAAATTTAAATCTAATGCTGTATTTTACCCACAGCATCAAGATGATGAAGTCTTATGGGGAGGAAGTGCTATTGTTAATGCAATAAAACAATGTGGAACTGATAATGTATATGTTGTGTTGGTATCAGATGGCTCTGGAGTGAACGTTTTTAGAGCTAATACTAAATTTAGAAATTTAACTAGGAAGCAAAAGGAAGAGCTTAGGAACAATGAATTTAAGTCAGCACTAAAAGAGCTTGGAGTAAAACAACAAAATATAATTATACTTGCTGATATAGATAAAAAAGAGGGGACACATTATAAGTTAATGGAAAAGACAATATTAGATTTTGAACATAAATTTAAGGGTGATGTCACTCATATAGCTCATCATTATAAGTACGATGACCATATAATGCATAGAAAAAATGGGGCAGTTTTAAAGAAGCTTAAACGTGAACGTAAGATAAAAGATGACTTGTATTTTATAAAACCAAAATATGTAAAGTACATACCAAGAAATGAAAGAACTATTTATAAAGCAACTAATTTTAATGATTATAGTAAGGTCAAAAGTGCGTGTTATGAATATAAGGTTGTAAATTCAAAACGAAAAATGTATGGTATAGGGTATATCTCAGCACATAGCTATTTTGAAAACCTTTTAAATGACCCTGAACTTACGTCTGTGTTAAGTGAAGATTAAAGTAATTTACATAAAGGTATCTTAAAAATATTATTTACTAATGATAAAAAAGTATTTGAGAATAATAAGAATATATTATGATTAGACAAGGTTTAGTATCTCAGTTATGATTTTAAAAATCATTTTGAGGTACTTTTTTTATGCTATTAATAAGTTTATACAGACTTTTTATATGAAATTTTAAACCCTACAGTATACAACCAAGGGATAGGTCACGTGCTATAATTTGCTATAAAAACAATTTAGGAGGTTAAAGTATGGGTAATGAATTTATAGTTTTAAAAGAATGTAAGGAAAATAATCTAGATAATATTTCATTAAAAATACCAAAAAGAAAAATAACTATATTTACAGGTGTATCTGGTTCTGGAAAATCATCTATTGTTTTTGAAACAATTGCAAAAGAATCACAACGTCAATTAAATGAGAGATTTAGTACTTTTGTAAGAAGTTTTTTACCTAAGTATGGAGAAGTTAAAGCTGATTGTATAGAAAATTTATCAACACCGATTATTATAGACCAAAGTAGACTTGGAGGTAATTCAAGGTCAACCTTAGGTACTATCACAGATGTAAATTCCTTTTTAAGGGCTTTATATTCTAGATTTGGAAGCAAGCATATAGGTAATGCTAACATGTTTTCCTTTAATGATGTTAATGGTATGTGTCCAGATTGTCATGGGATTGGGAAAAAACTAATACCTAACATGAAGCATATTCTTGATATGAATAAATCGCTAAATGAGGGTGCTATTTTACTTTTAGGTTTCGGAGTGGGTTCTTGGCACTGGAATATATTTGCCGAATCAGGATACTTTAATATTGATAAGAAAATATGTGATTATTCAGAGAAAGAGCTGAAAAAATTTTTATATGGTGAGCCAGAAAAGATTACAGTAGAAGAAACTGGAAAAATAAATATGACATATGAAGGCTTAATGGTTAAGTTTAATCGTCTATATCTAAGTAAAGAAGGAGAAATTTCTGAGACTACTAAGAAAAAATTGAGTAAACTCCTTATAGAAGACAAGTGTCCTGTTTGCAATGGAAGAAGACTTCATGAAAGCGTATATAAATCTTTAATTAATGGCTACAATATTGCAGACTTGACAAGTATGCAACTTGATGAATTAGTTAAGGTTATTAAAGATATAAATGAGCCAGAAGCACAACCTCTACTTAAAGGAATACTAGAAAAACTAAATAACATCATAGATATAGGTCTAGGGTACTTAACTTTAGATAGGGAAACATCATCACTATCAGGTGGAGAATCTCAGCGTGTAAAGATGGTAAAATATTTAAATAGTAACCTTGTAGATTTGATGTATATTTTTGATGAGCCAAGTATAGGTCTTCATCCAAGAGATGTTTATAAATTAAATAATCTTCTAAGAAAATTACGTGATAAAGGAAATACAATTATAGTTGTTGAGCATGACCCAGATGTTATTAAAATTGCAGACCACATTGTAGATGTAGGTCCAAAAGCTGGTAGGTATGGGGGTAAAGTTGTATATGAAGGAAGTTATGAAAAGTTGCTTTCAAGTGGGACATTGACAGGAAATGCCTTAAATAAAGCTCTTTCTATTAAGGAAAATGTAAGAGAACATAGAGGATATTTAGAGGTTAAAGATTGTAATCAAAACAATTTAAAAAATATATCTATAAAGATACCTAAAGGTGTATTAACTTTAGTGACAGGAGTAGCAGGGGCTGGTAAGAGTACATTAATTAAACATGAATTTTTAAAGCAAAATACAGATGCTGTATTAATAGACCAAAGCCCTGTATCAGCTAATTCTAGGTCAAGCTTAGCAACATATAGTGGAATTATGAACGATATAAGAAACAGTTTTGCAAAAGTAAATGGTGTTAAAGCGTCTTTGTTTAGCTCAAACTCAGAAGGAGCTTGTGATAATTGTAAAGGCTCTGGAACAGTACAAACAAACCTTGCATTTATGGAAAGTATAAAAAGTACTTGCAATATTTGTGAAGGAAAAAAATTTAAAAAAGAAGTTTTAGAATATAGATTTCAAGGGCAAAATATAATAGAAATTCTTGAAATGTCAGTTTCAGATGCGATTGAATTTTTTAGTCTAAAACAGATTAAAAAGAAATTACAGTGCATTGAAAAAATGGGAATCGGATACCTTACTTTAGGGCAAACTCTGGATACATTATCTGGAGGAGAGTGTCAAAGATTAAAGCTTGCTAATGAATTAAATAAGGAAAGTTCAGTGTATATATTAGATGAACCGACAACAGGTCTTCATATGGCTGACATTGAAAATTTTATAAGTATAATTGAAGAGATTGTAGATAATGGAAATACAGTTATCATAATTGAACATAATATAGATATAATTAAAAGAGCAGATTGGATTATTGATATGGGTCCTGAGGGAGGGACAAAAGGTGGGAAAGTAATCTTTGAAGGAACTCCAAAACAATTGTCTAACAATAAAATATCGCTAACAGCAAAATATATAGTATAATAAATAAAATACTATAAATATAGATGATATATGAGTAAATATAATGGGTATATAATATGATAGTTAAGTTTAACAATAATAAATAATATGATAAATATTCAAATTTAATTAAATATAGTGTCAGAAATCCGTTTAAATAGCAACTTTTTAACGGTTCTGACATTTTTTATTATTTTCATGAAGATTGACAAGGTAGGATTTTCTATTAGTTACTTTTTAGTGTCTACTTGAAAGTTTGATATTATGACCTTAACATGTAATTTATGGAATAATTTACTTAGTGTAGTAAGATGCAGTCTATAACTAAACTATAATTTTATAATTTGAATCTTATTAAGTAAAACTCATAAAAAGGAGTGTAAGTAATGCTAAACGATATGCTAACGCTATTATCTGAAAGAAGTGATTTTTTTATAAAACTATCCATCGAACATTTGACAATTTCTATTATTTCTATAATAATTGCAATTGTTTTAGGTGGTATAATTGGTATCATTGTAAGTGAATTTCACAAGTCTTCTAAGCCCATCTTGGGGACTATCAATTTTCTATACACTATACCATCTATTTCTATGTTAGGTTTTTTGATACCATTATCTGGAATTGGAAATACTACAGCTGTTATTGCTCTTACTATATATGCATTATTACCTATGGTTAGAAATACATATACTGGAATTACTAACGTAGATAAAAATATACTTGAAGCAGCGAAAGGTATGGGAAGTACAGACTTTCAGATACTATATAAAATAAAACTTCCACTAGCCTTACCTGTTATTATGTCTGGGATTAGAAACATGGTTATTATGACAATTGCATTGACTGGTATCGCTTCATTTATAGGTGCTGGTGGTCTGGGGGTAGCTATATATAGAGGAATCACAACAAACAACACAGTAATGACAGTCACTGGAAGCATTCTTATTGCTCTATTGGCTTTGTTATTTGATTTTATTCTAGGATTAGTAGAAAGATTTTTACAAAGAAAAAGAAAAAAGAAAAATAGGAAAAAAGTATTTGCCATTCTAGGAAGTCTTATCCTCATAACAACTATCTTTACATCTTATTTTTTTAACTCTGCAAAGACTCAAACTATTCATATTGCTACAAAACCAATGACTGAACAATATATTCTTGGTGAAATGTTGGATATTTTAATTGAAAAAAATACAGATTTAAAAGTAGAAATTACACAAGGTGTAGGTGGAGGAACATCCAATATTCAGCCAGCTATGGAGAATGGAGAATTTGATATTTATCCAGAGTATACAGGGACAGGATGGAATATGGTACTGAAGAAAAATGAATTATACACTGAAAATATGTTTGAGAAATTACAATCTGAATATAAAACTAAACTTAAAATGCAGTGGACTGGGATGTATGGTTTTTCTAATAGTTATGCGTTGGCAGTCAGAAAAGAAATTGCAGATAAGTATAAATTAAAGAATATCTCAGATTTGAGAGATATATCTTCTAAATTGACATTTGGTGCAGAGTATGATTTTTATGAAAGAGAAGATGGCTATACTCCACTATGTAATACCTATGACTTACACTTTAAAAACACAGTTGATTTAGATATTGGACTTAAATATCAGGCAATCAATGAGGGAAAAATTGATGTAATGCCTATATTTACAACTGATGGTCAGTATAGTGTTTCAGATGTTGTAGTTTTAAATGATGATAAAAGCTTTTATCCATCTTATCAATGTGGAAATGTTATTCGTTCAGAGGTGTTAGAGGAACATCCAGAACTTTCAAAAGTATTCCAGATGGTTAAAAATATTTTAACTGATAAAGAGATGGCTAAATTGAATTACGATGTAGAAAATAATAATTTAGAGCCTAGAGAAGTTGCACATGAGTTTTTGAACAAAAAGGGACTTTTATAATTGGAGGAAATATAATGACACCTATTATACAATTTAAAAATATTGAAAAACAATATAATGATAAAACAATCATAAATAATCTAAATTTAGATATAGAAAAAGGAGAATTTTTAACTGTTATTGGGTCATCTGGAAGTGGAAAAACAACACTTCTAAAAATGATTAATGGTCTTATTTTGCCAGATGGAGGAGATATTTTAATTAATAAAACAGACATTAAAAATGAGGACTTAATTAAATTAAGAAGAAAAATAGGCTATTGTGTGCAGGAAAGTGTTCTTTTTCCTCATATGACTGTTGAAGAAAATATTTCATATGTGCCAAATCTCCTTAATCGAAAAAATAAGTTAGAGATAAAAAATGCTGTAGACAAATGGATGCAAATCGTAGGATTACCAAATGATATGAAAATAAGATACCCATCTGAATTATCAGGTGGTCAGCAACAGCGTGTAGGGATTGCACGTGCTTTAGCTTCTTCGCCAGAAATCTTATTGATGGATGAACCTTTTGGAGCTGTTGATGAAATTACACGAAAACAGTTACAAAAAGAGATAAAAGAAATTCATAAAAAAACAGGAATTACGATTATCTTTATTACACATGATATTTATGAGGCCTTGATTTTGGGTACAAAAACTTTAGTATTGAATCATGGAGTCATTCAACAATATGATACTCCTGAAAATATTTTAAATGCTCCTGCGAATCAATTTGTAGACCAATTACTGAATGTAAAAAAATCTATAACAAGTTATGATGACTTAAAAGAATAAAGTTAATCCAAAAATTAAATTATGATAATACTGAAAAGCTATTGACCTTGAGTTAACTTTAAGTCGTATACTAAAAATGTAAGAATAGTTAAGCAAGGCATAGGAGGTATTAAATATGGATAGAGAAAGAGACTTAGGTACAGGAGCAGTTTTCCCTATTGGGGAAGAAAACAAAGCATTTGCACAGTATTTTACAGGAGAATGTTATTTAAATATGCTTACTACTAAGGGTGTGGGAATTGGTAATGTGACTTTTGCTCCTTCTACAATCAATTCATGGCACATACATCATAAGGGTGGACAGATTTTACTTGTAACTGGAGGTAGAGGATATTATCAAGAGTTTGGAAAACCAGCTCAGGAATTGCATGCAGGTGATGTAGTTAATATACCACCAGATGTAAAACACTGGCATGGAGCTGCACCAGATAGTTGGTTTCAGCATCTAGCTGTAGAAGTACCAGCAGAGGGAGCCTTCAATGAATGGTTGGAGCCTGTATCTGATGAAGACTATGGTAAACTAAAATAGAATATTTATAAACTTATAAAAAATGAAGAGTGTATATTAGTTAAAATTACTAAATATACACTCTTTTTATTTTGAATTAATGAAAATTTAAGATAATAATAGTTTTTTAGAAAATAAAATTAGTATAATAAAATAGGAAACTCAATGATTTAATGTGTATAAAAAATATGGAGGAAATAAAATGGAAACTATAATGGTTGTAGAAGATGATATTATGCTTAATAATGGTATATGTTTTAACTTACAAAGTGATGGATTTCGAGTTGTACCAACATATAGTCTAAAAGAAGCTAAAGAGAAATTTGAGAAAGAAAAAATAGATTTAATGATATTAGATGTAAATCTTCCTGATGGAAATGGATTTGACTTGTGCAAGGAAATAAGAGCTAGCTCAAAAGTAGGTATTCTGTTTTTGACAGCATGTGATATGGAATCTGATATTGTAAATGGATTTAAGATAGGAGCAGATGATTACATAACAAAGCCATTTAGTATAAACATATTGATACAAAGAATAAAAGCACTGCTTAGAAGATGTAAGGTTGAAATACAAGAAGAGGTCTTATTTGAGGGAGAATTTGAATTTAATTTTGATAATATGACTGTAACTAGAAATAGCGAAAATATAATCCTTTCACCTATAGAATATAGAATTCTAAAGAAATTGGTGCAACATAAAAATGAAATAGTTACAAGACAAGCATTGATAGATGCAATATGGGACAATGATAGTGAGTATATGGAAGAACATGCATTGACTGTAAATATAAATAGATTGAGAAAGAGAATAGACCAGAAAACATCAAAGCATAAGTACATAAGAACTATTTATGGAATAGGGTATATGTGGGTTGGTGAACAAGATGAAAAATAATAAAAGTTTAAATAAGAACTATTACAAGAACATTTCTATTATATATTTCATAGTGTCATGTTTATCCTTAATAATAATAAGAATGCAAACTAACAAAATTTTATATGTGCATCCTGACTTAGCTGAATTTATTGTAAATATTAATTGTATAATTTTAATTTTTATATTTACTATGTTTTTTATATCGTTATTTTTTGTATATAAAATAAGAAAAGACATAGTTGAATTTAGTAGTAATATCATATATAACATAGATGAATTTATATCGGGTAATAAAAATATGCACTTTGATTTAAATAAAGATACTTTAACTGCAAAAGTTCAAAATAAAATTAAATATATGATAGAGGTTATGGAAGTTAAAAACAGCAAGTATTCAGAGGAAAAAGAAAATATAAAAACTTTAATATCAGATATATCGCATCAAATAAAAATACCAATAGCTAATATATCTATGTATAATGAGACTCTAATACAAAAAGAGTTAGATAGAAAGAATCAAGTATTGTTTTTAGAAAACATGCAAAGTCAGGTAAATAAATTGGACTGGCTGGGAAAAGCACTTATAAAAATTTCTAGATTAGAAACTGGTATTATATCTTTGAATACGACTAAAAGCAGAATAAGTGATACTATTGCAAGTGCATTAAGTGGAGTCTTTTTAAAATTAGAAGAAAAAAATATATTACTAGAAATTGATTTAGATGATAAAATTGAAGTTTGTCACGATAAAAAGTGGACTAGTGAAGCTTTCTTTAATATTATAGAAAATGCAGTAAAGTATACCAATGAGGAAGGAAAGATAAGTATAAAGACTGATAAAATGGATATATTCACTAAAATTATCATAAGTGACAATGGAATGGGTATAGATGAGAGTGAAATAAACAATATATTTAAAAGGTTCTATAGAAGTAGAGAAGTTGGGGATATAGAAGGTATTGGAGTTGGATTGTACTTAGCAAGAGAAATTATAAATAAACAGAATGGATATATAAAAGTAGATTCTCAAAAAAATATTGGAACTACATTTAATATTTATATGAAAAATTAGACTTAGCATTTATTTAAAATTGATGTTTATAATATATAACTTGAAAATAAAATCAAAAATTCTTAGAAGTAGTGTATATAGTGTTTATTAGATAACATTATATGCACTATTTTTAGTTTCACTTCAATAAATATCACAAAATATCTCGAAATTGTTATAATTCATATCTAAAATATAACAGCACTGTGAGGATTGGATAGGGGCTTACATGATAATATCTAAATAAGGAATCAATAAGCGTGAAAGTTTAATATACAATTAAAAAATATATAAAATAAAGTAAGAGGGAGATTTGATTATGAAAATACTGGAGACTAATAATTTAAAAAAATATTATGGAAAAGGTGAAAATATAGTAAAAGCTTTAGATGGAATAAATATAAGTATAAATAGAGGGGAGTTTGTAGCTATAGTTGGGACTTCAGGTAGTGGAAAAAGTACCTTGTTACATATGATAGGGGGACTTGATAGAGCAAGTGATGGAAAAGTAATTGTTGATAATAATGATATATTTGCTATGGATGATGAAGAACTTACAATATTTAGAAGACGTAATGTAGGCTTTATATTTCAAAATTATAATTTAGTTCCAATACTAAATGTTTATGAAAATATAGTATTACCTATAGAACTTGATGGATGTAAAATAGACACTAAATATATAGATGAGATAATAGAAGTTTTAGGACTAAGTCAAAAAGTGGATGACCTACCAAACAATCTATCAGGAGGACAGCAACAGAGAGTAGCTATTGCAAGAGCTTTAGCAACAAAACCATCAATAATACTAGCTGATGAACCAACAGGTAATTTAGATAGCAAAACAGAACAAGATGTGCTAGGACTTTTAAAAGTTACTAGTAATAAGTTTAGCCAAACTATAATTATGATAACTCATAATGAACAAATTGCTCAAATGGCTGATAGAATTATAAGGATTGAGGATGGAAAAGTTGTAAATAGAGGTGAGAACAATGTTACAGAATAACAATAAGGAAATTATAAAAAAGTTAAGTAATAGAAGTTTCAAAACAAATAAAATGAGAAATATAGTTTCAGTGCTTGCAATAGTATTGACAACAGTTTTGTTTACATCATTGTTTACAGTGGGATATAGTGTGTTGGACGCTTTTAATAGTTACAAAGCTATGGAATATGGGACAAAGAACCATGTTCAATTTCAAGCTTTAAGTAATAGACAAATTGAAATTATAAAAAAAGATAGTTCAGTAGACAAAAACAGTATTGGAATAGTAAAAAACATAGCAAGTTTAAAAAATCCAGAGTTTTCAACTCAGACAGTGAATTTAACCGTTTATGATAAAAAAAGTCTTGAAAATGCTGCAAATGTAGAGATGATTGAAGGGAGTTTACCAAAAAATAATGATGAAATAGTCATGCCTACAAAGATATTAGATATGTTAGATATACCTCATAAAATAGGTGCTGAAGTAAAATTAATAATTCCAAAAACTAAAGATGGGGTACTAACTAATGAAAAAGAAACGTTCAAATTTAAACTAGTTGGATATTTTGAATACAAAACAGCTACAGCAATACCTCTTCATGATGTATTTACGAGTGAAGCTTTCTATGATAATTACAAAAAAACAAATGAAGTAGCTCCTACAAGTGTATCCTTTAATTTTTTTAATGATAAAGATTTGCAGTCTAAATTTGATAAACTAACTGAGAAAATCCAACCTTATTCAGGAAAATCAACTATAAATCCTATATATTTAAGTAAACAAGCAACTACTTTCAAAGAAGTTGTTAAAAATGTATTACCAATAATCTTAATTGTAATGCTTATACTTTTAAGTGGATATTTATTAATTTATAATATTTTTTATATTTCAGTTGTTAAAGATATAAAATATTATGGATTATTAAAAACAATAGGAACATCTCCATATCAATTAAAAAAATTGATTATTAAACAAGCTAATAGATTATGTATAATAGCTATACCAATAGGTTTATTATTGGGATTTTTAATAGGAATAGTGTTTGTTCCTCTAGTTGGTAAGTTTATGGATGGATTAAATAAAACCGCATTTGAATATTTTAATCCGTTAATATTTGTATTTGCCGTTGTATTTTCATATGTAACTGTTAGATTGTCATGCAAAAAACCTGCTAAGATTGTAAGTTCTGTATCTCCTATAGATGCTGTAAGATATAGTGATAAAAGTAATAAGATTAAACGTAAGTCTAAAAGAGGGAAAAGTGGTTCTAAAATTCATAAGATGGCATTTGCAAATGTATTTAGAAATAGACGCAAAGCTATTTTAGTTTTAGTTTCTATGTCACTAAGTTGTATAATATTTTTGACTGTATCTGCAATTATAAGTAGCTCTAATCCAGAAAGAGCTGCTGAAGGTATGATGTTAGGGGATATAGAAATACGTCATGGACTTGCAGACACTGCTAAATCTGAAGATAACGAAGTTGCTCCAATTGACGAAAATCTTATAAAAGATATTAAGAATCTTGATGGAGTGAGTAATGTAAGTAAGGTGTACAAGGATTTAAGTTATATAGTTTATGAAGGAGATTTAAAAGATGAGATATTGACTCAAAAAGTAGATGAAGAATATAAAAAGCAATTTCTTCAGGGCAGAGACCCAAAAGAAATAGCAGAAAATAATGGTTTTTTAGCCTCAGATACAGTTGGATTATCTTCAGGTAGATTATTAAGTAAACTATCAAAAAACAATATTATATATTCTCAAAAGAATTCTAAAATACTGTCAGGTTCTATAGATGAGAAAAAATTTGATGAAGGTGGATATGTAGTAATTACTGGACATGAAGGAAGTAAAATAAAAGCAGGAGATAAAATTAAGTTTAGATATTTAAAAGGAGATACTATAGGGAAAGGATATATAGATAAAGAGTTTAAAGTCATGGCAGTTTTTGATGGTGCACAAAATTTTAATATGGGGATGTACATTAATGAAAATGACTTTAAAAATATGGTTATAAAGCCATATATAGAAAATCTGGTAATTGATATAAATGGTGATGTTAAGTCTGTTGAAAATAAAATAAATAATTTGAATAAGAAATACAATAATCCATATACAAAAGTTTATTCAAAAAATATCTATATAGAAGAGGCAAGAGAGAGTCAAAAGGTTATAAAGATTGTAGGTATGAGTGCGGTATTTATAATAGGATTGATTGGAGTGCTAAACTTTATAAATACTATGATAACAAATATAATGTCTCGTAAACAAGAGTTTGCAATGATTGAGGCAGTAGGAATGACAAGAAAACAGCTTCAAAGAATGATAATGCTTGAAGGTTTTTATTATGGGGTGATAATAACTATTGTAAATCTTACTTTTGGAAGTATCGCAACATTTTTAGGGTTTAATATTATGAAATTAAGATATTCTGTGTATGCTTATCCATTAGGGGCGCTTATAATAAGTATATTAATAGTATTTTTGATAACGTCTATAGTGCCTTTAATAGTTTATCATAATGTTTCTAAGGATAGTATTGTTGAAAGAATTAGGGAAGCTGAATAATAATTAAATATAATAGAAACTGAATAATGGTTAAATATAATCCAAGCTAAATAATAATTAAATGTAGCATAAAAAAATATTTTTTTATATACACAATAGAAAGAGGATGTCTCAAAATGAGCTTTTTGGTTCATGAGGCACTCTTTTTTTGTATGAAATCAAATATATTTTCATTATTTAAACAATGAAAAAGAGACTTATCCCTATTTTGAGACAGCCCCTTTTTAGAAGTTGTTTTTAATATAGTATTTTAAGCTTTACATGATTTGTATAGATTTGTATGCATAATTTTAAAGACAAATAAAATACTTATATCTTATGTAAAATTTATTTTAATATTAATTTTTTATTTTCTTAATATATCACTTTTAGTCAGTCCATTTGATTTACCTTGAGGAGTCCAATGATAATTAGACATAGATTTAAATAGAAATCTAGGAAAGTTAGGTGATATAAAAATATTATCTTTACTAGAAGTGTTACTATCTATGTTGTTACTAAGTATATTCTTTGATAGTTCTCCTAATGAAGTTCCTAAGCTTTTTTTGGGACCTTTACCTAAAGGAGTAGATTGTAATGAACCTAGCATTTCTCCTCCACCAATTCCTATCCCTTGAACCCATGTAAAGTTAACCCTTTTACACCAATTTTCTATCATTTGAATTGCTAAATGAGTTTGTTTCCCTTCATAGAATCCACAGTTAACTATTGCATATACTGGAATAGATTTTTTATTTAGTTTCTTCGCACATTCTTCACATTCCTCTAAAAAACGAATTAAATGAGAAGGAATGCCATCTACATAAAGAGGAAATGCAATTATTAACCTATCACAAGTAAGTATGGCTTCAATAGCTTTAGGATATTTAGATACATTGTCTATTTTAAATGTGAGAATGTCATTATCCTTTTGTATAAGTTTTTCTACTTCAGATAAAAAGTATTGTGAATTATTTTCTTTTACTTTTGGGCTTCCATTTATCATTACTATATTCATAAAGATTCACCTCTTACATCTTGTGGATTTTTAAAAAATGAAACAGAATGTTCCTTCATATTGAGATTTACAGCATTTGCACGTACTAGATTAGTAGCAGTGTCTTTTTCAGTATCTGTAATACAATCCCCATAGAATAAAGCCTTTAAATTTATCTGTTTTTCATATCTATTTTTATGATGCATTTCATTATTCTTTATTACAAAGTATGGAAGGAGATAGCTTATACTTCTATCAAGTATATTCTTAATAAATGGGCTAAAGCCACCATAACAACATCTACTAATTATAATAAATTCATCAGAATCAGCTATCAATTTACCCATATTTCTGTAATAGTCTTTTATGACACATGTAGTAGGTGTTTTAATCCAACAACCAAAACAACCAATACACTTGTGGATTTCTTCAGTGTTTGAAAGTATTTTTATATTGTTATCAAGTTTAGGTAATAAATTATCTAAATCTTTTTCAGTTAAATCATGTATTAAAAGTCTCATAAATTTTACCCCCTTTATATTATGTAGGTTGACTTTTATAATTCTATCCTACAATTTTTTTAATAAATCATTACACCAATTAATTACAAAACTATAATAGTCAACGCCATAAATCATTGTGAAATACATACATGTGTATTGGTCAATACAACAATTTTGTTCTACCTCAGTTTTTTGTGCATCTAATTTATTTAAAAGTAATTCAATTTCAGCTATCAACATTTTTAAGTTTGTTTCAATTATTTCTTTAGGTAAGTACTCATAAAAAAATATGTTAACAAGGTGGTTATGCTTTGTCTTAGAAAATTTAATTGGTTTTTCTAACCACTCGAGAAAGTATGATTTCCCTATATCAGTTATGGAATATAGTTTTTTTAATTTGCCACCATCTATAACTTCGCGATAGTAGATATAATCTTTTTCTTCTAATCTTTTAAGTGCAGGATAAATACTACCAAAACTAGCATCAAAAAAGTATGAAGTACTTTGTGACATCTTTTGTTTTAAATCGTATCCACTTAATTCTTTTTCCATCAGAAATCCTAAAATAATGTATTCTAACATAGTGCCTCCTAATATCGTTTATGTATATATTGTTTAGTTATATATCGTTTTGATATATTAATTATTACAAATAATGGGTAGACTGTCAATATGTTTTTAAATTAAGTTTTAAACAGAAATACAGATTATCGCTTAAACACTAGGTTTATTATCATATCTTAAGTTTTAAGAGTTGAATTTACCACTTACATAAGAACTTTGACATGACAATATGATTAAAAGCATATAAATTATTTGAATAGTGCACAAAACCGCAGATTGTATATAATTCACTAATTAGTGAATTATATACAATCTGCGGTTTTTATTCGCTGAATTTATAGCCAACACCCCAAACAGCCAATATATTGTGGATTGTCTGAGTCAGTCTCTATTTTTTTCTTAGTTTTGTACAAATGACGACGTTAGATTATTAACCTTTTATGGTATTGTCATAGCTCCAGATGCTTTCGTATAGCTGTTTTTTTGCAAATTTAACTACTTCCATCCAGTTATAACCTTCTAGTCAATTTCAAATTTTCTAGTCAGTCAATGATAAAGATAAACTGAAATTTGGGAACTCCATGTTATGCCCATAATAGATTTACTTGCTAGATAACAAAAATAATTTTTTTGTAGTGCTGGCATTCACTTTTATCGTTGCTTTCACTGGAAAAAGAACATTTCCGCTATTGATATAGGTGCTAACATTCAAAAATCCCATACCTTCAAATGCCGCCTTTAATAATGGCATTGACACTTTGTTTTTACAACTAATGTTTATGCCACGAAAAAGAGCAATATATTTTTCTAACTTAAAGAACCTCCATCTATTATAAATAATCTTTGATTCAACTTTCAATTTGCATTTACATCCAACGCTTAAATACTACAATTTCAGCATCAGAATCATAAACGCTATACTCAGATACCATGAGATATTTTTCATCAGCAATAATTCCATAATATCTGTCACTGTCTTTTTTGCTAAGCTGATTTCCAAAGTAAATTTTATTATCGTCCCAAAACTTTACAAGCTGCCCTTTTGGCAAGGTATATTCAATGTTAATGAAAGAGCCTTTCAGTGCATTAAGTTCTGTGACTTCTTCCATATCTTGTATATTAAGTGCATTAAATGCTGCAATCAAATTCTTTTTGAATTTGTATAGAGCATCTTTACCTTCTTTCAAACATAATGCAACCAAGCACTCTGAACCAAAAGGATGACCTTTCGTTTCAGCACATCCATTACAAGTGTTACTCAATTCGCATTTCCTACAATCAACTCCGCAAATAGACTTAGTCATTTTTAATTTTCCTCCTTAAATTTTATTTTATCGAGTACGTCTTATCTACTTAGTTTGGATTTTACAGTGGATAGGCGTACATCTTTTTCACAGGTCTAATGTACTTAAAATACTGGTCTGGGTTATAATAAAAGTACATGATTCTTCCAGGGGTAATATCAGGACAGTAACCCTTACCAATGTAATCAAAAGTTGCCATAGCCATTTCAATCTTTTCTTCAACACTACAATTTTCCTGTTCATAATTAAATGGACCATGTTCAAAGATGATATACTCGGCTTCAGGAATATCAATCATAAGCATTTGTGGCGGAAGTTCCCCTTTATAATCAAAAGGAAGTCGTACGCCCCAACACTCTGTACGGAGAATACCCCAATCGCAGAGCCTGCCATCTGGACTGTTTATATAAGCCATAATCTGACCACTTCCACAGTTAGCTTCGCTTCCACCATCATCATCCAATTTACCCTTGATGCTGTCGAGCAAACCACAAATTGTTTCGTGGTCCTGTCCTGGAATAAGGTTTTGTTTTCTCCAAAAATCCCAATACCCGTTACTTTCATTGTTTTTAATGTACAAAAATTTATGTGCAGGTATGGTTGCAAAATAAATCTTGACACCATCTGTTGATTTAATCATTCCTATTTCTCCTAATCCTAAAAAGTAGCGGTCAAAAGGGGTTATTTTTGTACGAAGAACGACTGGCTTAGGATTTTTTCGATATTCACTTGGTGTTACACCATAAGTTCTTTTGAAAGCTCTGGTAAAAGCTTCATGTGATGAAAATCCATAATCAAAAGCAATGTCCAATAGACTCTTATCACTGTCCCTAACCTCTTTTAATGCAAAGGCTAATTTTCTATTCCGCAAGTAATCTCTAAACTGCATACCCGATATTTCTTTGAATTTTTTCGTTGTATAAAATTCAGAATATCCCAATTTGCGAGAAAGAAAGCGTAACGTTAAGACTTCGCCGTTGTAATTTTTAATACATTTGTCAATCTCGTCAATGATTATCTGAATTTGTTGTTGCCACTCATACATTTAACTATTCACCTCGTTTCAATTACCCTACATTCATTATAACGAAATAGAGAAGTTATGGCTTGATTTTACTTGTTGTCATTTAATTTTAATTCTGTGGATTTGCATCTTGTCTAATTTACTATATTATGTCACATTGACATGAAAGCTTAAAAGGAATTAAGAATTAGGAACTATTGACAAAGTGTAAATTTAGCAGTAAAATAATTGCATGAGCAAATAGATTGTTGCGCTCGCAACAAAAATATAAATAACAATATTAAGGAGAGAACATGAGAGAGCTATTAAAATGGGTTTCCATTATAAATAGATATAACGCAAACTATATTGATAGGAAATTGGCTGATATTGGAATTAATAATAGCCAATATTTTTATGTATTACACATATGTAGTAATCCAGGTATTACACAGGATACTATATTTAAAAGAATTCTTGTAAATCCTAGTAATATAACAAGAGCTTTGGCAAACCTAGAAAAAGAAGGGTTTATCACTAGAGAACCAAGTGTTAAAGATAAAAGAACATGGCATCTGTATCCTACAGAAAAATCTTTGGCATGTTATGATGAAATAATAAAAATAACGAATGGATATGTAGAGGAATTGTTAAGTTCATTTAAAAAAGAAGAGCAAGAGTTGTTCATGTCAATGTTAAAAAAGACTGCTTTTATAGCTATTGATATGAATGAAGAAGCAAAATTGGAGGCGAAGGAAGATGGAAGAAAAATATAAAGAACCATTGGAGTATGAGAAAGTTTCAAAATTATTGACTAAGTATGCAATACCTAGCATTATAGCAATGTTAGTAAGTGCGTTATATAACATAGTTGACCAAATTTTTATCGGGCAAGGTGTTGGAGTGTTAGGTAATGCTGCTACAAATGTTAGCTTTCCACTAACAACAATATGTACTGCAATTGCTTTATTATTAGGTATTGGTGGAGCATCTAAGTGCTCATTAGAATTAGGTGCTAAAAATTCAGAAAAAGCTACAAAATCAGCGGGAAATTCTATTTGTCTAATGGCTATCTTTGGAATAAGTTTGTTTATAATAGTATCAATATTTTTAACACCACTATTGAAATTCTTTGGTTCCACATCAGAAATATTACCTTATGCACACACATACACAAAGATTACATCAATTGGATTGCCATTTCTTATAATGTCTACTGGAATGAGTAAGTTGATACTTGCTGATGGAAAACCAAAAGCTTCTATGTTTTGTATGTTGGTAGGAGCAGTTATTAACACAATTTTAAATCCACTATTCATATTTGTGCTTGATATGGGAATTGCTGGGTCTGCTTTAGCTACTGTTATTGGTCAACTTATATCTTTTGGCTTTAGTGTTTATTATGTAATGAATTTTCAACATATTAAACTACATAAGAAAAGTTTTAAATTAGAAAGTATAATTTATAAACATATATTTGCGCTAGGTTCAAGTTCATGTTTTAATCAATTAGCAATGACTGTAACACAAATAGTTATGAATAATACGTTGGCATATTACGGAGCTAGGTCAGTTTATGGAAGTGAAATTCCACTTGCTTGTGTTGGTATCATTATTAAAGTAAATATGATTTTTATATCTATAATTATTGGTATATCACAAGGGATGCAACCAATTATAGGATACAATTATGGAGCTGAAAAATATAATCGTGTAAAAGAAGCATATAAGTTAGCAGTAGGAAGTGCAACTGTTATATCTGTTATTGCATTCTTATGCTTCCAATTCTTCCCACGACAAATTACATCTATATTTGGTAATGGGAATGAAACTTACTTTATATTTGCAGAACATTATTTTAGAACTTTCTTGTTCTTAACATTTATAAATGGTGTTCAAATAGTATCATCAACTTTCTTTACATCAATTGGGAAATCAGTACTGGGACTTTTTACTTCTTTGACTCGTCAGATTCTGTTTTTAATTCCATTAATAGTGATTTTACCAATGTTTATGGGTATTGATGGAGTAATGTATGCGGGGCCAATAGCGGATGCCGCTGCTGCAATGGTATGCATATATTTTGCAATTCATGAAATGAAATCACTGACTATAAAGCAAAATAAAGTAGTGAGTAATCATAAGGAGATTGTAGAGGTATAAGATAATCTTCAATAGTTCTAACAGCATAGTAATCAAATTATTTTTTATGGTAAGTAAATTGTTTTTATTGAATTTACTTACCATATTTTAATTATAAATAGTTATTTATCTCCATTCAGTTACATCATTTAACTTTAATCTAGGTCTTTTTGCTGGTTGTTCATCAGGATAACCTAACGATATTGCTGCAACCAATTGACTATCTGTATCTAACCACTCACATAATTCACAATATGCAAAGTACACATCACAAATCCAAAGACTACCTAAACCTAATTCTACAGCTGTAAGAGACATATTTTGAATTGCAGCTCCGATTGATTGTATGTTTGCCATTTCATAAAAACGTTCTTCAGCAGATAAGTTTTCTAAAGGTGATTTTCCCAACTTGTTTAAAATAAAAATTGTTATGGGAGCTTGTTTCATAATTTCAACAGTATAATTTGCTCCTGCAATATGTTGACGACTTTCTGGAAGAAGTCCATTGTTATCAATTTCATTTTGAATACCTTTGCTCATAGCTCTAAGCATAGATTCTTTTTCTTTTTCAGTGACAACAATAAATTTCCATGGTTGTCTATTTTTAGATGAAGGTGCATCTATTCCAGCTTCAATTATTTTTTCTATAGTTTCATGTGAAATATTTTGATTTTTATATTTTCTAATGCTACGTCTTTTCGATATAGAATCGCTTATCATTATAGTAACCTCCATTTATTTTTGTTAATTTTTCCAAGTAAGGTTTTTATTTAAAAGATTATATTAGTTTTAAAAATCTATTTATATAAAATCTATTTACGTTATGTTTACAAAAAACATATTCACATATAGAAGAATTGTTTTAATTATTTTATCATTAATTTAGAAAAAAGTCATTGTCTTTAGAAGTAGAGCATGAGAATTCTGGTAAAAATAACACTGAAAATTTAATGTAGCTTTATCAAGGTATTAGTACTTGTATATTTACAACCTAGTGCAGAAAGTCCACTCTTTTAGGTGTGGATGGATAGCATAGATAGTGTATAAAAATATTGACATTAAGAGATTAACATACTATAATTATTTAAACATAAACATAAACATAAACATAAACATAAACATAAACATAAATACTTATGAGGTGATGTAATGAGATTTGATATGGATAATCTGTTATATATACTAATTTATATGACATTATTAGTATCTATCCTTGGATGCATAATTTACTTTTGTAAAGACCTCTTATATCATAAAATTAAATATGTTTTAAGGAAAAACATATTTATAAATAGATTTACATATTCTGAAAAAAGATTGCCTAAGCATTATATTGTTTTTCAAAAATATGATATTTGGAGGTATTATAGTATATTTTAATTTGAAATGATTCTATTACAGTTCAAGAATTTAAAATAAAAGGAGAGAATAGAATGGATTTCATTTCAAATATACTACAAGAGGTATTAAATATATTATTTAGTTTTACAGGAGATTTTGGGATTGCAATAGTACTTATAACTTTAATAGTAAAGTTGATGCTAATGCCATTGTCATTAAAACAAAGATTTTCTATGAAAAAACAACAAGAATTGGCAGAAAAGATGGAACATATAAAAGAAAAATATAAGGATAATGCTAAAGAACTTGAAAAGCAACTACAGATGCACTCTGTGGAAAGTATGAAGAGTATGATTGGGTGTTCCACAATTTTACTACAAATGCCAGTAATATATGCACTGTATCATGTATGCTTAAACATGCCAAAGGGATTTACAACAGTTATAATTCCTTGGATTGCTAATTTAAATACAGCTGATAATTTATTTATACTACCTTGTATATACACATTAACTATGCTAGCTCCAAATTTAATAAATTATATACCATATTTTAAGGTGAGTTCTCAAAGAACATTTAATAAACAAACGATTATAATGACTACTATAACGAGTCTTATAATAACTGTTAGAACTCCAGTAGCCCTAGGTCTATATTTTATAACAAGTGCAATTTATGCATTAATTGAAGAGATTTGCTTTAGAATATATTTTAATCAAAAAAATAAACTAGTATTAAAATAATATAATAAGTATTTTATAAATTCTTAGCCTGCCAACATGAATCAAAGTTGGCAGGCTATTTTTATAAACATATTATTTTCTAAAAAATAGTTATAAAATAAATTAATATAAACTAAAATAAAGTTAAAAAACTGAGATGATAAAATAATAATGGCTAAAATATTAGTAGTAGAAGATGAAAAAAGAATGCAAGATATCATTGTAGAATATATGCAAAAAGGAGGATATACTTGCATAACTGCTGATGATGGAGTAGAAGCACTTACAATAGTGAAGAATAATGATATAGATTTAATGATATTGGATATTATGATGCCATATTTAGATGGATTCTCAGTATGTAGAGTTTCACGTGAAATGACTAATATACCTATTATTATGTTGACAGCTAAAGGTGAAGAAGAAGATAAATTAAAAGGCTATGAGTATGGGGCTGATGATTATAAAATGTTATGATGTATGAGAGTATCTCATTAAAATGATTTTTTATAAAAAGATTGTTCAAAAACTTCATGATTTCAATAATCACAGATTTAGGAGTATAGAGAAGCTTTTTATCAAGAATAGGAGAAATATTTTATTTTCAACATGGTATAGTGGGGAAGATGTAAGCCTTAAATGTAGTTAAAGTAGAGTAGTTAAAGAATTAAGAAGACTCAATAATTAAGAATATTATAGAAAGGAATAATGTATTATGAAAATGCCCAATAAGATTGAAAATATTATGTTTGCTCCCTGTGGGATGAACTGTAAAGTCTGTTATAAACATTGTTATTCAAAGAAACCTTGTCAGGGATGTTATGCAGGTGACTTGGGGAAACCAGAACATTGCAGAAAGTGTAATATAAAAGAGTGTACAAAGATAGAAAAGATTACATACTGTTTTGAGTGTGAAAAATTTCCATGCAAATTGGTCAAAAACTTGGAAAAAAGTTACAATAAAAGATACGAAGAGAGCCTTATAAAAAATAATATTTTAGCTAAAGAGTCTGGAATAACTACTTTGATGGAAGCAGAATTAAAAAAATGGACTTGTATTTATTGTGGTGGCATTATTTCTTTACATGACTCTGAATGTTCTGAGTGTCATGCTAAAAAGGAATCAAAATAATAATAGCCTTATTGACATATAGCTTTTCTCCGTTTCATTTAATTCTTGATGAAAATGAATATGTAAATGAAACGGAGGTCTATAAAATTTGAACTAGGTTAATTAAAACTATCGTAGTGATTAAAACTATCTTAGTGTATTATGTATAAAAATCAAAATAGAACAATTAAAATTTATCTAGTATATTACCTAGTTTATTTAGTGTATTACTTAATTTTTTTAGTATATTACTTAGTTTCTTTAGCATATTATTTAATTTCTTTTGATTTAAAGATGCCTTGCTTATAAAATTGTCCTGAATAAGGAATAGATAAAGCAAAAAATGCAATTATTACACCTGAAACAATAATCAAGAAATTAATAGATACCATATCAGCAAGTGGTCCAAAGAGTATCATCCCAAGAGGTATAAGACCAGTATATATAATAGTAGGTAAGCCCAATACACGACCTTGCATTTCTGGTACTACATGTTATTGCAACATGGTCATAGCTGTTGCTTGAATAATTGGGATTGAAAAACTGGTAAAAAACATGAATATGAAAAATTGCCAAGCTTGTGTAACAGACCCCAAAATAATAGAAAAGATAGCATAAGATAACATTGCCAAGAAAAATGTCTTATTTCGATTTTTAAAGCCACCAAATATTCCTATAACTAATCCACCTAGAACCATACCTGAAAAGCCAATCATTTCAATAATAGATAGATAAATATACCCCTTACCAAATGTACGCTCAATCAATAATCCTATAAGAAAGCCTGATGGTACACAAAGAAAAATGAAAGCGCCATAAGTAAAAACTACTTTTCTAATAAATTTATCCGAAAAAGAGTATTTTATTCCAGATATCATGTCTGCTAAAAATGATACTTTTTCAGTTTGTTTTATTATATTATGTTTAGGTATTTTAATGAAGCAGAGTAATACAATAGCAATAATTGCAGTAATAATATCAAGTAAAAGTACTTGAGATATTTTATTTCCTAGACCAAGAATTGCTGCGGATACAATAGGAACTATAAATTGAACTATAGATTGAATACTGCCATTTATACCATTAAAACGCATTAAG
The DNA here is from genome assembly GCF_020662275.1 of Clostridioides sp. ES-S-0006-03. Lineage (NCBI taxonomy): Bacteria > Bacillati > Bacillota > Clostridia > Peptostreptococcales > Peptostreptococcaceae > Clostridioides > Clostridioides sp. ES-S-0006-03. The sequence continues at coordinate 101,421 of NZ_JADGMM010000004.1, forward strand.
TGTTCCTCTGGCACAAGTTGAGGAATCAGTGCATTTACAGCAGGTGTCTGTACACCACTTCCTAAAGAACGAATAATAGATACAACAGCAATTGCGATTAATTCATTTTCTCCTTTAATTCCTGACATCATAAGCATAAGTAGTATTAGTGTAGAAGCAGCGATTATAGCATCAGATACAATGATGAGTATTTTTCGATTATAGTAATCTGCCCATACACCTGCCAAAAAAGATATTAGCATTTGTGGTATGAAGGAGCATACGGTTAAGATTGTTACCCATATGCCTGATGACGTTTGAAGTGTGATATACCATATCATTGCCATCTGTACAAGTGATGAACCAAATAGGGAAATATATTGGCTCACTAAAAAGGTAAGGATTTTTTGCTTCCATGTAAAATGAGTATTTTTGTTTTCCATTCTATTCCTCCTTTGATTTGTGTGTTTAATTTTTCTTGCTCTTAAGAATAACACACAAATCAAAGTATGGAGTTAGAGTGGAGGGTTAAGAAAATTGTTCTTTCATGCTTTGAAGATGAGATTTCATTGTTTTTGCGTTGTATTCCGCCTCTTTCAATGAGGTTATCAATTTGTCACATACTGAGATAATTTCATCATCGTCTTTTGGAGTGTCAATAACAGTTTTAATATTAGCATTGGGATTACAAGACAAAGCATTTAACATTCTTAAAATAGCTGAAAGAGAATAGTTTGCAGAGCGTAACGAATTAATAATTTTAAGGCGCTTTATATCTTCATCAGTATATACACGATAACCATTTTGCTTTCTTTTTACTTTTAACAACCCGTTCATTTCCCAATTTCTTAAAGTATCTATTGTAACCTTTAAGTATTCTGAGGTTTCTTTTCTAGTTAAAAATAACTTGTCTGTCTCTTGTGTGTTTCCATTTAAAATTTCTTTAACAATATTGATTGCTTCCTCAGCATTTGATTTTTCTATTTCTAATTGTTGTAAATAATGACTAACAAGAGAAATAGCTTTGTCAAAATCTTTATTTGCTGATGTTCTGACAATCTCAATTGCATTTTTTCTCAATCCTCTTTGCGTAACTTCAATTTTTAAGGCTGTACGAGCAAATTTAAATTGCTCTATATGAAAATCGTTAAAAATACGATAGCCATTAGGATTACGCTTAGGTTTAGGTATTAGTTCAAGTTCTTCATATAAACGTACTGTATTAGGATGTATACCAATTAAATCTGCTATTTCTGATGTTGTGTAGGTATTCATTTATATTCAACTCCTCTTGTGTGTATATAGCATCAACAATAATATCACTAAACGAAAGTCTGGTGTTATAGTGGAGGGTTGTTATAATCATTCCATATACAACTATTCTATTATAGAAGTAAGTATATGTTTTTTAATAAGCTGCCATCTATCACGAGGTTTAAAAACTATCTTAGATGGTATTGCTATAACCAAATCGTACTTTGGTATACAACAGATGGCATTTCCTCCAGCTCCCATTGCTGAATACCAAAGAGTTCCATCTTCTTCACATAGCCACCATAGATAACCATACTCATTGGAATTCATTTTGGTTGATTCTTCAATCCATGATTTAGATATAATACATTTATTATTCCAAATACCATCATTTAAATACAGAGAACCAAATCGTAACATATCTCTGGCACTCAATGTAAGTCCCCAGCCACCAGCAGTATTACCTTGCCTGTCTTTTGCCCAACCTTTAAGATTTTTTCCAAATAAATCTTCAAAATCAAAATTTTCTATATCATAATCGGGTATTTCTCTCATACCAATAGGTTTGAATAGATGTTCATTAGCAAACTCACGAGCACACTTTCCTGTAGTATTTGTAATAATAGCTGAAAGTAGGTGAACTCCAGCTGAAGAATATTTGAAAGTTCCAATGTTTTTGTTTTGACCAAGTTGATTTAGGGCATATTTTACCCAATCTCGTTGTTTAGAAAGTCTCTCTAATGATTCAGTTGTATTTTTAAAAGGGTATGGTGCAGTCATCGTAAGCAAGTGGCGTATAGTTACTGCTTTTTTGTATATATCAGCAGGGCTACAATTATATTCAGGAAAAAAATCAACAACTTTTTGCTCAACATCCTTTATATAACCCTTGTCTATTGCGATACCAATTAGGGCTGATATGATACTTTTTGTGACAGATGCAACATGAAAAGTATCGTCAGCATTATAACCATTATAATATTTTTCAAAGACGATATTTCCTCTTCTCGCTATGATTATTGCGTTTATATTGCTATATTGTGAGATTATTAAAGGTTCAAGCTGTGAAAGTTTTTTTGAATCCATTCCAACACTTGAAGGGTCTATATTTTCAAATTTCAAATCTAAGCAGTAACCTTTATCCATTATAAATACCTCCCTGTTATAGACTTTGAGTTTTCTTTTAGTTGTTGAGGAGAACCCTCTGCAATGATATATCCGCCTTTGTCTCCTCCTTCTGGACCAAGTTCAATAATCCAGTCACAAGTATTTAGAACTTCTATATCATGTTCAACAACAATTACAGAATTTCCATTTTCGATTAATTCATCCAACAATTGAATTAGTTTAGCAGTATCATACAGACTTAGACCAGTAGTGGGTTCATCCAACACATAGAGGATATTGCCTTTTCGTTTTTTACCAATCTCTTTTGCAAGCTTGATTCTTTGAGATTCTCCACCACTTAAAGTAGGGGTAGGTTGACCTAGTTTTATATAACCCATACCAATTTGTTCTAGTACTTTTAAGTGTGAAACAATATTTGGAGTATCTTCAAAAAAAACAACAGCTTCAGATACACTCATATTTAAGACATCATAGATATTTTTATTCTTATATTTAATGGATAGGGATTCATCATTAAATCTTTTTCCATGACACTCATTACATATACTGTCCATACTTAAATTATTTCCCAACCAGATTTTTTCATATCCACTACCACTACACTTAGGACAAGCACCTTTTGAATTGAATGAAAAATGCCCAGCAGTGAAATTTTGTTTTATTGATTCTGGTTGACCTGCAAATAAAACACGTATCTTATCCCATATCCCAATATAAGAGGCAGGAGTTGAGTTCATATTTCTACCAATAGGAGTTTGAGATATTTCTGAATATCCAGAGATATATTGTGTACCACTTAATTTATCAGCAATAGTTTCTACAATTGTATAATCATCCTCATTACTTACTTCATTTTCTTTAATAGTGGTTTTATTATTACTTGCTTGATTGTTGAAGTAACTTCTAAGAAGAGGGAGTAATGTATCTGATATAAGGGAACTTTTTCCACTACCAGATTTTCCAGCTATTCCAACCATAGCACCTAAAGGTAATGATGCAGTAATGTTTTTAAGATTATTTGTACTTGCATTTTGAACAACTATACAATGCATTTTTTCAATGTCCGTAATATTTTTAGATGATGTTCTAGTAGGCATGGAGTATTTTCCTGAGATATATTGTCCAGTAATTGATTCATTTGACTTAAGTAGACCTTCTAAATCTCCTTGATATATTAATTGTCCACCTTCAATACCAGCTTTTGGCCCTATATCAATAATATGTTCTGCCATATTAATTGTATTTTTGTCGTGTTCAACTACAATGACAGTGTTACCTAAATCTTTTAAATCTTTAATGGATTTTAGAATGTCGATTTTTTCGGATTCATGTAATCCCGCAGTTGGTTCGTCAAGTACGTAAATTAATGAGTCCATCTCTGAATCAAGGTGAGAATTTAAAAATAGCCTTTGTATTTCTCCACCACTTAAAGTTGACATCTCTCTGTATAAGGACAGATGACCTAGTCGTGCCTTTATTAGATTATTTGTCTTAATTAAAATATCAGCTATTAAATTTTTACCTAGAATAGTTAGTTTGTCTTGATTCAATAATGACTTTAGGAATTCATGAACTTCTAAAATGCTCATCTTTCCAAGTTCACCAATATGCTTTCCATTTAATAAAACTTGGCGTGCTTCTTCACCAATTTTAAAACCATGGCACTCAGAACAAGTAGTCATGCTATAAATACCATTTAAGTCTTCACCTCTTTGGTGACGACCATGAAGTACTTTTGCTAAAGAAGAACTTTGTTTTCCATTTTCATAGTGACCATATAGTACCTCGTTTTGTACTTCCTCAGGCAATTGTAAGAATGGTATATCTAAGTAATCTTTGAATTTTTTAGATAACACTCTCAAATATCCTGGTGTGATTTGGGCTCTATCCAAAACTTTTTTTAGGGTAGTGCGCTTATCCAAGATAAGTTTTTCAATATTAATCTCAAAGTATGCTCCACGTCCAGAACATTTCATACACATTCCATCTGAAGAGGTATATGAGAAATAACTTGGTCTTAAGCGTTCTTCTTTATTACCACAATTATTACAAATAAGATTGTTGTCTACAGGAGTGTTACACGCAGAACATATTACTTGTCCTTCTCCTGCATATAATAGTGTAAGCATACTAATAATATTGGTTCTAGTACCTACTGTTGAACGAGGATTACTCTGACGGATGATATTTTGTTTAACAGCTATAGTAGGAGCTAATCCTTGAATATTGTCAAATTTATTCTCATTATCAATGCCTGAAAGTATGCCTAAGGACTGTAAGTACTGTTTACGCCCTTCCTCAAATACAATATCGAACATAAGACTGGATTTACCTGAACCACTAACACCTGTTGCAACTACAAGCTTATTTTTGGGGATAGAGATATTTATATTTTTTAGGTTATGTATTTTTGCACCTTTGATTTTTATTTCTTTCATTAATTCACCTCATTTTATTAATTTTATCAAACTATAAAATTAGTATGTTTTAATCATTAATATAAGAAGAGGTTAAGCGAAATCATAGTATTAAAAAGGCTCTATAGGTAAATATATATCAACTATATGTTTATTTTGTGGGTGACTATTTGGGTCATTAAGATATACTTCAAAAGGAAAAGAATTACGTAGTTTATGCTCATCATTTGATAGCCATTCATTATACATAAAATCCCAAGCATCACTATATTCATCTTGAAAAATACTAAAATGTCCCACCAGATATTTCCCAGAAGGTATTGTAATATTGCCAAGGTCGCTATTTTCTTTGACAACAATATTATCTGGAATTGTCATACAAATACTAGTCCTCAAATGATGTTCTTGTGTAAATTGAGGATTATCATGATAAATAGCTAATATCTTTGTCTTTTCAAGTTCAATTAGATTCTGCTCATTTGCATAATCAAAGAGTTTTTCTACAATCTTTGGAAAGTGACTGGCCAAATTTCCATATGACCCAGTGTATCTAATATAAGCTGTATTTACATTATCAAGTTCTAAGATTTCAATTTCTCCCTTAACCTCTCTCTTATTTTTAGATTTAAGTTTTGATATGTGTCTATTATACTGAGAAATTTTATATGGTTCTTTGCAATTCTTGCTATAATTGTTTCTATATTTTATAGGGCTTATCTTATAATAATTTTTGAAGGCTCGCGAAAAAACTGCGGAATCAGTAAAACCGAAATAATGTGCAATATCAGTAACTGTCATATCAGTACGATGAATAAGAAAAGAAGTGGCTCCTTCTAGTTTTAACCTATTTACATACTGTGACAATGTTTCTTTTTCTATCGCTTTGAAAATTCTATGAAAATGAAACTTTGAAAAACCTGCTATATTAGAAAGCTCTTCAAGAGAAAGAGAATCATACAAATGCTCTTCTATGTAGTCTTGTACTTTGCAAATACGACGTAAGTATTCTTTTTTAATTTGGGAATCGGTCATAAGTATACCTCCTTATTGTAAAAATATATATTTTAAATACCCTTATTTATAGTAAATAAAGCGTTGAGTATGTGAAATTTAAAGTAAAAAAATGTTAAATAGATTTTTTATTAGGAGTTTTTCTTATATATAACAACAATTTATATTATAAGAGAATTTCTATCTTACTTTGTAACACTTAGTATAACATAGTGATATATTTTTAGATTGTATATTTGATTATACATTTATATAAAGTTAGAGACTATAACATAGACAAAAACTTAATATCTAGTAGGGTTGTAAACTTTGATACTAAGAACAATATATCAATTTTAAGAAAATGTTTACTAAATAATAAAATATTTATATTAAAAAAATTATTAAATTTATTGTTTAAATAAAAAAGTTAAATCTCATCTATTAACATAGAGCCTTTAAAACTTTAAAATGAAAAATATAGAAGAATGATTTTTAATAAAATATAATCATCTAATAAATTATTAAGAAATACAAAAATACTTACAAACAACTATTTATTTGAATTGGGGGAATAAGAATATGAACAATGGTTTTTATCAATTAAATTCAGCAGTATTATATTTTAACGAGCGAAGTGATGTAAACAAAATAAGGTTTAATCACTATATAATGAGAAAAGAAAACATACAAAGATTAAGGGGAACTTTACCAAGGGGACAGTTTATGATGACTGTAAGAAAGGCTGCATCTGACCTTGATTTATCAATATCTACAATAAGTAGGCTTGTAAATGAATTTATAGATTTAGGAATATTGAGACTAATAAGTCGAGGAGTGAAGGGAAATTGTTGCTCTGTATATAGTTATATATGCTCTGAAAGTAATGATACAGGTGTAATAAAGAAACGTAGAAGTTTTTTTGAAGATATATTAGAAAATATTAATGAAACAAATAATAGTAGCCAAAAGGTATCAAAACATGAATATAAGTATGACAAAGATAAGGCCAGTGATACCAATATGTATAGCTATGTAGATAAAGAGTATAGACAATGGGGTTATGACCCAGAATTTCATACTGTAGATGAAACAGAAGATGTAACAAAGAAAAAAGAATTATTAAAAAAAAATTTAAAAAAAGAGTTATTAAAAAAGAACTCCAAGAAAAATACTGATGTGGAAGAGGAATACTGTTATATAGAAAGTATTTATGAAAATATTATAAAAAAGTTAAATAAAGAGTCAGGGGAAAGTTTTAGGTTTGATTCAGAAACAGATAATAAACTTATAGCTGAAAGAAGAAAAGAAGGCCATAGCTTAGAAGATTTTTATAAAGTTATAGAATCAAGAGTGAAGAGCTGGAAGGAGACTCCTACGCTAGTGGATATAAAGCCAGAGATTCTATTTAGTCATGAATTCAAGACTTACTTAAATAAAAAGTGATTATAGTGGATAAGAGATATAAGTGGATAAGAGATATACTAGAATAGATATTATGAAAAATCTAAAATTTAGATATAGTTTATGTTCAGATATATTATATGTATAGAAAATAGGATTATTAGTGTTATTAATAATAAAAAATATTACTGGAATTTTTAAAATTCCAGTAATATAAAATTTAAATTACAGTAATAAATAAGAAAATTTTTATAAACTATATCATTAGAGTTATATACTATACTGTATCAACTTCATATTCTAATATTTTTCCAGTGATTGCACTGATTGTTATATCATATTCATTATTTCCCTTTATTATTTCGCCTTCATATTCTTTATCATCTTTATCATATTCAAATTTTACTATTTTACCACCAGGTACTTTGTTTAGCATTATTGACTTAGCTTTTTCAATGCTAATTATAGAGTTATTGTTATTAGAATCACTATTATTGTGATTATTATCAAAGTCATCATAATCATTATCATCATAATCATCGTCCATATCAATATCTATAATTCTTCCATCAAATGCATTTATCTCTATTTCATATGTTTTATTATCTTTTACAACTTTAGCCTCATATTCATTATCGTCAGCATCATATTTACAGTATATTAAATTACTATTAGGAATGGCATCTAGTATTATAGATTTAGCTTTATCTAAAGATATATTTTTGACACCTAAATTATTATTTATATCATCATCTTTTTCAATTTCTATTATTTTACCAGAGTAGGCATCTATTTCTACTTCATATACAATATTATCCTTTATAACCTTACTGTCGTATTTATTATCATCTTGGTCGTAGTAACAAACTAAAACATTACTTTCTGGAACAGCTTTTTTTAATATTTCCTTAGCTTCAATTAAAGATATTTTTTTAGTTTTATTTCTTATATCGACATTTTTTAGCTTTAAGATATCCTCAAATGCTTTTTGGTTATCACCTCCGCCAACTTGTGTTACTTCTTTTATGTCTTTATTGTTAATAAAATCTTTTTGGCTGTTTACAAGAGTGCCATTAGATATTATTACAGGAGAATTTTCTTTGGCTGCCAATACTCCTATTGATAATGCGTCTACTAGTGCATTTTCCTTGTTCATACCATCTTTAGTAACAAACACATTTTTTATACTTTTGGTTTTGTAAAATTGTTCAATAATTTTGGCATTGGTATTGTTTCTATCTGAACCACTGATTCTTTCTTTATTCGGATATTTTTTTACTGTATTGTCTGATAAAATCTTATTTCCACCAACTATATAAGATTTTTTTATAGACCTATTGTTTAAGAAATTTATACTGCTATTATTGCTGTTTTCCTCTGATACTAGTATTATAGGCATATTATGTATTGCTGATGGAGAAGCTATGCTAACAGCATCAGATAACCCCTTTAATCCATTTACAACTGCTACATTTTCCACTTTTTTTATTTTATCTATTTCTTTAAGTAAATTTGTAGACATTTCATAGATATTATTTCCTACTATTTTATTTACCTTTATGTTGAGTGATTTTATTTCATTTTCTACTTTATTAGATATACTATTTCCACTGTCCACTATATATACATTATCTACGCCAAGTCTTTTAAGTTCAGTTTTAGTTGAACTTTCTATACTATTATCATTTACTAATAGTATAGGAGCATTTTTTAATTTAGCAAAAGGATTTGCACAAAGTGCACTTTGAATAGAGTTGCCATTGACTATAATTGCTACTTTTGATTGAACCCATCCTAATTTACTCACTTCTACAGCCGTTTCATATCTTGTTTTACCTATTAATCTTTCTTGCTTTGTTATGTTGTTTGCAAAGATTACTGAAGAGCTAGAAAAAAACATCATACCTGCCACTAATATAGCTAAGTTTTTCTTATTCATATTTTTTACCTCACAATCCTTATATTTTATTATTTAGTATGAACTAGTAAAATATAATCTTAAAATCAAGTTACTATTAAATGTAACATTTTAAAATTAACAGATAAGAGTATTCAATATAAAGCTTTTATTTTACTATTTAACATTGTATCATAAATCTTTGGGAAAATGTTTTCGATATTGAATATATGTAAATCAGGATGGATTATTTTTATCATTTGATAAATAGGTTTTTCCCCATTATTTCATGTGTTCTAAAACAGGGACAAAGTTTATTCCTAAATCTGTTAGGAAATATTCTACTTTAGGTGGAATTTCTTGATAAATTTTTATAGTATTTAATTAAAAAATAAAAAAACTATTGACTTGAAGTTAACTCTAAGTAGTAAAGTATAATTATAGAAAATTTATAAATATTTAAAAACATAAATTAAAGTAGAGAATACATAAAGGGGGAAGCAGGACAATGGAACAAAAAAAATTAGGGTTTGGGTTAATGCGTTTACCAATAAAAGACGAAAATGATGCTACAAGTATTGATATGGATTACTTAAATAATATGGTTGATACTTTTTTAGAGAGAGGATTCACATATTTTGATACAGCATATGTATACCATATGGGTAAAAGTGAAATAGCACTTAGAGAATCTCTAGTAAAGAGACATAAAAGAGAAAGTTTTACAGTAGCTACAAAACTACCACTAATGGCTTTAAAAACAAAAGAAGAGCAGGAGCCTATTTTTAATGAACAGTTAGAAAAATGTGGTGTAGATTATTTTGATTATTATCTTTTACATAACATTGGTGTATCACATTATGAAATAGCTAAAAAATTTGACAGTTTCAAGTTTATTGAAGAAAAGAAAAAAGAAGGAAAAATAAAAAATATTGGTTTTTCTTTTCATGATAGTGCAGAACTATTAGACAAAGTATTGAATGAGCATCCAGAAGTAGATTTTGTGCAGTTACAAATTAATTATTTAGATTGGGATAATGAAAGCATACAATCTAGAAAGTGTTATGAAGTAGCAAAGAAACACAATAAACCTGTTATAGTTATGGAACCAGTAAAAGGTGGTACACTAGCAAAAATACCAGAAAGAGCAGAAAAATTATTTAACGATTATAATCCAGATATGTCAGTGCCATCATGGGCAATTCGTTTTGCAGCAAGTAAAGATAATGTCATGATGGTTTTAAGTGGAATGTCAAATATGGAACAACTATTAGACAACACAGGTTATATGCAAAATTTTGAACCATTTGTACAGGAAGAATATGATGTTATAAATGAAGCGGTGGAAATTATAAATGAAGCAATTGCAGTTCCATGTACTGCTTGCCAGTATTGCGTAGAAGGATGTCCAAAAAATATCGCTATTCCAAACTATTTTGCTTTATACAATGCAGAAAAGCAAGCTCTTAATACTGGATTTTCAACACAAATGGTTTATTATAATAACTACACTAAAACTTATGGAAAAGCATCAGATTGTATTGGATGTAAACAGTGTGAAAAAAATTGTCCACAACATATCAAAATTGTAGAATCTCTAAAGAATGTAGCAGAAATATTTGAAAAATAATTGCTACTATAAAATAATTAATGATATATAAAGAACTTGAAGTTAATTAAGTATAAGTGAAATAATTAATGTTATATAGAAAAGTTGAAGTTAATGAAATATAAGTAAAATAATTAATGTTATATAGAAAAGTCGAAGTTAATGAAATATCAGTTAAACTATTTAATCCGATTTTAAATTATACAGTATCAAGAAAGGATGAGGATTTGTATGACAATTTCAGAAGTAAGTAGAAAATACGAACTTTCAGCAGATACTTTACGATATTATGAACGAATTGGTTTAATACCACCTGTAAATAGAAATAAGAGTGGAATTAGGTCTTTTACAGAAAAAGATTGTGAGTGGGTTAATTTCATCAAATGTATGAGAAGTGCAGGACTTTCCATTGAGACATTGATTGAATATGTAACTATGTTTCAACAAGGGAACAAAACTATCAAAGCGAGAAAAGAACTTTTAATAGAACAACGAAATCAGCTTTCTAGAAGAATTGAAGATATGCAGAAAACTTTAGAACGATTAAATAGTAAAATTGATGGATACGAGGATAAAGTTATTGAAAAAGAAAAAACATTAAAAAATAATAGTGAGAGTCAAAGAACGGAGGTATTGTCTTATGAATAAAAGTGTACTTGTATTGTCTGCAAGCCCTAGAAAAGGTGGTAATTCTGATTTATTATGTGACCAATTTATGCAAGGGGCATTAGAATCTAAAAACCAAGTAGAGAAAATATTTTTAAAAGATAAGGATGTTAAATATTGTATAGGATGTGGAGTCTGTTACGAGAAAGGTGGAAACTGTTCACAAAAAGATGACATGGAAGAAATTCTTGAAAAAATGATTAAAGCAGATGTGATTGTTTTGGCAACTCCAGTTTATTTTTATACTATGAATGCACAGATGAAAACTATGATTGATAGAACTTGTTCGAGATACACTGAAATTTCTGGAAAAGAGTTTTATTTCATCGTTGCCGCAGCCGACAATAGTGAGCAGGCTATGGAAAGAACATTAGAAGGATTCAGAGGATTTACGTCATGTCTAAATGGTGCTAAGGAAAAAGGTATAGTGTATGGCATAGGAGCTTGGCATGTAGGTGACATCAAAGAAAGTGTAGCAATGAATCATGCCTATGAAATGGGCAAGTCAGTGTAGTGAAGAGAGATTTTTAAGAGTATCAGATTTACTAAATTTTATTGATAGAGTGAGTTCAGAATAATCTAGACAAAATAATCTTGATAAAATAAATAGTAGACTAAAATGTATTCTACCATTTAGAGGCTGTAAGTAGATTTGTGTAAAACAAATTTACCTACAGCTTTTTGTTGTATATAATTGGTAAACTAGATAATTAGTTTTTTCATCCATAGCATCAGTCTTCATATTTTATTATCATATCATAAATATAAATACTAATTTTATAAAGTGAATAAATTATAAAATAAATATAAATAAATTATATATAAAATATAAACGGTTTATAAACAAATCAACTACTGATAAGATGAATTTTAATGATAGCATATAACACTTCAAGGAAATTCTTATTATGGGGGAGATGTTCCAGAATTAAGTGAAAGTGAAGAAGATAAAAAACCATTCATAGGAGCAACAAATTTCATAACTAGAGGCTTTTCTAATATGAGTATTGTCACATTGACAGAGACAAATCAGACTATAAAAAACATTAACTTTATATACATCATTTTTTCTAGACAAAATTTCTATCTTTTCAAGGTTCTTAAACACTTTCATTAACTAGTCAACTAATTCGATTTCCTCTATTCCAGCCTTTAAGTATCTACTTTTATTATTTTTAATATAGTTTTCTAATGTCATAGGATAGTTATCTTTACTACAAATATATTTTAATATATGTTCTTCTGTTGCTGATAGAGTAATATCATTTTCAAATAACTCCTTAAGCTTATGTATCTAAAACTTATTATATGATAAAGTCGATATCGAAATGTAACGTAGATGCTTATGATTATATAATAGAAGCAGTATATGAAGATGGGAATTTAAGATTACAAAATAACTTTAATGGCTATATAGTGAAAGCAATACATAAAGGCTATAATTAGATTTACAGAAAAGTAAATTTATCTACAGCCTTTTTGGTATACACAGTTTTTTAATATGCACAGAATTTTGATATACATACAAATCTATGCACATTTTTATCATTTATTTGATATCTAAATTTATGTGTGTTTTAGTAGCATATTAAACAGATTTCTGCATAATATCATTCTCTTTACTAATTAACTTTTTTAGATTTTTCCAATCTATTTCTTCCATATTAGCAAAATAATGTCCACTTCCTACACAAGTTAAATAGGACTTGCCATCTAATTCAAATGAAGAACCACCAATACATTTTGGATTACATTTTTTACAAGTACGAGTTTTTGTAATACTATCTTTAATAGTTTTAGAACATTCCTCCACAGTATCTCTATATGTATTTAGATTATAAAGGTTTGCTTTAACTCTCCATTTTTTCTCATTACATTCAATAGTAAATAGACTACGCTTTGGTTTTTTAGTTGAATATAATATACGATAAGAACGAGCTCCTGTTCGTGGTTCAATCTTGCAATCGAGTGATTGACCAAGCTTATGAAAATCATAAGCAATACTATAATCTTTCCCACTTAGTACTTTTAGCATTTCTTCTGTTGTTTCTGCTGTTAATGGACTTTTGTTCATAATTAAAAACCCCCTATATAAATAAAAATTTTGCATATAAATAGTAGCTTTATATACAAATAAAAACTAATAATAGTATAGTCAATCAAGTTATCAAAATCAATAAAATAGCTGTAATCTTACATTATTAGGCATGAAATGAGAGGTATTGTTTTGTAGAGGTAAAGACTTAATAGTATGAAAATTCACTCAAACATGATACAATTCTATAAAAGATTTAAAAAATAAGAAGGGAGAAAGTTGCTGAAATAATTTTATACTTTACTTATATTTTATAAAATAAACGTATATCTTATAAAATAAATGGGGTCATTAAAAAATAGTTTTGTAAGTTTTCAGCAGCAGTAGTGGAATGATAATTTTTTGGTTACTATTATACTTGGCTATTATATTTTCAATAGGTTCTATGATAACAAAAGTAAATAAGGTCTGGATTAAAGTGTTGCTATTTGTAGCAGTAGGATTGTCAACCATAGTTCTTTCATACATGATAGCATAATAACTTAAAACTTTAGAACTATTTAAATAAAATTCGCAAATTCTCAAAACAAGAATTCTCAAGTTGGTAAAATTCCAGATATGAGAAAAAAATTAGTACTATAAAAAAACTATTTTCGGATTATTTTTTATGGAAAGGTTTCAATTTAGGTGTTTTAAGTGGTTCTATAAAGTTTTATGAATAAAAAGAAATTGGCATGCTAATTGCTTTAATAAATATTAACATGAACACAAATAAATATAATAATCTGAGTATTGATTATTTGAAACTTTGGACTTGATTTCTTGTCTAGAGGTTCATATTAATATTGGTGTTTAGGAAATTTTATTTTCCTGTAAATATAACTTAATAATAGGAGGTGAAATCATGTCAAAAGTAGTAATAGCTACAGAGAAAGCTCCAGGAGCAATTGGACCATATTCTCAAGCAATACAAGTTGGAAATATAGTTTCTACATCAGGTCAACTTCCAATAGACATGAAGACAGGCGAGTTAGTATCTGACCCAAAAGAAGCAACAAAAGCTTCTTTAGACAATGTAAAAGCAATACTAGAACAAGCTGGTACAACTATGGATAAAGTATTTAAAACTACAGTTTTCGTAAAAGATTTAAAAGATTTTAATGATATTAATGAAGTGTACGCTACATATTTTAAAGAAAATCCACCAGCAAGATCATGTGTACAAGTTGCTCAATTACCAAAAGATGCAGTTTTAGAAATTGAAGCAATGGCAGTATTATAATAATAAAACCAATGACAAAACTAATGAAAATTAAAAACTAATAAAAAAAGTCTACAATTAAAAAGTTTATATTAAAAAAGTCTATATAAAAATCTATCTAAATATTTAACTATTGAGCTTTTCTTATATAACATATATTTTTGTGCCAAAAATATATTTGTTATAGGAGGAAAGCTTTTTTTATTTTATTATTTGTGTATTATAATTAAAGTAATCCTAATATAAAACAATCTTTTTATAATTATTATTATGTATTTCAATGTAAATATATAAATAAGTAATGTTTTATATATATTTTAAAAATTAACTATATGTTAAAATATAGCTAAACTGATAATTTAGTAAATTAAATTCTAATGGGGGAAACTATGGTAAGTAAATTAAAAGAATTTCAACAGGAAATGATAAAATACACTGAAACAGTAGCTAGCGTGTTAGATGTAGATATTGAAATAGTTGATGATAGATTAATAAGAATTAGTGGCACAGGTCTGTATAAATCAAAAATAAATGAAAGCGTTGTTACTGAAGGTTTTCTTTATGATAAAGTTATACAGACAGGTCAGGAATTAGTCGTATTAGATATATGTGATAATCAGCTTTGTATAGAATGTTCCCATTACATGAAATGCCTAAATAAAGTAATAATAGCAGTTCCAATAAAATATAATAATCGTACTATAGGAGTAATTGGCGCTATTAGTACAGATAAAACTAAAAAAGTAGAAATAAGTGCAAAAATAGATAATTATTTGAAGTTTGTCAATCATATATGCGATTTAATTTCTATGAAGATAGAAGAACATGAAGTGTCAAAAAGTAGCAGTAGAAAAATGAACATGATGATAGAAATAATTGAAAATGTTGAAAAAGGTGTTGTTATATTAGATATAAATAGCAAAATATCTTATATAAACAATATTGCTTTGAAAAAATTAGATATTGGAAAAGATATAATAGAAAATACAGTAAAAATAGTATCTGTTGAATCTTCTTCAAATGGACATGAATTACTAGAAATTGATATTGATAACAAAATTTATAATATAAATGCCAAAATAATTCCTGTATATCCATATATAAATCAATATGACAAGATAATTATATTTGATAAGACATATATAAACCATAAAGGACATGGGAAAGTCAATAGTGGATGGGGAAATAGTGATATAGAGTCTATAATTGGGAACTCAGAATCAATGGTGAAAGTTAAAGAGAGAACTAAGAAATTAGCAAAGTCAAATTCAACAGTTCTTATAACTGGTGAAAGTGGTACAGGGAAAGAGCTAATTGCTAGAGCTATACATGCTGAAGGAAGTAGATGGAATAAGCCATTTATTGCTATAAACTGTGCTGCTATTCCAGAAAACCTTCTTGAAAGTGAGTTATTTGGCTATATAAAAGGTGCATTTAGTGGGGCTAGTAGTGGAGGTAAGGTTGGTAAGTTTGAACTTGCAAATGAAGGGGTCATATTTCTTGACGAAATGGGAGACTTATCTATGCCTTTACAAGCAAAGTTACTTAGAGTTTTGCAGGAAAGAAAATTTGCAAGAATTGGTTCAAATAAACTTATAGATTTAGATATAAGAGTAATTGCTGCAACGAATAAAAACTTACTTAAGTTGGTGAATGAAGGTAAGTTTAGAGATGATTTGTACTATAGGTTAAACGTAATTCCTATAAATTTGCCACCTCTTAGGGAAAGAAAAGATGATATTGAAACTATAATGATGAAATTTGTTTCCAAGTATTCTTTAGAATTAGATATAAAATTGAATCAAATAGAAAAAAATGTAATGAATATGTTGGTTAATTATAATTGGCCGGGAAATATAAGAGAATTAGAAAACGCAGTTGAATATATGATGAATTTAGTTGGAGAAGATGGAATAATCTATAAAGATATGCTTCCATTAGATATTTTGAACTATTATAATATTGAAGGGAATAGTTTTAAGAGTAATAATGAGGTAACAAAGTTTGAAGATGATATAGTCAGGGGAATAGTAGAAAACCAAGAAAAAATACTTTCAATTAAAGAATTGGAGTTAACTTACATACATAAGTTGTTAAATAAATATGGAAGAGATACAAAGACAAAAAAGAAAATAGCAAAAGATTTAGGGATAGGTTTAGCTACATTATACAGAAAACTAGAAGAGGAACAACAATAAATTAAACATAGAAAATAGTTTTAAATGTATGGCAATGTGATTTGTAGGTCAATAAAAATAAAGCCTCTATAATAGAAGTGTCACTAGAAGAGACTAATATAGTAATAATACTATATAAAAATAAAATTATAAGCTTGTAAGATATTGAGTCAGTATAAATAATAGAAAATAAAAGTTTGAGCTTATAAAGTACAAATATGTAAAACATAAAAATAACAGTATTATAGAAAGCTAAAATAAAAACATAAAATATAGAAGGTTATAACAATATAAATATAGAAGGTAAAAATAGTAATATACAAGACAAAATAACAGACATATAGAAAAGTAAAAGCATAATAAAGGAAAATAAAAACAAAGAAACGGTTTCTCGAAATGATAATTCTCGTATTGATAAAAATTTCCCAATATGAGAATTTTTTCTTTTATAAATCTTATTTTTCACACTCAGATTTTACAACGTTTAAATAAATTTGAAAAAAGTATGTAATTCCAACATAAAAAAAATGTTTTTAGAATAAATAATATTGGCACAGTAATTGCTTTATATAAAGACACAAAGATAAAAAATTAATAATGACATCGAAAAATTTGAAAGGGGAATATAAAATAAATGAGAGAAATAAAATGGAAATTAAATAACTTACCTAAAGCAGAGGAAAAAGAAAAAGGAATTGAATTTTTAAAGGACGAAGAAATTGCAAAAGCTAAAGCATTTCATGAGAGTTTTCCACAATATGAAAAAACTCCTTTAGTTAAATTAGATAACTTAGCAAAATTATTAGGAGTTAGCGGAATATATGTTAAAGATGAATCTTATAGATTTGGATTAAATGCATTTAAAGTTTTGGGTGGTTCTTACTCTATGGGTAAATACTTAGCTCAAAGATTAAATAAAGATATATCAGAGTTAGGATATGAAAAATTAACTTCAAAAGAAATAAAAGACCAATTAGGAGAAATAACTTTCTTTACAGCTACAGATGGAAATCATGGTAGAGGAGTTGCTTGGACAGCTAATAAATTAGGTCAAAAATCTGTTGTATTAATGCCAAAAGGTTCTTCTGAATTTAGATTAAATAAAATCAAGGGAGAAGGTGCAGATGCTAGTATAACAGACTTAAATTATGATGATGCAGTAAGATTAGCTAATGATTATGCAGAAGCTGATGACCATGGAGTAATGGTTCAAGATACAGCATGGGACGGATATGAAGAAATACCAGCATGGATAATGCAAGGATATGGAACTATGGCTAAAGAAGCTATAGAACAATTAAAAGAATATGGAGTAGATAGACCAACGCATGTATTTGTGCAAGCAGGAGTTGGTTCGCTTGCTGGTGCAGTTCAAGGATATGTTGCTTCAATATATGACGAATGCCCAATAACAGTAGTAGTAGAAGCTGATGAGGCAGATTGTTACTATAAATCAGCAGAAGCAGGAGATGGAAAACCAAGATTTGTAGGTGGAGATATGCCAACTATAATGGCAGGTCTTGCTTGTGGAGAACCAAATACTATAGGATTTGAAGTATTAAAAAATTATTCATCAGCATTCGTTTCAGCACCAGACTGGGTTTCTGCTAAAGGTATGAGAGTTTTAGGGAATCCTCTAAGAGGAGATGAAAAAGTAATCTCTGGAGAATCTGGAGCAGTTACAACTGGAGCATTAGTTTCAATACTTGAAAGTGAAGATTTAAAAGATTTAAGAGAGGCTTTGAAATTAGATGAAAACTCTAAAGTATTATTAATAAGTACAGAAGGAGACACTGACCCAGACAAATATAAAGATATAGTTTGGAATGGAGAATACCAAAGTAAATAAAAAATTTAAAATAAAAAATAAATAAAAGTTTAATAAGTTAAATATTAATAAGTAAATAAGTAAAATACCAATAAATAAAGTGAAGCATCAATAAATTAAAAATTATATGGGGGAATATCAAAATGTTAAATGAAATAAGAAAAAAACAATTAACTGAAGTATGCCAAGATTTAATAAGAAATGCTAGTTATTCAGGTCAAGAAGAAAATGTAGTAAAGGCAATTGAAGAAAATTTTGCTATGCTAGGTTTTGACAGCTGGTCAAGAGATAGATATGGAAATATAATAGGATGCATAAAAGGAAACAAACCAGGGAAAAAAATATTATTTGATGGGCATATAGATACAGTTCCAGTTCCAGATGCAAGTAAGTGGAGTGTTCCTCCTTTTGAAGCAAGAATAGTAGATGGGAAAATATATGGTAGAGGAACTTCTGATATGAAGGGTCAAGTAAGTGCTATGATGGCGGCTGTTTCATACTTTGCAGAAGATACTAATAAGGACTTCGAAGGTGAATTATATGTAGCAGGAGTTGTTCATGAAGAAATATTTGAAGGAGTTTCAGCTAGAGAAATAAGTAAAGCTGTTAAACCTGATTATGTTGTAATCGGAGAATCTTCAGAACTAAACTTAAAGATTGGTCAAAGAGGTAGAGGAGAAATAGTTGTAGAAACTTTTGGTAAACCAGCTCACTCTGCTAACCCAGAAAAAGGTGTAAATGCAGTTTATAAAATGGCTAATGTAATTCAAAGAATACAACAATTAGTACCTCCAACTCATCCAGTTTTAGGTGATGGAATATTAGTTTTAACAGATATAAAATCTTCTCCATATCCAGGTGCATCAGTGGTGCCAGATTATTGTAAAGCTACTTTTGATAGAAGATTATTAGTTGGAGAAACAAGAGAAGGAGTACTAGCTCCAATACAAGCATTATTAGATGAAATGATGAAAGAAGACTCAGAATTAAATGCAAAAGTTTCTTATGCATCTGAAAAAGCTGAATGTTATACAGGGAATACTATAGAAAGTGAAAGATTCTTCCCAGGTTGGTTATACGATGAAGATGATGAATTTGTTCAAGCAGCATACAAAGGATTAAAAGAAGCTGGAATAGATTCAGAAATAACTCAATACTCATTCTGTACAAATGGAAGCCATTATGCAGGTGAGGCTGGAATAAGAACTATAGGATTTGGTCCTTCTAGAGAAAATCTTGCTCATACAATAGATGAACATATAGAGTTAGACCAATTATTCAAAGGTGCAGAAGGATATTATGGAATATTAAAATCAGTTTATAAAAAATAATTAGGAGATGGTTTTGTGAGAACTTTAATAAAACATGGGCTTATAGTAGATGGAAATAAAACACCAGCATATGAAGGGGATATTTTAATAGAAAACGAAAAAATATTAAAAATATCACAGGATTTAAACGAAGAAGCTGACAAAGTTATAGATGCAAAAGGTAGAGTTATATGTCCAGGTTTCATAGATACTCATAGCCATTCAGACCTAGTGATTTTGGTTAATCCATATAATGAGGTAAAGATTAGACAGGGAATTACAACAGAAGTGTTGGGCCAAGATGGAATATCTATGGCCCCTCTACCTCAAGAGCATATATCTTCTTGGAGAAAAAATTTAGCAGGCCTAGATGGTGAAAGTGATGAAATTGATTGGAAATATGAAACAACAGAAAACTATTTAAAAATGATGGATGAAAATGGGGTAGGGTTAAATGAAACTTATTTAGTACCTCATGGAAATGTAAGAATGGAAGCAATGGGGCTTGAAGATAGACCTGCCACTAAAGAGGAAATTCAAAAGATGTGTGAAATCACAGAAAGAGAATTAAGGGCAGGAGCTATAGGATTATCAACTGGACTTATATATATACCTTGTGCGTATTCATTGACAGAAGAAATTATAGAGATGTGTAAAGTAGTAGCAAAATACGATGGAGTATTTGTGGTTCATCAAAGAAGTGAAGCAGATACAATTTTAACATCAATGGAAGAAATTATAGAAATTGGAAAGCAATCAGGAGTAAAAGTTCACTTCTCACACTTTAAGGTTTGTGGTAAATCAAATTGGAAGTATATACCTCAAGTTATAGAACTTTTAGAAAAAGCAGAAAAAGAAGGTATAAGAGTATCATTTGACCAATATCCTTATGCAGCTGGAAGTACAATGCTTGGAGTAGTTTTACCTCCATGGGCACATTCGGGAGGAACTGATAAATTAATAGAAAGATTAAGTGATGAAAACGAAAGAGCAAAAATGAAAAAAGATATAGCAAATGGAATCGAAGGTTGGGATAACTTTATAGAATTTGCTGGAATAGACCAAATTTTTGTAACAAGTGTAAAGACAGAAAAAAATCAAGATACAATTGGTAAGAGCCTGCTAGAAATTGGAAAGATGAGAGGTAAAGACCCATTAGATGCAACGTTTGATTTATTAAAAGAAGAAGAAAATGCAGTTGGAATGGTAGATTTCTATGGATTGGAAGAACATATAATAGGTTTTATGAAAAGAGACGAGCAAAATGTATGTACAGATGGTCTTTTAGCAGGTAAGCCACATCCAAGAGCATATGGTTCTTTCCCTAAAATACTAGGAAGATATGTTAGAGAATTAAATGTACTAACAGTTGAAGAAGCTGTTTATAAAATGACTAAAAAAGCAGCAGTAAGCTTTAGTATAAAAGATAGAGGTGAACTAAAAGAAGGATATTTTGCAGACTTAGTTATATTTGACAAGGATACTGTTAGTGGATGTGATGATTTTATCAATTCCATGCAATATCCGACAGGTATAGATTATGTAATTATAAATGGAAATTGTGTTGTTGAAGAAGGAAAATACAATAAAATTAAAGCAGGAAAAGTACTTAAAAATTAAATCTTAGCTTTAAGGAGGAATAAATTTATGATTTTAGTGGGGAATGGGAGGCTAATAAGCCAAGATTCTTTAAATCCCTATATGGAAGATGGATGTGTTGTAATAAATGACAATCTGATTGAAGATATAGGTACTACTGAGGAAATGAAAGCGAAATATCCAGGACATGAATTTATAGATGCAGGCAAGAAGATAATCATGCCTGGTCTAATAAATTCACATATGCATATATACAGTTCATTTGCTAGAGGTATGGCAGTTCCAGGAAAACCATCTGAAAATTTTTTAGAAATATTAAACAATTTATGGTGGAGACTTGATAAACAACTTACACTAGAAGATACAAAATACAGTGCATATGCAACTTATATAGAATGTATAAAAAATGGTGTCACAACAGTTTATGACCATCATGCAAGTCCAAATGCAATTGAAGGTAGTTTATTTACAATATCAGATGTTGCAAAAGATTTGGGAATAAGAACATGCCTTTGTTATGAGGTATCTGATAGAGATGGTGGAGATACAATACAACAAGGTATCAATGAAAATGTAAATTTCATAAAATATGCTCAAAAAGATGATACAGACATGATAAAGGGAATGTTTGGTCTTCATGCTGCATTTACATTGTCTGATGATACATTAAATAAGTGTGCCTCAGAAATGGCTGGTCTTGATACAGGTTATCATGTACATGTTGCTGAAGGATTAGCAGACTTACAATATAATGTAGATAAATATGGAAAAAGAGTTTTAGAAAGATTTAATGATTTTGGTGTTCTAAAAGAAAAGACTATAGCAGTTCATTGTATATATATAAGTACAGATGAAATCAATCTTTTAAATAAAACAAATACATTTGTAGTTCATAATCCAGAATCTAATATGGGAAATGCAGTTGGATGTTCTCCTGCAATAGAATTACTAAAAAGAGGTGTTACAGTAGGTCTAGGAACTGACGGATACACTAGTGATATGTTTGAATCGTTAAAGGTTGCTAATATAATTCATAAACACCACTTAAGTGACCCAAGAGTTGGATTTGGAGAATCACAAACAATGTTATTTGATAACAATAAAAAAATAGCAAAGGCTTATTATAAAAATGACCTAGGCATACTTAAAAAAGGTGCTTATGCGGATGTCATAGTAGTTGATTATACACCACATACTCCATTGACAGAAAACACAATAGGGGGACACATCATATTTGGAATGAGTGGAAGAAGCGTGGATACAACTATTATAAATGGAAAAGTACTTATGAAAGACAGAAAATTGGTAAACATTGATGAAGAAAGTATTCTAGCTAAGAGTAGAGAACTAAGTCAGAACCTATGGAATAGAATCTAAATAATTGATAATGACATACAAGTAAGAGAGAAGAATATAAGTGTTAAAAATAAAACTTAGACAAAAGTAGAATTTAAATGAAGTATATAGATAAAAAATATATGGAATAGAATATTAAACTAAATATAGAAGGGAGACCCAACATGTCTCAAAATGAAAGCCCTAAAATAGCTCCAGTAGATGAAAGGTTACCTGTATCCAAATCCTGGGTATTTTCACTACAGCACGTTTTAGCAATGTGTGCAGGAGCGGTAGCAGTTCCTATGATGATAGGAAGTGCTGCACGACTAGATCATGCTAGTATTGTTTTTTTAATAAATGCTTGCTTGTTTATGGCAGGTATAGGAACACTCATACAAAGTGTTGGTATAGGAAATATTGTAGGCGCTAAAATACCAGTAATTGAAGGAACTAGTTTTGCCGCTGTGGCAGGTATGACAGCAATAGCCTCATCATATAGTGATTCTCAAGTTGCAATACAGACAGTATTTGGCTCTGTAATAGTAGCTGGACTATTTTGTATATTACTTGCTCCAGTATTTGAAAAACTAATAAGATTCTTCCCTAGTGTAGTTACTGGAACAGTTGTTATGGTAATAGGTATTTCACTATTCCCAGTTGGGATAAAGTGGATAACTGACAACAAATTGGAAGCGGTTGAACCAAACTCATTAGCATTAGCTTTAGCAGTATTGGCGATAACTTTACTTTCATTTAAGTTCTTAAAAGGAATTTGGAATAGTACAGCGATATTGGTAGGTATAGTACTTGGTACATTACTTTCTATGGCAGTTGGAATGGCTGATTTTAGTGCAGTAAGTGGAGTTGGTTGGCTTAACTTAAATGTACCTTTAAAATTTGGAATGCCTAGATTTGAACCATCTGCAATATTATCATTATGCTTAATTATGTTAGTACTTATGACAGAATCAGTTGGTAATATGATAGCTATTCACGAAATGGTAGACAAAGAGGTAACTGGTAAAAATATTAAAAGAGGTCTATTTGGAGATGGAATATCTACAGCTTTATCTGGAATATTCAATTCATTTCCAATAACTCCATTTGGTCAAAATACAGGAATTGTTGGACTTACAGGTATAAAATCAAGATTTATTGCAGTTTATGCAGGGGTAATATTGCTAGTACTTGGTTTCTTACCAAAGTTTGCAGCAATAATAGGAGCAATACCTAAGCCTGTTCTTGGTGGAGTAGGATTTGCAATGTTTGGAATGGTAATGGTTGGAGGAGTAAAAACTCTAAGTAAAGTAAAATTTGATGGAACTAAAAATGGAGTGATAGTAGCAGTTAGTGTTGGGTTATCTATGATACCACTGACAAATCCTGATTTCTATCATAATTTTCCAACTTGGGTGCAAACGATATTCCACAGTGGAATAACAACAGGAAGTTTATCAGCAGTACTTTTGAATATCTTCTTCAATGAATTAGGTTCAAAAAAGGAAAAAACTTCTAAGACTGAAGAAGCAAAATAAGAAGAAATAAATGAAAAGCAACATAGACAAAAGAGTATCTAAGCTAAATATTAAAAAATATATTTAATTAAGGGAGAGATAATAATATGGCTAATTTAAAAGTTAATTTATATGGAATGGAATTCTTAAATCCAGTTATGACAGCGGCAGGTCCTGGAGCAAAAGATGGTGATCTCTGTCAAGAGGCAGCAAAAGGTGGAGCAGGAGCTATATGTACAAAAACTATATCTGTGTTACCAGCAGATGTACCAAGACCATGTATGGCAAAAACTAACAGTGGTTTCTTAAATACAGAATTATGGTCAGAGCTTCCAAAAGAACAATGGATAGAAGAAGAATACAAAAAAGTAAAAGCAGCAGGTCTTCCAGTAATAGTAAGTATGGGATATTCAGCAGAACAAATAGCTGAGGTTGCACCTTTAGTAAAACCTTACGCAGATGCAGTTGAATTATCAACTCATTATGTAGGCACAGATGTTGCTCCAATAGTAAATGCTTTAAAAGCTGCAAAAGCTGTTTTAGATGTACCAGTATTTATGAAAATGAGTCCTCATACTGATATTCAAACTATTGCAAAAGCTGTTGAAGAAGCAGGAGCAGATGGACTTGTAATGATAAACTCATTTGGACCATGTATGGCAATAGATGTAAACACAGGATACCCTATAATGGGAAGTAAAGCAGGATATGGATGGTTATCAGGAGCTCCTATAAGACCATTAGCAATAAGATGTATATATGAAGCTTCTCAAGTTGTAAATATACCAATTATAGGTGTTGGTGGAATAACTTGTGGAAAAGATGTAGCTGAAATGATGATGGCAGGAGCAAGTGCTGTTCAAGTATGTACAGAAGCAATCCTTAAAGGGCCTTCTATATATGGAAAAATTGCTAAAGAATTAAATGATTTCTTAGATGAAAATGGATATGCTGATGTTAATGAAATCAAAGGATTAACTCATAAGAAAATGGCAGCTAGAGGATTTAGAACTCATGCAGTGGCTCCAGTTGTAGATGATAATAAGTGTATCAAATGTAAACAATGTGTAACAAGCTGTGTATATGAAGCTTTAGAAGTGACAGATAAATTAAATATAGATGTGGATAAGTGCTTTGGTTGTGGATTATGTGTAACTAGATGTCCAAAAGGTGCTTTAAGTATTTGCTACAATCAAGTAGAAGCTGTTAATGAATAATAATTATATAGAATTTTAGTAATTAACTTAGAGTAATAAATATATTAAGATAATAAAATATATTAGATAAGCAAGTTTATACATTAATAATACAACGTGAAGTTAATAATCTTATGACGTTGATTTAACTAAACATTAGTTTAATTAAATATCATTTTAATTAAATATTAATTTAATTAAATAATGGTTTAATCTAAATATAAATTTACTGTGTATAAGTGCTCTAATCAAATTACTTTAAGTTAATTTCTTCAGATAAAATAAATTGATACGTTATAAGTAAGGTGGAGTCTATATGGGAATTGTTTTAAAAGGTGGGAAAGTAGTAACAAGTGAAAAAACTTACTGTGCAGATGTAAGAATAGAAAATGAGAAAATAGTTGATATAGGTGTTGATATATCAAAAGAAAATGATGAAGTAGTTGATGTTAGTGATTCTTATATTATACCAGGAGGTATAGATACACACACTCACTTTGATTTAGATACAGGAACTACTAAGACAGCAGATAATTTTGAAACAGGAACAAAAGCTGCAATAGCTGGAGGTACTACTACTATCTTAGATTTTGCTACACAATCTAGAGGTTGTTCTTTAAAAGAAGGATTAGATGAATGGCATGAAAAAGCTAGAGATAAATCTTATTCAGACTATGGTTTTCACATGGCTATAACAGATTGGAATGCTTCAGTTTGTAATGAAATGGAAGACATGGTGAAAGAGGGAGTATCTTCATTTAAATTGTATATGGCATATAAAGGAAGCCTTCAAGTTGATGATGGTGTCATCTTTGAAGCTTTGAGAAAAGCAGAAGAGGTAGGAGGGATTATTGGATTCCATTGTGAAAATGGGGATATAATATGTGAACTTGTGGATAAAGCAAAAGCAGAAAATAATCTATCTCCAAAATATCATCAATTAACTAGACCAGCTATATTAGAAGCAGAAGCAACTTCAAGACTGATGAAGATAGCAGAAGTGGCAAATTCTAAGGTGTACGTTGTTCACCTAAGTTGTAAAGAATCTTTGGAAGAAGTTCTAAAAGCTAAACAAAGAGGAGTAGATGTGATAGTTGAAACTTGTCCTCAATACCTTCTATTAAGTGATGAATTATATGATTTAGAAGGATTTGAAAGTGCTAAATATGTAATGTCACCACCTTTAAGGGATAAAGAAAATAATGAAATTTTATGGAATGCTATTTTAAATAATCAAATAGATACTATAGGTACAGACCACTGTTCTTTTAATTATAGGGGGCAAAAGGAACTTGGAATAAACGATTTCAGTAAAATTCCTAATGGTTCGCCAGGGGTGGAACATAGGATGAGTCTTTTATACACATATGGAGTCTGTAAAAATAAAATATCTATCAACAAGATGGTAGAAGTAACATCGACTAATGCCGCCAAATTATTTGGAATGTATCCTGAAAAAGGAACTATAGAAATAGGTAGTGATGCAGATATATTAGTTTTAAATCCAAATAAAAAATATAAAATAGAAGCAAAAAAACAATTACAAAATGTAGATTATACGCCTTATGAAGGTTATGAAGTAAATTGTCAAATAGAACATGTTTATTTAAGAGGAAAAGAAGTTGTTAGAGAGGGAGAATTAATTTGTAATACTCCAAGTGGGAGATATATAAAAAGGCGTCTAACAGAGGGGGCTAGAGAATGGTAGAATTTATATTAAATGGAGAGAAAGTTGTTGCAAAAGAAGGCAAAAAACTTTTAGACTTCCTTAGAGAAGATATGAATATAACTTCAGTTAAAAATGGATGTTCAGAAGGTGCTTGCGGAACTTGTATGGTCATAATAGATGGTAAAGCAACTAAAGCATGTGTATTTAAAACTGATAAATTAGCTGGGAAAAATATAACAACTATAGAAGGATTATCAGAAAGAGAAAGAGATGTTTTTGCATATTCTTTTGCCAGCCAAGGAGCTGTTCAATGTGGATTTTGCATCCCAGGTATGGTAATTAGTTCAAAAGCGCTTATAGACGTTAATAATAATCCTACTGAAGATGACATAAAAAAAGCTTTAAAAGGTAATATATGTAGATGTACAGGTTATGTAAAAATAATTAAAGCTGTGAGTTTGGCAGCAAAGATATTTAGAGAAGATATAGATGTGCCAAAAGTAAACTGCAAAGGTCTAGTTGGTGAAAGTCTTCATAGAGTTGATGCAGTAGGCAAAACACTTGGATACTCTGAATATGTAGATGATATAAGATTAGAAGGTATGATTTATGGTTCAGCAGTTAGAGCCAAATATCCAAGAGCATTAGTTAAAAAGATAGATATAGAAGAAGCAAAAGCTTACCCAGGAGTTGTTGCAGTTCTTACAGCTAAAGATATTCCAGGAACTATAAAAGTAGGTCACTTAAAGAAAGATTGGGATACTTTAATTCCAGAAGGTGAAATAACTAGATACTTAGGAGATGGAATAGTTTTAGTAGCAGCAGAAACTAGAGAAGCATTAGAAGAAGCGAAAAAACTAGTTAAGATAGATTATGAAGAATTGACACCTTTAAGTACTACAGCAGAGGCTCTTAAAGAAGATGCTCCAAATATACATGAAACAGGTAATGTACTTGTTAAGGAACATTTAGTAAGAGGAAATGCTGAAGAAAAAATAAGGAACTCAAAATACGTTGTAACTAAAAAATACACTACACCTGCAACAGAACATGCATTTTTAGAACCTGAATGTGCAGTAGCAGGTCCTTATGAAGAAGATGGAGTAATAATTTACTCAACAGACCAAGGTGTGTTTGCTACTCAACATGAATGTGCAGATATGTTAGGATTACCACATGAAAAAGTAAGAGTGATAAATAAGATGGTAGGAGGCGGATTTGGTGGAAAAGAAGATATGAGTGTTCAACACCATGCAGCCTTACTTGCATACCACACAAAGAGATTTGTAAAAGTACAGCTTACTAGAAAAGAAAGTATAATTGTTCATCCAAAAAGACATGCTACAGAAATGGAATTTACAACAGCATGTGATGAAAATGGATATCTAACAGGTATGAAAGCAACTATAATATCTGATACAGGTGCTTATGCATCTCTTGGAGGACCAGTATTGCAAAGATTATGTACTCATGCAGCAGGACCATACAATTATCAGGATATTGATATAACTGGAACAGCAGTATATACTAATAATCCTCCTGGAGGAGCATTTAGAGGTTTTGGAGTTACACAAAGTTGTTTTGCTACAGAATGTAATCTAAATTTACTTGCTGAAATGGCTGGAATATCACCTTGGGAAATAAGATATAAAAATGCAATAAGACCTGGTCAAGTTTTACCAAATGGTCAATTTGCAGATGAAGGAACAGCAATGGCAGAAACATTAGAAGCTGTAAAAGAAGAGTATGAAAAACACCCACGTGCAGGTATAGCTTGTGCAATGAAAAATAGTGGTGTAGGAGTTGGGATACCTGATGTGGGAAGATGTAGACTGGTAATAAAAGATGGTAAAGTTCATATAAGAACAAGTGCCTCTTGTATAGGTCAAGGTCTTGGTACGGTTATGACTCAAGTAGTTTGTGAAACTGCAAATTTACTACCTGAAAACATAGTGCATGAAGTTCCAGATACTCACTTGACACCAGATTCTGGTAATACTACAGCTTCAAGACAGACAGTATTTACAGGGGAGGCTACTAAGGTTGCATCAATTAAATTAAAAGAAGCTTTAGCAACTGGAAAAGCATTATCTGATTTAGAGGGAGAAGAATTTTACGGAGAATATGCAAGTGTTACAGACAAAATGGGTTCTGATAAAGAAAATCCAGTAAGCCATGTAGCTTATGGATATGCAACACAAGTTGTAATGCTAGATGAAAATGGAAAATTAGAAAAAGTAGTAGCAGCACATGACGTAGGAAGAGCTATAAACCCAATCAGTTTAGAGGGGCAAATAGAAGGTGGAGTTGTTATGGGTCTTGGATATGCCTTAACAGAGGATTACCCAGTAGTAAACTCTGTACCTACAGCTAAATTTGGTACATTAGGCTTATTTAAATCTACAGATATACCAGAAATACAAGCCGTAATAGTTGAAAAAAACAAAGATTTATTGGCATATGGTGCAAAAGGAGTAGGAGAGATTTGTACAGTTCCCACTGCACCAGCAGTGCAAAATGCCTATTATGTATTTGATAAAGAGTTTAGAACTGAACTACCACTTCAAAATACGCCATATAGTAAAAAAAAATAACAAAAAAATAAATATTAAATAAAAAAAATCAATTAAATTGTAAATAAAAAAAACCCTTTTGCATAAGGTATATTTTAAATGATAGAATATACATATACAGGAGGGTTTTTCTTTTATAAAATAAGTTTAATAAAATTGAGAGGTGAGCAAAATGAATTTTAATAATAGTCTAGAGTTAACTCAGTCTCAGAAGCTAATCATGACTACACAACTTAAGCAATCATTATCAATATTAAATATGAGTAAGTTGGAGTTAGAAGAAGAGATTAAAAGGGAAGCAGAGAATAACCCATTAGTCGAAGTTGAGAAAAGTGGGGAGATAAATTGGGAAGAATATATAAAAGATATGGAAAAATCAAGACGTTTAGATAGAACAGAAATAAGTTATAACCCTGACAATGAAGTTAATCTAGAAAATTTAGTTAAATATTCGTCAAATTTATATGAGGATTTGAAGTTTCAGATAAGCTTATATAAGCTAACAGATAAACAAATGGAAGTCTGTGAGTATATAATTGATAGCTTAGATGAGGACGGATATTTGAGAACTGAGGAAAAAGTAATTGTTGATACTTTAAAGATAGATGAAGAACTTTTTGAAAAATGCTTGATTAGTGTTCAGCAGTTGGAACCTAGTGGAGTAGGTGCAAGAAGTCTTTCAGAATGTCTGATGATTCAAATGGCAAGCTTAGGAATATATAATGAAATTTTAGAGGAAATCGTTACAAAAGACTTAAATTTAATTGCAAATAATAAATATAAAGAGATAAGCAAGAAGTACAATATGTCACTACAAAAATGTGTTGAACTAATAAATATAATTAAAACATTAGACCCTAAGCCAGGAAGAACCTGTTCAGTAGAAAAAAGTGTATATATACAACCAGATGTAACAGTTGAAAAAATTGATGATGAATTTATTGTGTATTTAAATGAAAAAGACTCCTATCAAATAAAAATAAACAGTTATTATAAAGACATACTAAAAAATTCACAGTCTGACGAAAGTGCAAAAGAATTTATAAAAGAAAGACTAAATTCGGCAACAGGGCTTATGAAAAATATAGAAAGTAGAAAGACTACAGTACTTAAAATTGCAGAAGAAATAGTAAAAGCTCAAGATGAGTTTTTGAGAAAAGGAACAAAATATATAAAGCCCTTAAAAATGAAAGACATAGCAGAAAAATTAGATTTTCATGAATCTACTATAAGTAGAGGTGTAAATGGGAAATATATGCTGACACCTTTTGGAGTATATGAATTTAGGTACTTTTTCAGTAGTGCTATTGAAACTGAAAATCATGAAATGGCATCTAGTACAAGCATAAAAAAAATTATAAAGGAAACAATAAAAGACGAAAATAAAAAGAAACCTTTAAGTGATGACCATATATCTAAGCTATTAAAAGAAAAAGGAATCAATGTTGCAAGAAGAACAGTTGCCAAGTATCGTGAAGAATTAGGAATTTTGTCTTCAAGTAAGAGAAAAGAATATTAGTGAAAAGAGAAAGAAGTATCAGTAAAATGAGGGGAAATGCTAATTAAAATACAAATGAGCATTATACAAATGAATTTAAGTATTGGAAAGAAAAGTATTAGAAAGAAAATTAAATATTAGGAAAAATCAGGAATTAGAACGATAACTAGAGTCAAAAAAATACAGAGATAAATAAACTGTTATTGTTAATTTTAAGAGCATAAAAATAAAAACATAAAGTATAAAAACAAAGACATATAGAATCTAGCAGAGTAGAACATACAAGATTGAGTCAAAAATATTAGAATAAAAACCAAAAAATATATGGAAAAAATATTATATAAAAAATAAAAAATACTGTACTTTGAAAATGGTGGAGAAATTGCTATAAAACAAAAAAATAAAAAAGTTTTTGAAAAACTATTGAAATCTATACGCAAATCCTATAAAATAAAATTATCTTGTGGGACTTAAATAAACACTAGGGACAAAAAAAGTCCCTAAAGGAAAGCAATAAGGAGTATGTTATGAAGAACTTATTAGAAATTCAAAAGAAACTAATTCCACAGGCAATTGAACTTATGGAAAGAAGATACTCTATTTTAAGACAAATATCTTTAAGTGAACCAATAGGTAGAAGAACTTTATCAAATGTATTAGAAATTAGTGAAAGAATAATTAGGTCAGAAACAGAGTTTTTAAAAGAACAAGGACTTATAGATGTTGCTGTATCTGGAATGACTATCACTAAAGAAGGTTCTGATTTATTAGATAAACTTAAAGACATCATGAGTGACATCATGGGATTGTCTAAGTTACAAGATAGGGTCAGAGAAAAGCTTGGAATAAAAAAGGTAATACTAGTTCCTGGAAGCTGTGATGAAAATGGAAGCTTATTAAAAGATGTAACTAGATATGGATGCGAGTATTTCTTAGGTATTTTAAAAGATGGAGATATAGTTTCAATAACAGGGGGAAGCACTATGTTAGAGTTTTCAAATGTTATTAAAACTGATAAGAGATATCCAAATTCTACAATAGTGCCAGCTAGAGGAAGTATGGGAACTGATGTAGAGATGCAGTCTAATAGTATAGTTGCTTCAGTAAGTAAGAAATTACACTCTAATTGCAAACTTTTACATATACCAGATGAATTGGACGAGAGTGCAATGAAAACTCTTAGCCAAGTGCCAGAGATTAAGACAACTTTGGAGTATATTAAAAGAACAGACATTTTAGTTTTCAGCATAGGTAGAGCAGATGTCATGGCAAAGAGAAGAAAACTTCCAGAAGATAAAGTTAACGAGATATTATCTAAAAATGCAGTTGGAGAAGCATTTGGATATTATTTCAACAAAGATGGAGAAATAGTTTATAAATTAAATACTGTTGGAATTGATTTAGAGACAGTTAAAGAAGTAAAAGAAACTATTGCAATCTTTGCAGGAACAGAAAAAGTAGAAGCCTTATTAGCCATATCAAATATGCATAAAAACATGGTTCTTGTAACAGATGAAGAAAGTGCTTATAAGATATTGTCATTATTATAAAAGTCGAAAACTAGCACAGAGCTAGACAACATACATTTACTTTATAGGAGGTAGCGAAAATGGTTAAAGTAGCTATAAATGGATTTGGAAGAATAGGAAGATTAGCATTAAGAAAAATGATGGAGCAACAAGATAAGTTTGAAGTTGTTGCAATAAACGACTTAACAGATGCTAAAATGTTAGCTCATTTATTTAAATATGATACAGCTCAAGGAAGATTTAACGGTGAAATAGAAGTTAAAGAAGGTGCTTTTATAGTAAACGGAAAAGAAATAAAAGTAACAGCAGAAAGAAATCCTGCTGACCTACCATGGGCTGAATTAGGAGTAGATATAGTATTAGAATGTACAGGATTCTTTACTTCTAAAGATAAAGCAGAAGCTCATATACAAGCAGGAGCTAAAAAAGTTGTTATATCTGCACCAGCAACTGGAGATTTAAAAACAATAGTATTCAACACAAACAGTGACATATTAGATGGTTCTGAAACAGTTATATCAGGAGCTTCTTGTACAACTAACTGTTTAGCTCCAATGGCTAAAGTATTAAATGATAAATATGGTATAGAAAAAGGATTAATGACTACTATACATGCATATACTAATGACCAAAATACTTTAGATGGTCCTCATCCAAAAGGTGATTTAAGAAGAGCTAGAGCTGCTGCTGGAAACATAGTTCCAAACACTACAGGAGCTGCAAAAGCAATCGGTTTAGTAATACCTGCATTAAAAGGAAAATTAGATGGAGCAGCACAAAGAGTACCAGTTGTAACTGGTTCAATAACTGAATTAGTTTGTACATTAGGAAAAAATGTTACAGTTGAAGAAATAAATGCAGCTATGAAAGAAGCTTCAAACGAATCTTTCGGATACACTGAAGAAATGTTAGTATCTTCTGATATAATCGGAATAAGCTACGGTTCATTATTTGACGCTACTCAAACAAAAGTTATGGAAGTAGATGGAAAACAATTAGTTAAAGTTGTTTCTTGGTATGATAATGAAATGTCTTATACTTCTCAATTAATAAGAACTTTAGGATACTTTGCACAATTAGCAAAATAGTCAGCTTTTAGAAAATAGAAAAGTAGATTGACAAAGTCCGAGTTTGTAGTTTAACACTACGGACTCTGGACTTTTTTTAAGAAAAAATATATAAAATACACCTAAATAATGTTACATACTATATATAAAAATATGATAATATGATATATTTAATAGGGTAAAAGTATGTACTATATTATACTTGGCAATAAAAAATTACTTTATTAAAAGGAGAGATATTTATGTCAATGCTAAACAAAAAAACTATAGAAGATATTGATGTGTGCGGGAAAAAAGTATTAGTGAGATGTGACTTTAATGTACCATTACAAGATGGTTTAATTACTGATGAAAATAGATTAAACGGAGCTTTACCAACAATTCAATATTTAATTTCTAAAGGAGCAAAAGTTATATTATGTTCTCATTTAGGAAAACCAAAGGGAGAAGCTAAACCAGAATTATCTTTAGCACCAGTTGCAAAGAGATTATCTGAAATGTTAGGTAAAGAAGTTGTATTTGCAGCAGATGATAATGTAGTAGGAGAAAATGCAAAAAAAGCTACTGAAAAAATGGAAAACGGAGATGTAGTGTTATTAGAAAATACTAGATATAGAAAAGAAGAAACTAAAAATGAAGAAAACTACTCTAAAGAATTAGCTTCACTTGCTGAAATATTTGTAAATGATGCATTTGGAACTGCTCATAGAGCGCATTGTTCAACAGTTGGAGCAGGAGAATTTTTACAAGAGAGAGTTTGCGGATACTTAATTCAAAAAGAATTAAAATTCTTAGGAGAAGCTGTTGCCAATCCTGTAAGACCATTTACAGCTATACTTGGGGGAGCTAAAGTTTCTGATAAATTAGCTGTTATAAATGAACTATTAGAAAAAGTTGATAATCTAATAATAGGTGGAGGAATGGCTTATACATTCTTAAAAGCTCAAGGTTATGAAGTAGGAACATCTTTACTTGAAATAGATAAAGTAGAATATGCAAAAGAAATGATGGAAAAAGCTAAGGCAAAAGGCGTTAACTTATTATTGCCAGTAGATGTTGTTATGGCAGACCACTTTGCACCAGATGCAACTCCAATAGTAACAGAAGATGCTAATGTAAAAGAAGATTATATGGGACTAGATATGGGACCTAAGACTATAGCAAACTTTGTAAAAGCCATAAAAGAATCAAAAACTGTAGTATGGAACGGACCAATGGGAGTATTTGAATTTGAAAACTTTGCAAATGGAACACTATCAGTAGCTAAAGCCATGGCAGAATTAACTGACGCAACTACTGTAATTGGTGGTGGTGATAGTGCAGCAGCAGTTAATCAATTAGGATTTGGTGATAAGATGACTCACGTATCAACAGGTGGAGGAGCATCACTAGAATTTTTAGAAGGTAAAGAATTACCAGGTATTGCAGCATTAGATAATAAATAAACTACTATATAGAGGAGATTGTAAAATGAGAAAACCTATAATTGCAGGAAATTGGAAAATGCATAAAACAATAAAAGAAGCTTTAGAATTTGTAAATGAAGTTAAAGGAAAAGTTAATGCTGATAAGGCAGAAGCTGTTATATGTGCACCATTTACTTTATTGAAGGATTTAAAAGAAGCTACTAAGGGTACAAATATAAAGATAGGTGCTCAAAACATGCACTTTGAAGAAAAAGGAGCATTTACAGGAGAAGTTTCACCTCTTATGTTAAAAGAAATAGATATGGACTATGTTATAATAGGACATTCAGAAAGAAGACAGTATTTCAATGAAACTGATGAAACTGTAAACAAAAAAGTTTTAAAAGCTTTAGAAGTAGAAATAGACCCAATACTATGTGTTGGTGAAACTTTAGAGCAAAGAGAAGCTGGAAAAACTAAAGATGTTTGTAAAGTTCAAGTTGAAAAAGCTTTAGAAAATGTTCTTAAAGATGATTTAGCAAAAGTAGTTGTTGCATATGAGCCAATCTGGGCTATTGGAACTGGTAAAACTGCAACTGCTGAAGATGCTAATGATGTTATATCTTATATAAGAGAAGTTATAAAAGGATTATATGGAGAATTAGCTAATGAAGTTAGAATACAATACGGTGGAAGTGTTAAACCTTCAAATGTAGCTGAAATAATGGGTCAAAGTGATATAGATGGAGCTTTAGTAGGTGGAGCTAGTTTAGCTGCTAATGACTATTTAGACCTTGTTAATTTCTAAGGAGTGAAATGATGAAAAAACCAGTTGCTTTAATTATTATGGACGGATTTGGATATAATAAGGAAGTTAAGGGAAATGCAATTGCTGAGTCCAAAACTCCTAATTTAGACAGAATAATGAAAGAATATCCAAACACATTAATAAATGCTAGTGGTCTTGATGTTGGTCTACCTGATGGTCAAATGGGAAATTCAGAAGTTGGCCATACTAATATAGGTGCAGGTAGAATTGTATATCAAGATTTAACTAGAATAACAAAATCTATAAAAGATGGTGATTTTTTTAATAATAAAGTTTTATGTGAAGCTATGGACAATGCAAAAGAACATTCTCTTCATGTAATGGGTCTTTTGTCTGATGGTGGAGTACATTCACATATAGACCATCTTAAAGCTATAATCAAAATGGCAAAAGATAAAGGTGTAGAAAAAGTATATGTTCATGCATTTACTGATGGTAGAGATACGGACCCTCAAAGCGCATTGGAATATGCTAAGGAAGTACAAGCTAGTATGAATGAAATTGGAGTAGGTGAATTTGCTACAGTTTCTGGTAGATACTATGCAATGGATAGAGATAAGAGATGGGAAAGAGTAGAGCTTGCATACAATGCCATGGCTAGAGGTATTGGCGAAAAAGCAACTTCTATTGAAGAAGCTATTCAAAACTCTTATGATAATGGAAAAAATGATGAATTTATAATGCCAACAGTTATTGTTAAAGATGATAAAGCAGTTGGAAGTATAAAAGAAAATGATTCAATTATATTCTTCAATTTCAGACCAGATAGAGCAAGACAAATAACAAGAGCTTTAGTAAGTGAAGAGTTTGATGGATTTAAAAGAGAAGAAATTAAAAACTTCTTTGTATGTTTAACAGAGTACGATATAACTATAAAAGAAGTGCATATAGCATTTGGACCACAATCTTTAACTAATACTCTGGGTGAATATCTTGCGAAAAATGGAAAAACTCAATTAAGAGCTGCTGAAACTGAAAAATATGCGCATGTTACTTTCTTCTTCAATGGTGGAGTAGAAGAGCCAAACAAAGGTGAAGAGAGATTATTAATACCTTCTCCAAAGGTTGCAACTTACGACTTACAACCAGAGATGTCTGCATATGAATTAACAGACAAAGCTTTAGAAAAACTAGGAGAAGATAAGTTTGACTTTATAGTTTTAAACTTTGCAAACCCTGACATGGTAGGTCATACAGGAAATATTGAAGCAGCTATAAAGGCTGTTGAGACTGTAGATACTTGTGTAGGAAAATTAGTAGATAAAATAATAGAGCTAGGTGGAAGCGCAATAATAACTGCTGACCACGGAAATGCTGAATACATGTTAGACCCACAAACAGGAAAGACTGTAACAGCCCACTCTATTAATCCAGTACCATTTGTGGTTGTTGGACAAGAATTTGAAGGTGCAAAATTATTAGACGCAGGAAGATTATCTGATATAGCGCCAACTGTTTTAGATATGATGAAGTTAGAAAAACCAGAAGAAATGACTGGTCATTCACTTATTTCAAAATAGTTAAGCTTAATAAGTATTATCTATTAATCTAGTGCCATTTGAAATTTTTGCTAAAGAATTTGAATATGCAAAATTAGGTGCTAGAAATTGAATTAATAAGTTTATAAATTGAATTGATAAGTAGAATAGTAACTTACAATAAAGTAAACTTAAAAGTATTTCAGTCTAAGTGAATTTTATAAAGTTTAAGTAAAATGATGTAAAAAATAATAATTAATATATATTATAAAATCAAAAATTATTAGAATCATTAGTTGTAAATTTTGTGTTTCATGTTTTAAGTTTATCTGTATATTTATGTATTGAAGATTGATTTTGGCTAATAGATAAGTTAAAAATTATAAAAAATAAAATAAAAATAGAAACTTTTACAAATTTACCCATCAAATAAATTTGTATCTAATTTTCAAAAATAACTTTCTGTACTATAATATAATAAGTAGATTAAAACTAGTAGACGGATGTTTACAGTAAATGAAAATTTAACTAATAGAAAAATCGAAGGGAGATATACAAATGTCAGTTATTGAATTAGTATATGCTAGAGAAGTATTAGACTCAAGAGGAAATCCAACTGTAGAAGTTGAAGTAGTATTAGAAGATGGAGCAATGGGAAGAGCAATAGTTCCATCAGGTGCATCTACAGGAGCTTTTGAAGCTGTTGAATTAAGAGATGGAGACAAAGGAAGATACTTAGGAAAAGGTGTAGAAACAGCTGTTGCTAACGTAAATGAAATAATAGCACCAGAAATCGAAGGAATGGATGCATTTGACCAACCAGCTATAGATGCAATGATGATAGAATTAGATGGAACTCCAAACAAAGGTAAATTAGGAGCTAATGCTATATTAGGTGTTTCAATGGCAGTAGCTAGAGCAGCTGCTGATGAAATAGGTTTACCATTATTCCAATACTTAGGTGGAGTAAATGCTAAGCAATTACCTGTTCCAATGATGAACATATTAAATGGTGGAGAACATGCTGATAATAACGTTGATGTTCAAGAGTTCATGATATTACCAGTAGGAGCTTGTTGCTTTAAAGAAGGTTTAAGAATGGGAGCAGAAGTATTCCATTCATTAAAGAAAGTTTTAGGAGAAAAAGGATTAGCTTGTGGTGTAGGTGACGAAGGTGGATTCGCTCCAAACTTAGGTTCAAACAGAGAAGCTTTAGAATTAATAGTTGAAGCTATAACAAAAGCTGGATATAAGCCAGGAGAAGATGTTATGTTAGGACTTGATGTTGCTGCTACAGAAATGTACAATAAAGAAACTAAAAAATACGTTTTAGCTGGAGAAGGAAAAGAATTAACTGCTGCTGAAATGGTTGCTTTATATGAAGATTGGTCAAACAACTTCCCAATAATAACTATAGAAGATGGTTTAGATGAAGAAGATTGGGATGGATGGAAATTATTAACTGAAAAATTAGGAAACAAATTACAATTAGTTGGAGATGACTTATTTGTTACTAATACAGAAAGATTAGAAAAAGGAATTGAAAATGGAGTAGCTAACTCTATATTAGTTAAAGTTAACCAAATAGGTACAATAACTGAAACTCTAGATGCAATAGAAATGGCTAAGAGAGCAGGGTACACTGCTGTTATATCTCATAGATCAGGAGAAACTGAAGATTCTACTATAGCAGATTTAGCTGTTGCAGTAAATGCTGGACAAATAAAAACTGGTGCTCCATCAAGAACTGATAGAGTTGCTAAATACAACCAATTATTAAGAATAGAAGAAATGGTTGGAGAGCAAGCTAGATACTGTGGATTAAAATCTTTCTATAACTTAAAAAAATAGTTTTTAAGGATTAAAAAGATAGTATAAAAGATTTTAAGTTTATCTTATAAGAGATAAATGGGATAAGTGTTAATTGATTTTTCAAAGCACTTATCCCTTTTTATATGTAAGCCATTTTTATTAGGAAAATAAATAAAAGCTTTGAAATAATTGCTATAATTAAAAACTATAGATATATTTTGATGGCTTTTGATATCAGTTTTGTTTGTGATTTATAACATAATAGTCTTGAAATGACTATATTATTGTGATACACTAAAGAGTAATGAAATTTAAGTAATAGAAAGATAGGAGGGGCAAGAATGGGCAACATTTTAATGGGTGTGCAAGTAGTACTAGGGATTTTACTAGTAATTAGCATAATGCCTCAAGATTCTAAGAATGCTTTACCTTCAGAGTTTGGTGGAGAAGGAAGTCAAGCTTACTTTAAACCAAAAGGAAAACAAGCATTTCTTGCTAGAGTTACAAAGATAACAGCAGTATTATTTTTTATAAATGCATTGGCACTACTTATAGTTAAGAAGTAGTGGTATTGTTGAATAACTGGCCATTATTTAATTAGTGCATTTTGGTTACATTTAAAAATTAAATTTAGTTTTTAATAAAAGTACGTCAACATAAAAAAGTACGTAAAGTAAAAGCTGGACTAATGATTTTATATTATTGGTCCAGTTTTTATTTTATGAATTGAGTCAGATATTTATAAAATAAATTTTTGATATATCTATTTTTGTTATATAGTTTTTAATATCTAGCTTTTGATATATCTAATTTTTAATCATTCTAGTATGCACAATCAACTTGATAATTTGCAAAATAGATACCATACTAAGCATCATTATTAAAAAAAAGTAGGAACTGTTAGTATATTGTGTATTTGTTAATATAAACTTTAATAAAAGAGTGTTGATTATTATTGTTAAAAGACCCATTAATTTACCAAATAAATTATAGTTCTTTTTTAAAATAGTGTTTTGAATTAGCAGTATAATTGCAATTATAGTAAAAACGATAAGAATAGCTATTAGAGCTATTTTAAGTGATTCAATAGGATAATCTCTTTCAAAGTTTCTGTTAGTGTATGTTACCCACCTATGCATTCCCATTCTTGTATTTGCATATTTTTCAAAAACCTTACATCCTATTAGAAAAGCAATTTGAAATAGTATTGTAATACTATAGAGTGTTTTCTTCATTAGTATTTCTCCTTATTATATTAAATTATAGACAAACTAAAAATATTATATTGATTTATATTATAATGTTTACTACTAAAATATTATAATATAAATCAATATAATTTAATAGTAAGACATAAATAGAATGTTATATAGAAATTTTGTATAAAGAGTAAGATGAAGTATAGATATTTTGTATAGCCAATATTATGTATAAGCTGTAGAATTATTGAATAGAAAAAAGCTATATGATATACTTTTTAGATGAAAACTAGATAAGATGGAGGGAAAAACGTGAAAAAAAGGTTATTAAGTTTAATATTATGTATAGCTATGATTGCGACTTTATTAGTTGGGTGTTCAAACAACAATTCAAATGAAGCAAGTAATAAAGATGCTAATGCGGAAAAGGTTACAGCTGACCCAGTTGATACAACAAAAGTATTTGTATCACCTAAGTGGGTAAAAAGTGTTATTGATGGAAATCAACCAGAGTCTAAAAATTATGTTATTGCAGAAGGCTCATGGGGAGCAACTGAACAAAATGAAGGCTACTTGAAACAGCATATACCAGGAGCTATTCATATTGATACAGACTCTTTAGAATATGATAATGATGAAGGAGTAAAAGACTTTGATAACTACAATATCAAACCAGCAGATGTAGTTGAAAAAGTATTACTTAGCAATGGTATTACATCAGATACAACTGTTATACTATATGGTTCTGATTCAGGAGTAGATAGAATAGCATTCATTTGTCTTTGGGCTGGTGTTAAAAATGTTAAAGTTATGGATGGGAGTATTGAAGCATGGAAAAATGCAAAATATGATGTAGAAAAAGGAGCAGTAGAGCCAAAATCTCAAAAAGAGTTTGGTGTAAAAGTTCCAGCTCATCCAGAATATGTAATGGATATAAAAGATGTAGAAAATAAATTAAAAAATGACCCTAACTTTAGACTAGTAAGTATAAGAAGCTTAGAAGAGTTCTCTGGAAAAACAAGTGGTTACAATTATATTGATAAAGCTGGAGAGCCAAAGGGTGCTGTATGGGGGCGTGCAGGTACTGATGCAAGCAGTATGCAAGATTATATGAATGAAGATGGAAGCTATGTAGATTTTGATAAAGTATTAGGTTATTTTAAAGATATTGATGTGACAAAAGATACAAATACAACATTTTATTGTGGAACTGGATGGAGAGCAACTATTCCTTGGTTAATGTGCTATGAAAATGGATGGAAAAACATCACTTTATTTGATGGTGGATGGTGGCAATGGCAAACACAACCTAATCTGCCAGTACAAGTAGGAAATCCTAAAGAGGGGGATGTTAAGTATACAACTGTAGGTGAATTATCAACTGATAAAGCTAAAAAATAATATAAAAAAAGAGGATATGCCAATATAATTTTTATAAGTAATAAGCTATATCCTATTTTTTAAAAAACTTGAAATTTTATGAGTTTCAGTAAAGAATACAAGTTTCAATAGAGAATATGAATTTCAATATAAAAGGTGAACTATATTTATTATAGGCCACCTTTTATATATTTTTTTGAGTTATGAGTAGTACTTATTTTCTGTATATATTTATTACAATATCAATATATATTTACTATGCTATCAATATGTGTTTCTTACAATACAAGTATATATTTCTTATTATACCAAATTATACTATAGGATATTACTAAATAAGATTATTCTGTTTTAAGATAAATATTATTATAAATACTGTGATTATGGAAAATGCAGAGGTAAATACTACAATTTGTCCAGCAAGTTCACTATCAGAATTCATCTGTTGGGCCATTGTAAATGAAGAAATAGCAGTTGGAGCAGATAACATTATCATAAGTGAAGCTAATTCTACATTTCTAAATCCAAGAAAAATGCTAATTGGTAAAAATATAGCAGGTATAAGAATAAGTTTTCCGCACACTCCCAGTATAATTGGTCTTATATGTCCTTTTATAGCAGAAAAGCTGAAAGACCCACCTAGAATTATAAGTGATAGGGGAGTAGCAATTTTGGAAATATCACCAATGGTTTTATGTAAAAACTCAGGGATTTTAATATTTAAAAT
The DNA here is from genome assembly GCF_020662275.1 of Clostridioides sp. ES-S-0006-03. Lineage (NCBI taxonomy): Bacteria > Bacillati > Bacillota > Clostridia > Peptostreptococcales > Peptostreptococcaceae > Clostridioides > Clostridioides sp. ES-S-0006-03. The sequence continues at coordinate 144,190 of NZ_JADGMM010000004.1, forward strand.
AAGCATTATCAATCCTATTACAGAAGCTATTATGAGAGGATTTGTTAAAACACCTTTAATCATGTGCTTTATATTTATTTTACCACCTCTAAAAATCTCAAGTATTATGACTGATAATACATTGAACATAGGAACAATAACTGCAATTAATAAAGATGTAACCCCAATATTTTTATCACCAAATAGTGAGATTGTTACAGGTATACCAAATATAACAAAATTACTGCGAAAGATACCTTGTATTAATGCACCTCTTGTTTTATTATCTTTTTCAATCTTAGGTATAATAAAAACTAAGAGTAAAAAGATTGAAAAAATACTTATAATAGCTACAGCCATAAGTTTGAGGTTAAGAGAACCATTTAAATCCGTATTGTATATATTAAAAAATAATAGTAATGGCAGGAAAGATTTGAAACAAACATTATTCATTTTATTTAAAGTATGTTCATCAAATAAACTTAATTTTTTCAGAACATACCCAAGTGACATTGTGAGAAACAAAGGAAGAACTACATTTATAGATAGAATTAAATTTTCCAAAGTTTATTCTCCATAACTTGACAATTCGATTAAATTTCCATCAGGGTCTCTTAAGTAAATAGACTTCATTTCACCAAAGGCTCCTGTGCGTTCTACAATTCCTTGCTTAATTTTAATACCATTTTGTTCTAAGTTTGTTTTTGTCATGTCAATATTAGTATTTATCTCAAAACACAAATCAGCACTACCTGTTTGTACGTTTTTGCTGTGAGGTGAAAGTTCATGACCTTTTAAATGGACATTTATTTTGAAATCTCCAGAGTAAAGTTCATATCTTTCATTTGCCATCTTTAATGTAAAACCAAGCTTTTTATAAAAATTTATGCAGTTTTCTATATTATTGGTAGTAATGACCACATGGTCTATTTTTTTTATCATAATAACTCCTCGAAATTTTATATAGATTTATTAAATGTGTTTATATCTTCTTTTAATAAGGCATAAAATAATAATTAGTTAAATATAAGAAATAACCTGAAATTAATTGATTTAATAGTTAAATAAAATATAAAAAATAATTCGAATCCATTGAATCAACAATTAATTAAAATAGAAAAATAATTTAATAGCAATTAAGCTAATCATTAATTAAGTGTAACAAATTAATGATTAGCTATAGTAAATCTAATTAATTAGAATAACTCCCTTTAAGTGTAAATATATCTAAAATATGCCCATCCATGGCTTCAAAAAACTCATTCATATAAAATCCCTTTTCAAGATTAAGAGTAGTATCAAGGGCAAACACATGTATTTCATAAACATGTGGTCTATCTGGAGGAGCCATACCACCATAAACACTAGCTTCTAATCTACCAATATCACCTAATTTACTATGCCAACTAGTAGTCCCTTGAATAAAATCAGTAGCTGTTATGCTTTCATTTTCCTTTAATTCATCTTTTGTTATATTTGCAGCTAGCCAATGTATCCATGCAAATCCACATACAGGAACTGAATCTTTGTCCTCTAAAAATACAGCAAAGGACACTGTATGTTCTGGAGCATCTTCAAATTTTAGAGGTAATGAATATGTAGGCATACCACCTTTATTAAATTGATTTCCTCTTTTTCCATATTTATCTTCTATAACACCGTTTACTATACCTGTACTAGTTACTTTCATAATAATTTGCCTCCTAAATATATAATAAATTAATAAAAATTTTCTGTAAGTTTATTATATACCAGTTGTAAATAATGGTAAATTACTTACTTTACCATTCTCTAGCATGAAATTAATTCCTATATCTTGCATTATAGCCAAAGCATCTAACATCTGCTTTCCACGAATAGGTGTAAGTGAATATTCAACTTTAAGTGGATATCCTTCATAGGTTTTTTTATCAACCATCCCAAATTCAATCAATTCTTTAAGTTGTTCAAGCAACATTTTTTGGTTGATTCCATTAATCTCTTTTTCTAGTTTTGATAGAGAAGTTGGACCTATACGTAATCTCCATAATATAATAGACTTCCATTTACCTTTTATCATATCATGTGTTAGTTCTAATGGACATGTATATTTTTCACGAAGCTTCAAGTATAGTCACCTCCAATTTATTTTGCCAAAATACGTTTTGAAGCAAGTTTATATACAAGTTCAACTTTTTTATTTGAAACATCCCATGAGTTTAATTCGTTTTTTACTAAATCTGGATGTTTTTTACTTATGTCTCTGAGAGCATTTCCAACAGATTTTCTTAAGTATTCACTGTCCTCATCTTTTAAACTAGAAAGCAATGATATAGCTACAGTGGGGTTGGTCTTAAAATAGTCTCGGATAGTCCAAACTCTAAGCCCTTCTGTTACAGCTCTCTTTATATTTGGGTTGTCAGAACTTAACCACTCTTTTATCACAGGAAGTGATTTATCATATCCAACTTCACTACAATAATAATCAAATGATTTAGCTAATATTTCTTGTACTCTCCAGTTTTCATCTTTACTCACATTGTTTTTTAAAAATAATAAGGCTTCAGAAATATGTATTGATATAAAGCCTAATATAAACACTGCTAATTCTCTTACTTGATAGTATTCTGATCTATATAAGTAAATTGATAGATAATAACACTTCTTTGAGTCATTATTTTTTACAATTTTTTTAGCAATATTTTCGATTTCTTTAAAACCATTTTCTATGGTAATAATTTTTGCAATTACTTCTTCCAAGTTTATCTCCTCCAATAAGTAGATTAGTTTAAATTTAATATATTATTTATAATAAAAAAATTTATTTAATTTATATAAAATAAAGACTTGTCAAAAAACGTTTGCAAGCCTTTAATATTAGAATAAATAAAAAACAATAAAAAATCAACCTAATTTAACATATAAATTTACTTTTATTATAAGTTTTATATTATAAAAAGTTATATTTAAAAAATTAATTGAGTTATATAAATTTAACTTAATTTGAGTATACTAATAGAATAAATTATTATATAGTAATACTTAGATGGAATGAATATTTTACCAATTCTATATGATGGTGTATAATTAGGTGATAAAGTAGCTGTAATAATGATATTTTAAGTAAATTACAATTGTGCTTATGATAACTTAAACTATTATTAGAGAATTATCATAACTTTTTTAAAGATTTATTAAGATAATTTCAATTAAATATAAAAAACATATAATAATTGATTTAACTTGAAACAATAATAAAAGAATATAAAAAACGGTGTGTGAAGATATATGAAAGGTAATATAGAAGATATACAAAGGGTAATATAATAGAAAACTAAAAAAATAATATAACAAGAAAGTAAAATAGGAGGAAAAAATGATACCAGGACTTAAAGAGAGTTTGTTAGGATTAATAAACGAAAGTGCATATAATCCTCTAAAAAAGGAAGAATTAGCAGAAATTTTTGATATACATTCATCAGAAATGCCAATGTTCTATAATTTTTTAGAAGAATTAGAGGAAGATGGATATATATGTTTTACTAAGAAAAATAAAATAGTATCATCAAATCAAATGGGATATTTTGTTGGTAAATTTACATCACATAAAAAAGGCTTTGGATTTGTAGAATCTGATGTTGAATACACACAAGATTTATTTATCTCAAGTGACAATATAAATGGAGCTATGCATAATGATAGAGTTATGGCAGAGATAGTTGTACCTGCAACTGAAGAAAAAAGAGCAGAAGGACGAATCGTAAAAATTATAAAGAGAGAAATAACTAAAATAGTAGGTACTTTTCAATCAAGTAAAACTTTTGGATTTGTAACACCAGACAATAAGAAATTTACTAAGGATGTATATATACCTAAAAGATATTTTAGTGGTGCAGTAGATAATGATAAGGTAGTTTGTGAAATTACAGTATGGCCACAAGAAGATAGAAAACCAGAAGGAAAGATTATAGAAATACTGGGTCAAAAAGGTGAAAGAGGAGTAGAAATAGACTCTATAATAAGAGAACATGGTCTTCCAGAAGAATTTCCTAAAAAGGTATTGCAAGAAGCAGAAGCTGTTGCTGTTGAAATTCCAGAAGAAGAGGTAAAAAGAAGAAGAGATTTAAGAGATTTAAATATATTTACTATAGATGGAGATGACGCAAAAGATTTAGATGATGCTATATCAATAGAGGTATTATCTAATGGAAACTTTAAATTAGGGGTTCATATAGCTGATGTTACACATTATGTAAGAGAAAAAAATAAATTAGATAAAGAAGCTTTAAAAAGGGCTACATCTGTATATTTAGTAGATAAAGTAATTCCAATGTTGCCAAAGACTCTTTCTAATGGAGTATGTAGTTTAAATCCATTTGAAGACAAATTAACTCTTTCTATATTTATGGAAATAGACCATAAGGGAAATGTAGTTAAGCATGAAATATGTGAATCTATAATAAATTCAAAGGCTAGAATGACTTATACAGAAGTATCCGATATATTAGAAAAAGATGATGAAAAGCTTAAAAAAACTTTTGAACATGTTGTAGATGATTTTAAAAATTCTGAAATTTTGGCTAGAATTCTTATGTCAAGAAGAGAAAAAAGAGGGGCTATAGACTTTAACTTCCCAGAAGCAAAGATAATTCTAAATGGAAATGGAGAAGTTGCAGATATAAAACCATATGAAAGAAGAATTTCTAATAAAATAATAGAAGAGTTTATGCTTATAAGTAATGAAACAATTGCTGAACATTTTTATTGGATGGGTATACCATTTGTGTATAGAATACATGAAACACCATCTTTAGAAAAAATGGAAGAATTGAGTAAATTTATATCTACATTTGGATATACAATAAAAGGTGATAAAGAAGAAGTACATCCAAAGGCATTACAAGGAATAATAGAGAAGATAAAAGGCAAAACAGAAGAGGGAGCAATCAGTACCATAATGCTTCGTTCTTTAAAACAGGCTAAGTATTCACCAGAATGTAGTGGACACTTTGGGTTAGCTGCTAAATTCTATTGTCACTTTACTTCACCAATAAGAAGATATCCTGACCTTCAAATTCATAGAATAATAAAAGAGTCTTTAAATAATAAGATAAATGGAAAGAGACAAGAGCAACTTACTACTATAGTAGATTATGCATCTGTTCAATCATCTGAAAAAGAGAGAAAAGCAGAATTGGCTGAAAGAGATGTACATGACTTCTATAAGGCTCTTTATATGAAGGATAAAGTTGGTCAAGAGTTTGAAGGTGTTGTATCTAGTGTAACTTCATTTGGAATATTTGTTGAGCTAGATAATACTATAGAAGGATTGATAAGACTTGCAAATATGAATGATGACTATTATATCTATGATGAAAGTTCTTATAGTGTGTTAGGTGAGAGAACCAAGAAGTCATATAAAATAGGTGACCTTGTTAAGATAAAAGTTGAAGGTGTAAATGTAGACTTTAAAGAAATTGACTTTGAGATAGTTGAAAAGATTGAAGAATAAACAAAATATAAAGAATAAGGTTTAATATTTGAAAATAAGAGTAAACAGGAAAAAATTAATATCTTAAAATAAGAAAATACAGAAATATTTAAAAGTAGACATGAACATTTGTAGTGTTTATGGTATGACTAAATGTAGAATATTTGATAAAAAGGAGATGTTTAGACCATATTTAGCATTTGGCAAAAAATATATATTAAAAAATAGATTTTTATAGGAAATAAGTGTATCATTTAGAACTTGAGATACACTTATTTTTTATTTTATATAATTTTGACACGACAACACATGTATTTTACTAAAAAGATAGAACTAGTTTATGCAATATTAGTGCATGTGTGTGCGTAATAAAATTCTTTGGTTCCACATCAGAAATATTACCTCATGTATACTTTGATTTTTAAGATGTAATGACATTTTTTTTAGTGAATTTTCTTGTCAATACCTTTTGTTATGAGTTAAAATTATAAAAATACTACTTAGGAGGGAAGTAATTATGGGCATGATAGGAAGTTACTTTAGAATAAGTGAAGAAAATATTTTGAAATTACAACAATCAACAGATAACTTAGAGGATTTTATGTTTGAAGATGTACAGGAAGATAGCAGTATTAATATTGATAAAGCATGGCATGCAATTCAGTTTACTCTAACTGGTTGTCCTTTTGGTGGAGATAATGCTAATATTTTTAGTAAATTAGTGTTGAGTGGAAACACATTTATGGAAATTGAAGGAGAATTTTATCCTATGTTAATTACAGCTAATGATGTAAAAAAACTATCAGAGGCAATGAACAATTTGGAAGAAGAAGAATTTAGAAAAAAATTTAGTGTCAGTGAAATGCTAGAAAATGAAATTTATCCTGTTATGGATGATGAAGATGAGGATGAATTTTTTGAATATGTATGGGCTAATTTAATTGAACTTAAAAAATTTATGCAAGTAGCTTCTAATGAGGGACAAGCTGTAATATTTTGTATAATGTAATGATTATTATAAAGCTATTTATCATAAGATTGTAAGTTTTATAAAGTTGTTTACTATAAAGTTGTAAATTTTAATAAAGTTAGATATGAGTAAATGATGCCTTTATAAACGTACATATTGAAACAGCAGTAGAATGTAATCCAATTATAGTAATTTTAAAAGAACTTTTTAAATAGTAATATTATCTTTAGACACTTCAATTATTTTTAAATCACTATAGTACAGAAGTCATTAGTATATAAGCGTATTTATTTTATTTATTAAGAGAAATTAGAATCTTTAGAAAAAATTTAGAAATTTCTAAATAATATCTTAAGTTTTAGAATTTATTATGGAAATATAATAAAAAATTAATAAAAATAAAATACTATAAAATGATTTATGGGGGTGTACTTATATATGGAAATGAAAATATCAGTGTCTAATCTCAGTAAGAGGTTTGGTTCAAAATTGGCTCTTGAAAATGTAAACATTGAAATTGATAGTGGAATGTTTGGACTTTTGGGAAGAAATGGAGCAGGAAAAACAACATTTATGCGAATTCTAGCTACTTTATTGTCAAAAACTGATGGCTCAATAGATATGTGTGGAATTCCTATAGAAAAAACGAAAGAAATTAGAGATATGGTTGGTTACCTTCCTCAAGATTTTTCAATGTATCCAAATATGACAGTGTATGAAGCAATGGATTATCTAGCTGTTTTATCAAATATACCATCAGGAAAAAGAAGAAAAATTATCAATAAGTTATTAAGTAAAGTAAATTTAACTAATCATCAAAGAGTAAAAGTAAAATCTTTGTCTGGAGGTATGAATAGAAGACTTGGAATTGCCCAAGCGCTGATTCACAATCCTAAAGTTTTAATCGTAGATGAACCAACAGCAGGACTTGACCCAGAAGAGCGTATACGATTTAGAAATTTATTATGTGAGATTGCCAATGATAGAATAGTTATATTATCAACACATATTGTAGGAGACATAGAAGCAACATGTGAAAATATAGCTATATTAGATAATGGAAAAGTTATATATAATGGAACAACTGAGGCATTAACAAAACTTGCTTATGGAAAAGTATATAGTGTTGAAGTAGATAAAAAGGACATAGAAAATATAAAAAATAGATTTGTAGTTATAGGTATGTTGACTCAAGGTGGAAAAGCTACACTTAGAATCATATCAGAAGAAAAACCTTTTGAAACAGCAGTAGAATGTAATCCAACTATCGAAGATGGCTATATGCTTATGATGGGAGGAAATAAGATATGAATCTATTTATAAAAGAGTGTAAAAACATATTAAAAAGCACAGTCTATTATGTTTTTATTGTAGTATTAGTAGTTTTCTATATTTCACAACTTGGAAGCTCAGTTTCAGAAGATGTAAGCAAAAATATTCCTAATGAAGGGAATCCATTAGTTGCTCCTCAAAGAGTAGAAAACATTGATGAATACTACTTAAAACACAATCAATATCCATATGGTCAAAAAGAATCTTTGAAGTCTGATAAAGTAATTCCAAGTGCAACTATAAGTTTAATTAGAGAATATCAAGAAAATTCATATACAACATATCCAATGGGAATTATTAAGCATATAAAATTAAATGAAAGCAAAACCCAAACTATAGAGAAGTATATTGAGGAGATAACTGGTAACAGTATTGACAAAGTAAACTCAATTTGGGAAAGTGGAGAAAATATAGAAATAAATTCTTCTAAATTATCATTTGAAAAATTTGAAGAAATAATGCAAAGCGTAGATGAAATTTTAGGTGGTGGGTCTGCGTATGCCATTGATAAATTACAAAGATTTGGTATAGTTCCAATTACTTATGAAGAAGCTATGCAAAATTATAACTATACAATACAAAAAGATAAAGTAACTAATGGTTATGCAAGAATTTTTTGTGACTATATTGGTATAATTTTAAGTATATTTCCAGTATTTGTAGCAGTTTTTATGTCAATGAAAGATAGACGTTCAAGAATGAGCGAAATTGTCTATTCAAAACAAGCATCAACATCTAAAATAATTTTATCAAGATATTTTGCTCTTGTATTTATGATGATGTTGCCAGTTTTAATTTTAGGTATAAAAGAATTACTTCCTTTAATTTCATTTGCTAAAGATGAAGGAATTTCTGTTGATAATTTAGCATTTATAAAATATACACTGTGGTGGTTATTGCCAACTCTTATGATAGTTACAGCTGTAGGAGTGAGTCTGACTGTTTTAACAGACACACCAGTAGCAATTATTGTTCAATTAATTTGGTGGTTTTACAGTATAAACTCTATAGGTCTTGAAGGAGATTATCCATCAATGGGACTAATGATAAGACATAATAATGTACTAAATGGAACTATTATAGCAGAAAACTTTAATACTATTATGAGTAATAGACTTTTAATAGGATTAGGAGCATTAATAATTGTCTTGATAACTACATTTTTATATGAACAAAAAAGAAGGGGGAATCTTAATGTTGGTTCAAGGTTTTCAAAATTATTTAGTTTTAATAAAAGAAAACTTCAAATTAAGCACTCTAATTAATCTAATATGTTCAATTGGTATGTTATGTTTGATTCCATTTATACAAGGGGTAGCAAATTTAGATAGTATTTCAGCAGCTATATGTCTTGAAAACTATGTTGTAATAGTAGGAATAATAATGATAGTTCCTATATTTTACTTAGAACAATCAAAGGAAATTGATGAGATAGTATCATCAAAATCAGTATCTCAAGTAGTTATACAATTAATAAGAATAATAATGTCAATTATAAGTATACTTGTGTTAATTGCTGGATTTGTACTGATGTTAAAACATCTTGGAGGCAATTTTCCTATATTTAAATATATTGTGGGGAGTTTTGCATCAGCTATGTTTATAGGAAGTTTAGGTATGTTATTTTCTAATTTATTTAACAATACTATTATAGGATATATGGTATCTATAGGATATTTAATTTTAAATATGATGACTAAAGATAAGTATGTTGGAAATTTCTTTATAATGTCTATGAGTCGAGGTAGCTTTGATGAAAAGTATTGGTTGATATGTGGAAGTATTGTGCTTATAGTTGTATCTCTTTTGATAAAGCCAATAAAGAGAAAGATTGGTTAGTTAGATTAAAATTGTTTATTGTAGGTAAATCAAATAGAGTAATAATAGGCATTTTTAGGTTAATAATCAGAACTATAATAAAAGTTATTAGATTTATAATATATGCTATCAATAATTTTATTTAATTGGATTTATTGATAATTGAATGATTTAACGCAGATAAGATTTGAATTAGAGCATCAGATAAAAAGAATATATTTTTAAATATGAATTTATATTTATAAAAGAGGCTATTAGTAGATTTGAGGCTGTAAGTAGATTTGTGTAGAAACAAATTTACCTACAGCTTTTTTATATTTACACTGATGTCTTTATATTATAAAATATATCTATTTACTAAATTTTATCTAAAGATGTCAAAAGTATATTTTATATTAACTTTACATGAATAGTTTTATAAAATTTTCATAAAATTTCTATTTTTGCTTAGAAACCTTATTATTCATATTATCATTAGTAGGCATGGCTCCAAAGCTTAGTTTTTCGTACATTACTTGAGTAGGAGCTAACCAAACTGTACCATTTCCAGTAAATGTATTTAAGAAACCTTCACCATTTAAAGCAGAACCAATTAAAGATTTATCTGACTTTGTAACAGAAAAATTAACTCCAGATGTTCTGGCTATTGCAAAGTTACCATCTACTTTTAATTCTTCTCCATTGCTCAATTCATATTCTACAATTTCACTTTGAGGCACAACACATTCTAGAACAACTACACCAGTACCACTTAACTCTATTTGGAAGAAACCTTCACCACCAAGTAAAGCAGAAGAGAAGTTCTTTTGCGTAAATGCCTTTACTTCTATAGTGTCAGAGCAACAATAGAATAGACCTTTATCGACGATTATAGAATCATTATCAAGGCTCATAAATAAATAATGTCTAAAAGAAGGCTCTAAGTAAACTTCGCCAGTACCCTTATATGTAGGTTTCATCATTGATTCATTAGTAAGTGCTCCTGATATTCCTTTTTTGAAAAGACCTCCAACACCACCAATTTTAGTTTCAGAAGATATCTTTCCTTTATAATAGTACAGTGCACCAGCTTCTGTTTTTATTGATGAATTATTTAATTTTATCTTAATTTGTCTAGCCTTCAAGCCAGCTTCTCTAGCAAAATATAATCCCATTGCCATCATTGGGCTAGAAGCACCTTCAAGTTTTTCAAATTCTAATATTTCAAATTCACTTCTACCATCTGATGTATTTTCTAAAATTTTTACTTTTTTGCTTAAATCCATACAAATTTCTCCCTACTATATTAAAATTTATCTCTAAAATATTATAAGATATAACTATATATTACATTTTTTTTGAAAAATTAGCTACTTTATCATCAAAGTTTTACATAGATATTAAGAAATTTTAAGAATATTTATAATTGAAGTATATTGTTTGAGTATGTATTTTGAGTAGTATTTATAATTTGTGGGTATTATATTTTGTGAGAGTGTTAAAATTATTTAAAAGAGAAAAGAGAAAAGAGAAAAGAGAAAAGAGAAAAGAGAAAAGAGAAAAGAGAAAAGAGAAAAGAGAAAAGAGAAAAGAGAAAAGAGAAAAGAGAAAAATAGGTATTGGAGTATTAAAATTTTTGTTTTGAGTTTGATAGATTATTTTTAGTAATTTATTTTGACTTTGCATTAAATAGAGTAGATGCAATTTCTTACAATATGTTGTTATATTATTTAATATATATTGCTTAATTAGTTTAATGTATGAGTTGTCATATTGACTAAAGTACTTGAATATGTTATCATACAGGGTAGTCAAAAGATTTGTAGATATAAAATAATTAGTAAATTTTTAGTATATATTAAAGAAATTTCTAGCAAAGAAGGTGAGATTTATATGGCTGGTAAAAAAATATTAGCAACAAACAAAAGAGCAAGACATGAATATTTTATAGAGGAAACCTATGAGTGTGGAATTGAATTAAAAGGAACAGAAGTAAAATCAATAAGACAGGGTAAAGTCAACCTAAGTGATGGATTTGCATCTGTAGATAACAGTGAAGTATTTTTAAAACAAGTTCATATAAGTCCATATGAGCAAGGAAATATATTTAATGTTGACCCTCTAAGAGTGAGAAAGTTATTGCTTCACAAGCATGAGATAAGAAAACTTATTGGAGCAACTACTATAAAGGGGTATTCACTTATACCACTTAGTTTATATTTAAAAAATGGTAAAGTTAAAGTAGAGATTGCTTTAGCAAAAGGTAAGAAGTTATATGACAAGCGTCAAGATATGGCTAAGAAAGATGCCCAAAGACGTATAGAAAGAGAAATGACAGGGAAATATTAAACTAGTTAAAATTGTATTTTTTAGAATAAAATTCTTTATTATCTAGAACATAACATTGATTTTTATTCTTAAAAGTATTATATTATATATACATTAAAAATTTAATAAGAATGGTGATAAAGTTTGCGAAGAGTCTAATGGACTATAAACTACTCAAGGGGGCGTAAAGGTTTCGACGTGGGTTTGGAACTTGAGGCTGCGTGTCGTGTTACTCTGGGTCACGTAAAAACTGGGGAACTTTAAAATAAACGCAGACGATAATTTCGCGATAGCAGCCTAGTTGCTGCTCGTCCCTCTTAGCCCTCCTGCCGGCTAAGACTGGACGTCATTATGCAGGGAACTACTTTGAGGGTGTCTCGACTTAGGGTAGATTAATTGGGACTGGCTAAGCATAGAGCCTGCCACTTGGCGTTATGTAAGGTGAGATATTAGTAAAGTTGGCTACACATGTAGATGCAGCGAGGAAAAGATTTGCGGACAGGGGTTCGACTCCCCTCGTCTCCACCAATTTTTAAAAAAGAATGATGAAATACTTGGAAATACTAGTCTTTGTTGACTAGTATTTTTTATTTTGATGATAAAATCCACCAACCATACCCCAACCACAGAAAATGAGGTTTTTTTGAGGGTATATTGGGGTGCATTTAGGGTGTATAATTATACCTTCAAATTATATAGGGATTGTTAACTTGATAGAGTGATTAAAAATATCATGGTACATATAAATAGTGGAGTGAAAATGATATGAGGATTTTAAATTTTCTAAATAATTGATATAATTAATAATACATAGGTTGCTGCTATATATGCTTAAAAATAATATAATTAATAGAACAAAATTTTATTAAATCTATTTAGGATCATAGAAAAATCAAGGAGGAAAAATTTTTGAATTTAACAAACTATGGGGGACTGTTGGAGAAATCTAAAAAAGTTGAATATGATAAGTCTGTAATGAAATCTGAGCAGAGTGCAAATGCTTTATTCAATTTTATGAAAAAGTTAGAATATCTAAAATATATTTTAGAAAATAGAGCTTTTATACCTAGATATAATGAGGAGGATATATATTATCTAGGCATTGAAAATATGGATAAAATGTCATTTCCAATGACTTGTTTTTGTGATATATGTATTCAAAAAATAGTTCATCATTGTATGAATTATGGTAATATTGGCATTGGTATGTATAAAGAGTGGGGGATAAGTAAGGGTTTACAAGCAATACAATATTTGAATGAAAATTCTGTGCTTGCAAAAGATTTGATTGAATTGTTTAATTTGTCGTTAATAAATCTTAATGATAATCAAGAATCTGAAGATATGACAAAGTATAAAAACTATTTATTAGGTCATATAATGTTTATAAAGCCATTACAAGGAGAAATGTTTATGAATGAGGAGTATAGAATAATGAATTTTCATGATGAAAAAGAATGGAGATATGTACCAGCATTTGATGAAGACGTAGATCTAGATATAATTACACAAAAAGAATCACTGAATCAAAATGCATATAATTTATACTCTCAAGTTTTAAAAGAAAATAAAAATACTTGGCTAAAATTCGATTATAATGATATAAAATATTTGTTTGTTGCAAGTGAAATGGATAGAGATGAAGTTATAAAATTTATAAGCAGTAAAATTAATATTGATGAGTTTGAAAAATACATTTTAATATCAAAAATTATAGTATTAGATTCTATAGAGGAGGATATGTAGTTTTATGTTTGCTAATTTTAATAAAACTTTCAAAAAAGAAAAATTCAGAATACCAAACTCTGTATTAGCTGAGATAAGTAAAAGGTCATTACCTAAAGGTATCAATTATATTCATGTAGATAATGGTGTATGTGTTGTAGATGAAGATTTTAGTAACATTGAGCTAAAGTTAGAAAATCCATCAGGATTTGAAGGAAATACTACTCAAGAACTATTAGAATACTCATATAGAAATCAAGAACCAATTAAAATAAAAGATGGAAGGATAAAATTAGACGAAAATATATTAAAGCTAAATAATCTTGTATGTTTACCTTTTGAAAAGGAAGAGAAAGCAAAAAATTTCTTTTTAATACCATCACAATTTAGAGAATTCAAAATATTTATTGAAAGTAATAATTATAAGAAAAAAATCTTAATGAAAAGGCAAAAATACAATGATAAAGAAAAGCAAGTATTTAAAAATATAAATGATGATTCTTTTGTAATTTCCTATATAATAGATAATTCTATGAATAATATAACCTTTGATATTAATATAAATTTAGATAAAAGTAAAGATTCAAAAGAAGCAATAATGAATTTAAATATATATAAAGATTTCTTGAATGGAATAATTAATATAAATGATTTTGTTTTGGAGGCAAAAGTAAAGATAAACAAAAAAGAAATTAGGGCTGTTAAAAGTATGATTAGTTTTTATGAGAGAATTTTGGAATTAGAGAAGATTATAAATATAAATATTAAGCCCTTACATACAATTTATTCAAATGATTTAATAAATATTGAAAAGTTATATAGAAGTTTCTTCGAGAATAAACCATACAAAGAATATATAAATCTGAATGAAATAGAAATGACTTTTGATAAAAAAATTGATGAAAATGAGCTAGATAAGAAATTAAATGAAGATACTAACTCAATAATACAATTTTGTAATACTGAAGGAATTAATCTTCTAAAAACAGATTTAGAATTTGACTCAATAACTTGTTTTGGCAATATTTCTATAGAAGATGTAGAACTTATATCAGAAGATGAAGTTTATATTTATAAAATAAAAATAAAAAATTATAGAGATAAAAGAATATATAAATCAACAATTCACTTTAAAAATGAATTAGAACGTGAAAAATATCTAAATAGTGATGTTGATGTCACTAAAGAATTATCAGAAGCAAAAACAATAAAAGAAGTATAAATTTACACTTGTATTTAAAGGGTTGGTAAAAAAATATTATTATGTAAAATATATTACCAGGTTTTGAATAGTTTCAAATTTTATTTATTTAAAATTATTTCTATATCATGTTACAATATTCTATTAAGACTTATACAGTTTTGGTAGTAACATGATTCTAAAAAAGCATAGTTATATAGTATCTTTTTTAATATTAACAATGAAATAATTTTACATAAATATTTAGGAAAATGATTTCTTTGCCAGATTATATGGTAAAAAAATACATATGCATTTATAATTAATTTATAATATGTAAAAAAATTAAATGATAAAATTATTTGTGTGAGGAGAATCTTATGGGGCTAGAACTAGTATCATTATCTAGAAGTATAGAAAATGTTTTTAAGTCTTTAATGCAAAGTGGAAGGCCAGATGTATATGATGAACATGATAAAGTAATAACATCAGAGGTATATGTTGATTTATTTGAAAATGATTATATGCTAAGGCAAGTGTTAGATAATAATCATATTATTTTAAAAGGTAGAAGAGGAACTGGGAAATCTACTATTTTTGTTAAGGCAGAAGATTATATTAAGAAAAATAAAAAAAACACTTTACCTATATATATAAACTTACAATCTTGTTATGAAGAAATAAAAACATATTGTGCAGATCAAGATCATAATGAATTAGTGAAAATGAGAACATATAGAAATTTTTTAAATGAAATTTTTAAATCAATAAAATTGTGTATTACTGATTATGATATAAATGATAATGAAATGGATGATTTATTTTTTAGGATTGAAAATGGAGAGTACATAGATGTTGATTTTAAAAAGGAGTATGAAATAGAAGAATTTAAGAGTATAAATAACAAAAAAGATTTAGGTGGGAAAGTAGCATTAAAAGAAATAGCATTAACTGGGAGTTATAATAAAGGGAATAATAATGAATATCGAGCTAAAAAAATACAAAAAGAAATTCGTATATATTCAGTTAGTTCAATATTAAATAATATAAAGGAGATATTAAAAAAAAATGGAATAAATAAAGTATATTTATTTTTGGATGACTTTAGTGAATTAAATAAAGATAGACAAAAAGTAATTGTAGATTCATTAATATCTCCGATTATAGCTTCTTACAATGATTATTTTAATGTTAAAATAGCAGCCTATCCTGGAAGAATATATGTAGGTAATTCTGATTCTACTAAGCTAATTCCAGTTTCTTTAGATTTTTATGATGCTTTTGAAAGGAATACTAAGAACTATACAGGAATAGAAAAAGATTCAATGGATTATATAAAAAGAACTTTAGAAAAGAGATTAAAGATATATACTAATGGTCAAATATCAATAGAAGATATATTTGATTTATCAAAAGCAAGTATGGATACATATTTGAAGTTGTTATTTGAGTGTACTGCTGCTATACCTAGAACATTAGGGTTTATATTGAATTATTGTTATTTAGGTTCAATAAATAATGGTGATCCAATTACTATTGATAATATTAAAAGTTCAACATTGAAATATTATGAGGATAATATATATCCAGATTTTATAAATGATATAAGATTTAAACAATCATTTTATGATGATAAAAATTTATTAGATCAAGTTGCACAAAAGAATTTAATAGATGAAATAGTTAAGTATTTATATACTGTAAAGAGAAATATTATAAAAAATTACCAAGAGGGTAAAATTGATAATGATTTATTCAAAGAAACTATAGAAAGTCATAAAAATGGTAATAGCTTTTGGTTTCCTACATCTTATTTTTATATAAGTAAAGATTATGAATATCTTTTAAAAACCTTAGAACTATCATATTTAGTAAATAAGGTTAATGAAGGTAGTATAAGAGGTGCAGGTGACAAGGGATCTTATTATAGCTTGAATTATGGTTTATGTATAGCTAAGAAAATAGATTTTGGTAGACCAGAATTGAGAAGAAAGTATGATTATTGGAGACAAGCAGAATTTGATTTGACAAATTTTATACCTAAAGTATTAAGTAATATAGAAGTTATAGAATGTATAAATTGTAGTAGAATATATAGTGAATTAGAGTATAATATTTACAAAGAAAATAAGTACTGTTTTAAATGTACAAGTAAAAACTCAGTTATTAAAAAAAATAAGTTTGAAAGTAAACTACAAGAAAAAATAGATGAATGGAGAGATAAAAGTTTGCCTGATGTTCATATAGAGATACTTAGAATACTATACAATAACAAAGATAAAAGATTATCAGCACAAGAAATAGGAACATTGATTGATAAACATAACCTAACTGTTACAAACGCTGCAAGAACATTAAAAAATAAAGAATACATAGATTATATTAATAAGGGTAAACGCTATTATTTTATTACCGAAAAATCAATTGCAGAATTTTTTTCTGAGTCAATAGAAATAGAGCTATATAAAGATGCTTTGATTGAAAAATAAGAATATTAAAATTATTATAAAACAAATCAACAAATGTGTATAACTAGTCATGTTAAATTTTATATGTGAATAGAGGGCATAGTTTTTATAGAGTCTAAGATGACACTACTACAAAGGTTATATAAAAAAATCAGATTAGAGTTTTCTAAGTAAATAGGTAAAAGCTTGGAAGAAAGTATGGATTATTTATATACTTCTGAAACATATAAACTTATAAGTGATGGCATATCAGATATGCACTGTAAGGATCATATATTTAGCTCAAGAATTAATACTGGGAAATGGATTAATGTACCATAAAGGTTACCCAAGATAAATAGTTAAAAAACTAGATACGAATTAAGGATACAAGATAATATAAAATTAATTTGTATCCTTATTTTGATTTTGTAATTAACTATATGAAATTGTAATATTTATATGTATTTGATTTTTACAATGAAAATATTTTATCCAACTTTTCTACAGCTTCAACCTTCTTATCTTCCATAACTTGAGTATATATATTTAAAGTTATTGATATATCATAATGACCCATTAAAACTTGTACAGTTTTAGGAGGGACATCATTCTCAAAAAGTCTAGTTGCATAAGTTTTCCTAAGACCATGAAACTTTATAGGTTCTATATCTAAGCTGTTTAATATAGATTTTAAATTCCTTAAAGGTCTTTTATCATCTATAGGGACACCTAATTCATTGCAAAATACATAATTATCATTTCTATATAATTCTCCAGCCTTTAATATATCTGTATTTTGATTTACTTTATGTTCTTTCAATTTATTTAAGACATCCTTTGGAATAGGCACAGTTCTGTAAGAATTTGATGTCTTTGGTTCTTGTTCTAATACTTTAAGCTCTCTATTTCCATTTTTATCTATAAAATATGTTCTTTGAAGAGTTCTTTTAACTGTTAAATTAGACTTTTTAAAATCAATATCAAACCATTTAAGTCCTAATAATTCTCCTAATCTAAGTCCAGTACCAAGAGCAAGTAAAAATAATACCTCTAATTTATGACCCTCTATAGCTTTTATAAAACTCTTTTGTTGTTCAAGAGTCAATATTTCAAGCTTATTTTCCTTTTTCTCAACTGGTATATTTACCATAGTACAATAATTACGTTGTATAAGACCTTGTTTTTCAGCTTCTGATAAGCAGGTTTTCAGTTTAGTGTTTATTTGTCTTATAGTAGGTATACTTTTATTAGAATCAAGCAATCTATTGTAATATTTTTGTATGTGAGATACTCTTAAGTCTTTTAATTTAACATTGCCTAAATCAGTATCTTTAATATAATTACGATAGATGCTTTCATATCTTTCAAATGACTTGGGTTTTAAATCTTTTATTCTATATTCAAACAACCAATTGTAAAACCAATGCTCTAAAGTTATTTTATTATCTGAAATATCAGAGCTTAAATAATATTGTTTTTTATAAGCATCTAATTTATCTTTAACTTCCTTTTGAGTCTTACCATAAAATTCTTTTCTTATTGGTTTACCATCTTCATTATAGCCAATCATTATACGGGAACACCAGCCATCTTTATATTTTCCGATAGAGCCTTCTCCATTAGCTCTTTTAGTTGCCATTTTTAAACAGCTCCTTATATGATTTATAGTTATATCCATCAAAGAATGTAATACATTTCTCTAATAAGAATTTCATAACTTCATCAGCTTCTAGTGTTTCATAGAAGTTTAGCATTAATGTGTTGTATTCTTGTTTATGTTTAGCTGGTATTGACAGAACTCCTATATCATTGCTTATAAGTATTAAGTTTGAGGTAAGTCGAGCAGTTCTTTTGTTACCATCATAGAAGAATTGACAATAGGACAACCATAAATTTATTATTATAGCCTTTTCTAAGGGGTTAGTTATTTTATTTATGATACTTATGTCACTTATAAATAAATTATTTAATAGAGTGGCTTCTATGCACTCATATTGAGTAGTACCAGCTATACCTATGTTACCGTTTCTAAAATCTCCAACAATCAGAGCTTCATCTTTTGCAACTATTTTATGTATAGAGCAAATTGTATCTTTATTTAAAGATAAGTTTTCTTTGTTACTTAATTTTATTACATAATCCCATGATGATTTGATATTTAGTATTTGATTTTGGTCACTTAATTTATGTCCACCTACTGTTATACCATCAAGTAATGTTTGTACTTCTGGGAATGTGAAGGGGTTATTTTCTAGGTTACCCATATCATATACAAATTCACTTATCATTCTTCTAATGTATGTTAAAGTATATTTTTTATCTCCATGAGGTAGATTAGTAGGGAATTTATGTGTGTATTTTGGTATATACGATTTATTCATGATTTTAGCTCCTTTCATATCTAATTTTTATTTATTAACTATGAATGTATAAAAGTTAATAGGTAAACCCATATTTTGAAAATGTGTAATATTAATATTCTTCATCCTCATCTTCAATAAGACTATTAGAGTTTTCTTGTATAAAATTTTCAACAAGACCATTTATCACCCAATTTAGATTTTTGGAGAAGTCTTTGAAGTCAGAGAAGTTTAGGTTAATTGGTTTTATTGTATCTGCATTATCTGTAATTTCAAACTTTTTCTTATAGTCTGTTTTTATATCATAACCATAATTTTCTAATATGTGAACTACTAAATCCAACTCTTTATCAAATACTTTTAAATTAATATTATTATTTGTTAAAGTATCTAAATCATTTTCTTCAACAATGAGTTTATTTATGGCAGTTGATAAAGCGGTAGATATTTTTCTTATCATATCTAGACTAGGTATTCTTTGATTTTGCTCATATTTAGCTATAGCATGAACTGAACAACCAATCTTGTTGGCTAGCTCACCCCTTGACATATTTATCGATTTCCTATATTGTTTAATCTTTTCTCCGATTGTATTATTCATCATAATTTCACCTTAAATATATCATCAAACAATGATTGTACTTAAACATGTAAAGGAGTTATTTTCTAGATTATCCATATAATATACTAAATCACTCATAATTCTTTTAATGTATGTTAGAGTATATCTTTTATCTCCATGAAATAAATTAGTAGGGTATTTATATGTGTATTTTAGCATCTATGATTTATTTATAATTTTAACTCCATTTGTAGTTCTTTATCATTGCTTTAGATAGTATTGATATTATTTTATATTTTAGTTAGTAGTTTTTTTATTTCTTTAAGTGTATTTTCAAGCTTTTTATTTTTTTCCTTTAATTCATTATTTTCTTGTAATAATTTAAAGTAATCATTATTTTTAATAGTCATATTTTCTTTTTGAGATATTAATTTTTTTAGTCGAATATTACTTCCATTATCTGTTGAGTCATTAAAGTAATCATAGATTGTTTCTATATTTTCTTCTGATAAACCAATATCTAATAATTCATCAATTGATTGTTTTGTAAGAACATCATTTTTAATAATTTCTTTTATGTCATCAGGATGTAATGAAAAATCTAATTCAGTATTAGACATACAATCTGAAAGTATCCAATTATAAACTTGATTTTCATTTAGTTCTAATTTTTCACCAAGTTTATAATATTGGTCTTTATCAGACCAAGCGCCTAGCAATAAACTTGAGGTAATCCTAATATCATCATCTTCCATAAGATTTGAAATAGCATTTAAAAATTCATCAAAAGAATAGTATTCTTCTGGGAATAAAGACTGTAAAAAGTATAAAACATCTTCATTAGTCATTACTTCATTTTCAATATCAAAATAAAAGATAGTCTTTTCAATTTTCAAAGCTTTAGCGAGTTTTGATAAGGTATCTATACTAGGTATTCTTTTATCATTTTCATAATTTATTAGAGCATTTCTTGAGATGCCACTAATTTCAGCAAGTTGAATCTGTGTTAGTTCTTTTTGTTTTCTTATCTTTTTTAAGTTTTTTCCAATTTGCAATATTATCACCTCGTATAAAGTATATCCCAAAAGTACACAAATGAGAACAGAAAAATAATATATTCTTATTGACAGCACACATATGTCGACATTATAATTAAAATGTAAAGTTTACGAATGTAAACTAGGAAAAAGGAGGAAAAAGTATGGGAATCAATTTAAAAATATTTAGGATTAAAAAAGGTTTAAAGCAACAAGAACTGGCAGATAGAGTTGGTATATCAAGATATTATTTGTCAAACTTGGAAACAGGTAAGGCTAATAATCCAAGCAATGATTTGATGATTAAACTATCTAGAGCTTTAGATACAACAGTAGAAGAATTATTTTTTAGTAAGGAGGATTAAAATATGAAAGAGAATAATAATTTAGAAGTTTTAAAGACATTACAAGCTACTTTAAACATTATTGTAAAGAATGAAGAAGAAGCACAAGAAAAAAAGCAAGGATATAAAATTATTGAAAATGCCAAAAGAAATAAAGCTGAACTTATAACATGTAAGGAAGCATCGAAGCTTTATCCTATAGGAGAATCAAAATTTAGGCAGTTATGTCATTCTAGAAACAAAGGATTTCCTTGTATATGGATAAATAATCGAGTATACATAATAAAAAATAAATTAGATGATTGGTTTATTGAAAATGCAAATGGTATCAAGTTATAGTCTTAAAGTAGGTGTTTGTAATTGAGCAATAAAGGGTGGATAAAGCTTTATAGGGAGTTGCTGGATAAATCAATTTGGAAAGACATTAAACCAGAAAGAAAAGTAATATTAATAACTATATTGCTTATGGCTAGTCATAAAGAAAACCATGTTTTTATAGATAATAAAAGGATAAAAATAAAATCTGGACAATTTATTTCTTCATATAGCAAAATAGCTGAAAGATGTGGTAAAGGAGTTAGTTATCAAATGGTTAGAAGTTGTTTGTTGGTTTTTAAAAATGCTGGTTTTCTAACATACGAAACAACAAACAAGTATGTAGTCATAACTATTGAAAACTGGGAGCTTTATCAAGAGAACATAGAAAATCAACAACCTAATCAACAGACTATTAACAATCAATCAACAACAATCAAGAATATAAAGAATGAAAATAATATTATATATAGTGAAATCATAAGCAAATTTAACTCAACTTGTATTGAACTTTCAAAGGTCAAGAAACTAACAGATACAAGAAAGAGGAGAATAAATTCAAGAATAAGAGAATATGATAAAGAAACTGTATTAGATGTTATAAATATAGTTAGTAAGACAAGTTTTCTAAATGGAAACAATAATACAGGATGGAAAGCAAACTTTGATTGGATAATGAATTCAAGTAATTTTACTAAGATACTAGAAGGAAATTATCATAGCAAGGAAACTGACCTAAATAAAGATGAAAAGGTATATAATCCAGATGACTCACAATTAAAGTGGTAGGGAGGTTATATTATAAACAATTCAAACAACTTAATTAAAAATACAGAAGCAGAACAATCAATATTAGGAAGCATTTTATTAGACTCAACAATAGTAGAAGAGTTAGAGCAAATGTTAAATGAAGACATGTTTTATCATGAGGAACATAAATACATATTTAAGGCTATAAAAGAAATAAATAAGAGAAATGAAGTAATAGATATAATAACTCTTACAGACGAATTAAAGAGAAAAGGTCATTTGAATAATATTGGAGGTATAAGCTATATTACCAGTTTGTCAACAATAGTCCCAACAGTATCAAATTTTATGAGTTATGTCAGTATAGTTATTGAAAAATATAAAAATAGAAATATAATTGATAAATTCAATAAATTCAGTCTTGGCGAAATAGATGATAATACTCTTATATATCAGTTAGAAAATGATATAAATAAAGCTAATCAAAAACTAATAAAAAAGGATTCAAGTATAACAGCAATATCAGAGAGAGCTTTCGAATATATAAATGATGAAATAAATGAAGGTATTAAGACTGGAATAAAGTTCTTAGATGAGACTATAGGAGGTTTATATGGGGGTGAACTAACTACAATAGCAGCTAAAAGTGGAAGAGGTAAAACAGCATTGGCGTTACAAATACTTAGAAATGTAATATTTCAAGGTAAGAAAGTACTTTTTATAAGTGGAGAAATGAGCGATATACAGATTTTGTTTAGAAATATAGCCTCACTAACTGGAATATCAGTTGTAAAAATGAAAAACAGAAATCTAAATGATGATGAAATAGTCAAATATATACAAGCTTTAAGCATAATAAATCAAGAAAATAACCTTTATATAAATGACTCTGTAAATACAATATCAGGAATAAAGAGAGAAATAAAGAGTATTAAGCCTAGCTTAGTCATAATTGATTATTTGCAAATTCTGGATTATGAAGGTAAAGAAGTAGGAGAAGCTAAATTTGCTGACTTATCAAGGCAAATAAAAAAGATTACTTTAGATTTTAATATACCAGTTATTCAGCTTGCTCAATTAAATGATGAATTGAAAGATGAAAGACCTAAAGGTGATAGAGTGATGAGAAGCTCAAAGCAGATATATATGGATTCTAATTCAGTTATATATATTCATAGACCTACAGAAAAAGAAGCTCTTAATTATTGTAAGACAATGGGAATTGAGGATATAAGAGAGCTGAGACGAAGAGAAAAAGGTTTTGGTGCTAATTTAAGTGAGATTATTGTTGCTAAAAATAGAGATGGTGAGTCAGGATTTAGACCATATTGGTATATAGGAAATTTGTTTTCTTTTGAAGAATGTAAGAAGATACAAGAGATATAAAAAAGAAGTATGACTTATTAAGTAATAGATAAATTATGTTTCAAGAAGTATTGAATGGTAAATATATAAAACTTAATTAGATGTAATAGAAATTTAAAATATATTGAGTTTAGATTTAAATGCTTATTAGAAAAAGGTAGTTGCCATATAAATATAACAACTACCTTTATAAATTAGGTACTTAATGTACACTAACCTAGCAATTTAAGTATATATTAAGTACCTGATGAAAGTCAAGGAGGTACTAAAATGTATGATGAAATTATAGAAATATATTTTGATTATTGGATAAATGAACATATGTATAGAGGTATTTTAGAAAAAGATGAGTATTATATTGAATGTTGGAAAGAGGTTAAAAAAATTAATGAGTTATTGGAAACAAATTTGGAAGATGATAAGAAATATCTGTTGGTTGAATTAAATGATTTGTTTAATTCATTAATAGAATTTGAAAGGGAACTTAGTTATAAATTAGGATTTAAAACAGGAGCAAAATTTATAATAGAATTAATGGATTAATTTACTTATGCTTGTAAGTTAATTCTATAATGCTAAATTAAAGAGGACATTAAAAGTGTCCTCTTTAATTTAGCATTATATTAGTATACTATATACAATATATTTTTTATATTTGAAATTTAAGATTTTTTTGAATTCATCATAGTCACTATAATATTTATATGTTATTAACTCTTTATACTATACAAAATTATAATTATATTAGATAAGTTTTGTATAGTTGGAGTAGATGTATTCAGAATAAATATATCCATTACATAACAAACAAAATTATATATATTTATACTTTATATATAATTATAATTTACTATTATATAAAATAATGGTTTTTTTTACATAAAGGGATCTCAAAGAAATAAATAGCATTTATAATATAAGTGTAGTATAAAAGAGTATATTAGAAGGAGTTTTAAAATTATGTCAAATGATTGTTTGATAGATGAATTAAAGAAATTAAAAGAATCATCAAAGGAAGCAGTAGAAAATATTTCAGATTTTAGTAGTTTTAAAAAATATATACATGTTAAAAGAAAAGTAGAAAATGAATTACTTAATATTATAAAATATACAGCTGATTCTAATAAAGCTGAGTTGATATTGGTATGTGGTGGAGTAGGAGATGGCAAATCGCATTTAATATCATATTTAAATAACAAATATCCAGAAATTATGTCAAAATTTATAATTCATAATGATGCTACAGAAAGTTTTGAACCAAATAAAACATCAATAGATACACTTAATGATGTACTTGATGATTTTTCAGATAAGAAAATAGATAATTCAGATAAAAAGTTAGTATTAGCAATAAATTTAGGGGCACTTAGTAATTTTCTTGAATCAGAATATGTTAATAAATTTATTAAATTAAAAGAGTTTGTTGAAAATAAAGGAATACTTGATATATCTATATCAGATGATGATTATGATAAAAGTTCGAATTTTCATTTTGTTAATTTTAGTGATTATCATATATATACTTTGAATGCAGATAAACCTAAATCTAAATATATAGAATCTATAATTAATAAAATAATAGAAAAAGATAATCAAAATATATTTATAAATAGTTATAAAACAAATTGTACACATTGTATTGTTAATTATAAATGTCCAATTAAGAATAATTATGAAATGTTAATGAGAGACTCAGTGAGAGAAACCTTGGTGGACATATTGATAGAATCTACAGTTAAATATAAAATTATAATTTCAACAAGGTCTCTTTTGAATTTTATATATGACTTTATTGTTAATGTCGATTTAGATAATAAAAATAATAAAGACTTAATTAAGTTTATAGAAGAACTAAATTATGAAGCATTCATAAAATATATATTTGTATCTAATTTATATAATCATAGTGAGTTATCTCATATTTTAAATGCAGTAAATAAAATTGACCCTATAAATATCACATCAGAAAACCTAGACAATATAATCATTAAGCTTAGTAATACAAAAGATATGACAATACTATTTAATCAATATCTGAATTTTAGTAAAAACAGTTATCTAGAAAGTTTTATGACAAATAGAGAAATAATAGAGTCAGCTTTGAATTCTTCAGAGAATGAAATGAGTAGGAAAATATTAAAATACAACATAATAAATACATTTATAAGACTACATATATTTATACCTAAGAATAATTTACAGTTAAGAGACGAGATATATATAAGTTACATGAGAAATTTATACCATTTTAACAAAGGAGAAAAAACTTATTTAAGTAATTTATATGATGATATTAAAGAAGCTTTGTATAGTTGGAATGGAAGTGTTCAGGATGACAGAATAAATATGTCCATTGGAAAAAATCAGATGAGATATAAAATAAGTCAAAGGCTAAATATAATTCCAGATTTAAGCAAATTAAGAAAATGTAGTGAGGAAGAATTACACAAGTTTAAGCCAAGTTTAGAGATAGGGTATAAAAATGATGAAAAAGAAAATCAAGATACTTGTACAGTAGATATAGACTTTAATTTATATAAGTTATTAATGAGAGTAAAATATGGATATACGCCAAACAATAATGATAAATATACTTACATAAATTTCGTAGTATTTATGAATAAGATACATAAATTAGGAAATCAAAACAGAGAACTATATATAGAAGATAGATTAGGAGATACTGTGTCTAAATATAAATTAACATATGATAAAGAATTCGATAAATTCAAATTTATAAGAGTAAATGGGGTGAAGGCATGCAACTTATAATAAATAAAGAATACTTTAAACAAAATTATATGATAGATAAAGGTATCGCGAGACATAATAGTGTCAAAAACATAGTTATACTCCCATATACAACTACAAATAAAGAAAAATCGAAACTTAAAGAAAAGGTAGAAAGATTTGAGTATTGTGTTGGAGAATTCTGTAGGTTGGTATATAACAAGAAAATGAACATAAAAGAAAGACAGTTAAAAGATATAAAGTTACTTATAAAAGACATAAATGTGAATTCTTCTGATGATAGTGTACAACTTGAGAGTATAATAAGAGAATTATTTTTGGATGAAGAAGAAAATATGTATATATTTCATCCAAAGCTTTTAAATTATATACATATGCCATCTGATAGTTATTATAAAAAATTATCTAGATTTTTATATGATGTTTTATTAAATAGTACAGATAATATAACTATAAAAAATAAAATAAATAAATGTTTTGAATATGAACCTGATAATATTATGGAACTTATTATATTAAAAAATCTTCCTGAACTTGAAAATGAAGAGACATCTGAATCAATTTATAAATGTATATGTAAAAATGTATCTAAATTATTCCAAGAAGATTTAGAATTTATGCTTAATTATCCAGAATTAATTATAAACGAGTTTGAAAGATTATTAAAGTACTATTATTTTTTCTATGTATCACAATTATCAATAAAATTATCTAACTTTTTTGATGGAGATAAAGATAGAACTGAAAAAGTATATTTTATTTTAAGTTGGGAAAAAGCATCTAAAACAAGGATAAGTTATAAAATGGGATGGAAAAAGTTAGAAAGTCATATTAGAATGTTATTTAGTCATGTTCATACATTGGAGATATTAAATACTAATAATGACATCAGTAAGTATGATTATGTAGATTTAAATAAAATTATAAAAAATTTATCAGAAAATGAAAGACTTAGGTTATATGAAAATATAATAGATATAAAAGATACTTATGTCAAGTCAATTACTGATGTACAATGGGATGATTATGATGAACAAACTCCAAGTTATAAGAATGATAACATAAAAAAAGAAATATATGATTTACATAAAAGAATAGATTATCAGTTCAAGAAATCTTCAAGAGAGGCCAACTATAAGAGGTATAAAAATTTATTTGAAGAGTATTGTAAATTAAATTTTTTAAAAAAAGCAGGGCCATTGGGAAATGTATTGAAAATTAATCAAGAAGAACTGTTATTTATGACAAAATTATGTATGAAAAATAAGCCAAAGATAAAATTAAAGGAATTATTTGAAGAATATGAAAAAAGAGGAATTTATTTTGATAGAGATTCTCAAAGCAAAGTAGTAGAGTTATTTGAAAAATTAAATATAATAGAAAAAAAGAGTGATAGTGGGGATGCACAATATGTCAGATCAATTTTATAGATATCTAGCTAAAAATCTAGTTAAATATTTCGAATCTAGAGAAATAAAAAGTGGTGATAAATTTAATATACAGTTTGAAAGAGAAGAACAAGTTAAAATTATGTATGATGTTTTAGAGAAAGAAAGTAATAGTAGACCATTTACATATAATATAATGAATGGATCAAAATATCAGACTTTTAGTATGAATGTCAGTGGTATTCAATTAATAGTTGCTTCAAATAATAATACAACCAATGATTTTTTAATTAGACTTAGAAATCTTATAGGAAATGTAGCTAGTGATGAATTTAAAGATTCAGCCATATTATTTATACATAATATGACATTAGATAGTTTAATAAGAGGAACAGAAAGTTTGCAAAAAGAAGGTATGCCATTTCATACAAAAACTTTAGAAAAGGACATACAAAATAAATTAGAAAATGATAAATTAAAAGAAGATATTAAACATATACTTTATTTTGTACTTGATAGAATGAATAAAAGCATATTAGAAGATAATTCATCAATATTTCAATATGAAAATATATTAGATATATTAAATAAAGGAAGAATTGAAAAGAGCGAATATAGTAAATTTGGATTATTTTATGATGATAATATGTTAGACAACAAAAGTAGCAAGGCAATAAAAGAAAGACTATTAGATAATGAAAAGCTGTTTTCTATTGTAAACTCTATACATCAGTATGGAGACCCTAAGCTGGAATTAGAGAAACATTTTGATTCAAAAGGTATAGATCTTTTAAAAGATGAGAATTGGAAGTATTCTACCTATAAAGATATAAAGTCATCTCAAGAAAGAATGAAAAACAAAAAGGTAGAGTTATTATGTATAGAATGTGTTGAAAACCTAAAGCTCTGGAGTAAACCAGATATTGAAAATAAGTCAAAACGAAAAAACATATTATTATTTAATAAAGACAAACTTGATATTATACATTTATGCATAAAATTTGATAAGAAAATTGAAAAAACAAGTTTTTCTATAGGTAAGATGTCTAAAACATATACAGAAGTAAAAGCAAGTGGAAATAAAGCTTATATAAGTATAAATATAAATATTTCAGAAACTACATTTACTAAAGTTAAATATAATGATGGTATAATAAAATATGAATTTAGAATTTGTATAGTATCTTGTGATGAGAATATATTAAATGATATAAAAAGTAATTATGGAATTGTTATTAATTCAAAAAGAAGTATGTTAGTTACTA
The DNA here is from genome assembly GCF_020662275.1 of Clostridioides sp. ES-S-0006-03. Lineage (NCBI taxonomy): Bacteria > Bacillati > Bacillota > Clostridia > Peptostreptococcales > Peptostreptococcaceae > Clostridioides > Clostridioides sp. ES-S-0006-03. The sequence goes on from NZ_JADGMM010000004.1 coordinate 173,558, forward strand.
ACACAGATAATGATACAATAGTAATAAACCCAAAAGGTATAATTGAGAGAAAAATACAAATAGATGAGTTTGAAAATGAAATTAATCTTGAAGAAGAAGAAAGGTTAGATTTAGAACTTAATGTTGAATTGGAAGAAGATGTTGAATTTATAAAAATTGATGTAGTATATGATCAATCTGTAATTACCATAGTTAAACAAGAAGAAAAAGAACAACCAATTTCTATAAGTGGAATGAAAACCTGGAAATTAAAGAGAGAACGAAAGGAGAGTTTTAAATATTTAGGTAATAGTAAAATTGTACAAGGTACTAGTGAATATTTTCCAAAAGAAAATTTTAAAGAAAATTTGCAAATAGAAAAATATATCATAGAAAATAATATAATGCATTGTACTATTTCAGAAGAAAAATATAAAATAATAGAATTGGATGTAGATTCCAGAATAAAAGAAGCATACAAAAACCTTATAAGTTACTATAAAGTAAATGATTGTATCCCAAGCTTGGCATATTATGATGTGGATTTAGTTAACATATCAAAAAATTATATAAATACTATATTAGAAGTGTTTGAAGATATAAAAAATGGAAAAGTATTATCTAAGGAGCGACTTAATATAGCTAAGGTAGGGACTATAGATAGAATAGATAAAGAAGAAGAATTATTTTTAACGCCATTACATCCAGTAAATGTGGCTTACCAATTAATGATAAATAATGTTATAGGTGATGAAGAAGTTAAAGAAGGAATCTTAAAACTATTGGGCTCGAAGTATCTAATGCCCTATATATATAAAGGTAAGAATAGTTTATATAAGGTAGTAGATCAAAGACATTCACCAGAGTGGACATACTATGTTGATCATGACATGAGTAGATATAAGGGATCTAGAGATTATGTCTCTAAATTGACAAAGGAAAAAATAAATGAATTTATAGAACATTTTACATATTTATTTAGGAATATAAGTAAATCAGTAATGAAGATAAAGCTAATAAATTTAGGTGATTGTAAAGAAGTATTACTTGGTATATTTGATTATTACGTAAAGAAATTAGGTAAAGGTGAGGAAATAAATAACTTAATATCAATAGATATTTATATATATGGAGATAAAAGTATTATAAATTCATTTGAAGAAATAGCATTTTATAATTCAATAAATGATATAAAAAAACATTTTAATGTAAATTTGAGTGTAGACAATTACTCTGAAGAAGATGTATTAAATTTATTTAGAGATAAAGTTAAATTTTACAAAAAAGATAAAATGTCAGATTTATATGAGTATTCCCATTTGACTTTATATCAAATGGATAAGGATGTAAATATAACAAGTAGCTCTATGGGTGATATAAAAACAGGTGTATCATTAAATGGATTGGTTGCAGGAGTTCCATCAATATATTTAGAAGATACTTATAGGACTGGATTTGGATCTAAGTTTATGGATACAACTAAAAATGAACTGTTAAATATTTCAATGAAGTTTAATTCACTTACAAAATCAATAGGAACTGGAGATCCATTTAACGATAATCTGAGTGTGACAACATCAATAAGTGAAAACAATAGTTCATTTTTAAATAAAATTTATAAGACATCTCATTGGGTTACTTTTATAGATCCAAAAGTGGATTTAAATTTTTTTAAGGATGATGAGAATTCAAATGACTTATTAATAATACATTATAGTGATCAATATACAACATCTAGTGGATATGATGCTATAACAGTTACTAGAAAATCTGAACAATATAAATTTATAATTGAAGAATTTCTAAATAGTAAAGATATTAAAGTGGAAGAAGACACAGTCCCTAATTTGATCAATTATTTCAATGCTATAAATGGAGATTGGTTATTAAGGCTTATATCTAGTAAATCTCAGTTTCCTAGAGAAAAATTAAGCATATTATCAGCTATAAAAATAAGCTTAGCTTATTTTTATCATCCAAATATAATATGGATACCAATATCTCTTGAAGAAATACTTAGAGTATCTGGTGGAGCTGGATTAAAACAAACAGGTGGTCCGTTTACTGTTAAGAAACTAACAGGAGATACTGGATCTTATTCAGATGACTTATTACTTGTTGGGATAGAAAATAAAAATAATAAAATAAAAGTATATTTTTATCCTGTTGAAGTGAAAATTGGAGATAATAATGAAAGTGTCATAAAAAAGGCAATAATTCAGGCTAATAAGACAAGAGATTTAATAGAAGAGTACTTGACTGAAAGCGAAAATGATTCCCAAAAATTTACAAAGCTTATGTACAGGAATTTTATGATACAACTAGCTATAGTAAGTGCACAAAAAATGAAGTTATATCATATATGGGATGAACAAAATTGGGATGATATAATAAATAGTGATATAAGAACAAACTTGTTGAATGATAATTATGAGATAAGTAATGATTTAGATGAATTTATAGGAAGAGGAGCTGTAATATCATTTAAAAAGGGAACTTATTATAATGGGAATTTAGGTAAAGAAGATAATATAACTATACTAAATCTCTCAGAACAAGAAGGATATAATAATATAGTAATGGATTTAGAGGAAATGAAGGAGAAGTATATTAGAGGAAAGAGTGATTTTGTTATACAAGAAATGCTTATAAATAAGTATTTAGATAATACAATAGGTATACAAAATATGGGTAAAAATGTTATTTTAGATCCTGATGCTAAGCTAAATAAAACAAAAGATTATGATTGAAGTGGCTTAATGAAAATTATATTTGGAAATATAAAAAATAATAATAAAGAACTTGTTTGGGATCCAACAAATTCGATTAAAGTGCCTCATCCTAATACTGGTATAATAGGAACAATGGGAACTGGGAAAACACAGTTTACTAAATCCTTAGTAACACAAATTCATAGAGAACAAAAACATAATATAAATGGTAAACCAATAGGAATACTGATTTTTGATTATAAAGGTGACTACATAAAAGATGATTTTGTAGATGCAACAAATGCTAAGGTATATGAAATATATCATTTACCTTATAATCCACTAACTTTAATAATACCTGAAAGAAGAAAGCCACTACTACCTGTTCACACAGCGAATTCTTTAAAAGAGACAATAGCAAAAGCATTTGGTTTAGGACCTAAGCAAGAAGTTATTTTGAGAGAATTAATTATGAAAGCTTATGAAAAAAAAGGGATAAAAAAAGATGATGAAAATACATGGGTAAAATCATATCCTACAATGCAAGATGTATTATCCATATACCTTGATGATCAAGACATAAAAAAAGAAGATAAATTGTATGCAGCTCTTTCAAGTTTTAATGATTTTGAAATATTTGAGCCAAATAGTGAGAAGACTAAAAATTTATTTGATTTAATAAACGGAGTTACAGTTATAAATTTATCATATTATGATTCAGGAATACAAAATTTAGTAGTTGCGATAACTCTTGATTTATTCTATAGTCAAATGAAGGCACTTGGATCAAGTGATATAACTGGAAATGGAGAGTATAGACAATTAAATAAAATGATATTAGTAGACGAAGCTGATAATTTCTTGAGTAGAAACTTTACATCTATAAAAAATATATTGAAGGAAGGTAGAGAGTTTGGAGTAGGAACTATTCTATCAACACAACTTCTAAGTCATTTTTCAACTTCAGAAAATGAGTATCAGAATTATATCTCAACTTGGATAATACATAATGTATCAGACATAAATAATAAAGACATAAGATACATATTCAATTCTAAGAATAAAAGTGAAGAAGATAACATATATAATAAGATAAAGAATCTAGCTAAACATGAAAGCTTAGTCAAAATGCCTAGTGAGAACGCACCTATATATATTAGAGATAAAGCATTTTGGGAACTTAATAAATAAAATAAGTGAATTTAGAAAAAATATTTATAATTAAAACATAGGATAGACAATTTTATTTATTGTCTATCCTATGTTTTAATTTATTTATGTTTTAATAAATATTAATCAATTTATAGATTATTATTTTCCTTTACTATTTGGGAGATAAAGTGTTCTAAGTTGCTTGAATAATTATATCTGTTTTTAAGCATAAGAGCACCTCTATCTATATGAAGCTTAACTTGATTAGGAAAGTATTCATCATCACTTAAATGTCTACCTGCATGCTGTTCAAGTAAAGTTTTAAATAGAAGATCATATTGATTGGTTATAGTTTGTCTATTAAGTTCAAGACCATTATTATCAATGCTTTCATAGTGATCAATTGGCTCACTATCACTTAGTGAGATTGAGATAGCTAGTTTGCAAAGAGCAAATGGTTTCAAATTCATTCTAGATCCTAATTCTTCAAATATTTCTTTTGTTTGTATTGATGTTTTAAGTCTAAATCCCATAATTACACCTCGAAAAAGTATCCTTTATTTTGTATAGTTTTTTTATTTTTGTTATCATATTCAATCAAGTATTCATTACTTAACTTAGGCTTTATTATCTTATATGATTTTTCATCTATTTCAGTATTAGTAGATAGTATTATAACTTGATCACTTATTGTAGAAAAATATTCACTAGTAATATTATTTCTATGAGTATCATCTATCCTAGCATAAGGTGTATCTATAATAAATGGTATTTCTATCTCTGAAGATTTAAGTAAAGCCCAATATAAACAAAGAATGTATATTTGTTTTTCACCACTAGAGAATTCGTCTATGTCAACTTTAGTTCTTAGATTTAAAAATGTAGATTGAGTATTATCTTTTATAGCATTGAATAGATCATCCTTATCTTTTACACTATATAAGTTAAATAAATCCTCGAAAAATAATTTTCCCAACTTCTTCTCCATTTCTTCAGATCCTATATTTTCTACTAAATTTTCAAGTTCTAAAGAGTTATATATTTTATTTATATATAAAGAAATATTAAAGTTGGCATCAATATCTATAGAGCTAATAAAATTGTCTTTTTGAATAACCCTTTTAAATATATACATAAAATTATCTTGAACTAGTTTAATTTTAGTTTCTGTTAATGTTGTTATTATTTCATCTAACATAAGTATAAGGTTAGAAGATATATCAACAATATTATTATGTTGAAGTAAATATATATATTTAGCCTTAGATTTATCTCTTTTAGTGCTAGTTTCAGCTATTTCAAGTCTTAATTTATCTAAAGAAGTAACTAGCAAATTCTTTGATTTTAATAAAGAATCAATTTTATTTGATAAACTAGATATATCATTTATATATGTATTCAAAGTTTCATCTTTAAAGCTAGTATTTAACTTATGTCTTATATCTGCTAATTCATTTGAAATACTTCGATGTTCTTCAAAGGAATTAATGATAGAATTATTATCAAAATTTAGAATGGTACTTATCAAAGATAATAATTTACTACTTTCATCATTAGAAAGGTTATGGATAGATTCAAAGTTCTCTTCATAACTATCTGGTTTTATATCTTCTATTAAAGCATCAGAAACAGTTAGAGCTATTTCATCTAATGAGGAAGACATGATCTTATCTGAAAGTAGATTTTTTATATACTCAATATTTAATTTATCTTTAAGATGAGAATATAATATACTATCATTCTCTACTTTAAGTTGTTTTTCTAAGTTTAATATTTGTTTTTTTATAATTAAAAAGGGAAGTATGTCATTACAAAAATCTTTTATATTTTGATTAATTATAAACCTATTTCCTTCTAATTCAGCAATTCTAGAATTAAGTATTTCTCTTTCTTCTGCTAAAATTCCACCTTTTTTTCTGAATTCTTTCTTTATTTTTAATTGTTCTTGTTGTAACTTCTCAATTTCACTTGAAATTTTTTCTAATTCATAAGATAGATTTTTTTCTTGAGAGTTTAAATTGTTGATTTCAACTTCTAAATTTAAATAGTCATCTTTTATAACATTAATCTCATCTGAAACATTCTTATTGGATCTGTTAGTTGAGCTTAACATTTTTTTTAAAATATCAAATGTATCAAAATTACAAAGAGATAATAAAGATTCTTTTAGATGTATATTTGAATTTTTACCTATAAAGAAATCATACAAATGTTCTCCATCAAAAAAGAAAAAGTCAAATATTTTAGGAGAAATAATAGATGTAATATAATTCTCAAAATAGTTAAGTTCATCAGCATTTAATGGTGTAATTGAAAAATTTTTATAAACTGAAAATGTCTCATTTAATTTTTTATCTTTAAAAGTCCATTGTCTAATTAAAGTATAGGTGTTTTTTTCAGTACCTTCACTGATTTCTATATCTACTGATACTAAGGTATCAACCTTACTATTTCTTAAAGAATTATTATTTATATTAGATTTAACTCGAGATATATATGAAGAGTTGAAACCTTGATATTTATAAGCTATGGGTCCATATATACATAGCTTTATAGCCTCAAATATTGTGGATTTACCAGCACCATTTTTACCACCTATCAATATAATGTTTTTGTCACTAGTAGTATTTAGATTGAAGGTGGTTTCTTCCTCATAAGATCTGAAATTTTTTAATACAAGTTTATTTATTTTCATATTTTAACTCCTTGTTGCTTTCTTCTTCAATCTTTTCAATAATATCTTGATGAAGCCACTGTTGATTTAATATTCTTTCTATGGAAGTTTTTAATTTAGTATTATTACTAAAATATTTGTATTTATTTGTATCTATCATTAATTTATTAAATAAATCAATATTTATATCATACTTACTACATTTTTCAGATATAATATTTAAAGTAAGGTCATCAAATACTGGTTTTTTATATTCAGACCATGGTAGATTTTTACCTACAACTTCCTTATATATTTTTGATAATATATTACCAGTTAAGTCTTCTTCGTTATCCCAAATCTCATCTATAGCTTTAAGTTCTCCTAATTGTATAAGTTGTAAATCAGGATAGAATTTTTGCATTTCAAGTTGAGTCTCTAAAAGTTTTCTTAAAATAGTTTGTCTTGCTTCAAATGTAAATGGTCCAAACATGATTCTACCATCTTTTTTGATGACAGAGCCATTTCTTTTATGTTTTTTACGATTTTTAGGTTTATCTCTCTCAGAAATTAGCCAACTTCTGAATTTCAAAAGTGGCTTTAATTCATCATGACCAGATTCAATAAATCCATTTAATGATTTGTCTTCTTTTACAACAGTACAAATCCAACATCCAAATCTGCTATTTCCACAGCTACTTTTAGCACTAGCTTCATCTGCTATAAATGGACATTCATCTGAGTCACCAGAACCTTTCATATACATCTGAAATAATTCCATAGCATCAGTTCCCCATGAGGTAGATGGAGATGGTCCAAATTCACCACCAAAATCTATGAAATTATCATTTTGATGATAGAGTACATCCCAAACATCTGCTGTACTAAAATTGACTATAGGGGTATACACATAAGCTAACTTATTTTTACCTCTTAAGGTTTCATGTGGGGTAAGAAGGTAACCCTCTATCTCTCTTTTTTCGATTCTCAATTTTCTAGCAGAACTTTCTTCTTTACGAACGCCAAGCAGTACAATAACATCTTTTTGTTCAAGTTTTTCTTTTATAAATTTATTTGATGGTTTTATCTTAAGCCTTTCAGTACACCAACGATATTTAATAGACTTTGGAGTAGGGTAACCTCTACCAATTATATTAGCCCAAAAACTATCATTGAGTTCTGGGTATACAATCTGTGCACTTATAGGTAAATCATGTTCAGTAGCACTTTCATTTATCTTGTCTATATTATTTTTTAGATAATCAAGTATTATTGGATTTTCTATAAGTGTATCAGATGAGATTACATAAATCTCTTTATGTCTTTTTTCTTTGGGTAGTCTTTTAAGCATTCTAAATGTAAGTTCAACTACACAAGAACTATCTTTTCCAGAACTATATCCGATTATCCAAGGTCTATCATCATTAAGATATACGGCCTGCATTTCATCATATAAATCTTCTAAATTGTTGTTATCTAGGTAATTAACAGCCATATATTAAGTATCCTTTCTATAAGAGTATAGCGAAGATCTTTACATAATACTCCTATTTTAATTTATATATAATTATATCACAATATATATTTAGAGAATAGATTAGTTTACATTTACATAAGTACAATAAAATATAAATTTAATTAAATATAGAACTGTTATCATTTTAAGAAAATATATTTGAAAATTAGAGTATAAAAATATTCTTACTTGAACCTCATAAATGTATATAAATATATGTATGAATAAAAATAACAGCCACTTAGAATAGTTACATTATTTAAGATTTATTATATTATAAATTGACTAAACAATAGACATTTATTAATGACTCAATTTATAGAACTTAAGAACTTATACCCCAATCATACCCCAATTACAAAAATATATACGTAAAAAAGTTATGAAAAAATAGAATTTAATTTTATATAAATAGCTATATACCTACACTTACAAAAATCAACAAAACAATCAAATAACCACTTATAGACTCCCCTCGTCTCCACCATTGAAATCCACGAAAAATGTATTGGTGAGTTTATCAATACATTTTTTGATGTGAAAATAATTATTAGGGGAAAATTATGACACTACAAAAATACTTTACATTAGATTATTTATTAAGATATGGATATTTTGATTTTAAGAAAAATAATAATAAAACTTCGATATACGCTAGGGAATTAAATTACACTTCATCGAGTACAATACATAAAGATATATTTAATTGTAATGATTTATATAAAAACTTAGGTAAAATACTATATAAATTTGAATCGGGTTATAAGAGGGAAACTGAACCGATAATATTTTCTATATATAAAAATGATGAAGAAAGAAGAATATATAAGTATCCTAACATGTATTCTTATATCTCTTTATGCAAACACATAAATATAAATAAAGCAATATACATAGATATTTTAAATAGTAGTAATAAGTCATTATCTAATGAATTTTATAATAAAAGTTATTTACAGGGGAAAATATTAAGATATAAAAATAGATTAGGGAAAAGGCGTATATTTAAGACTGATATAGAAAATTTTTATCCTAGTATATATACACACTCAATACCATGGGCATTAGTAGGAAAAGAGGTAGCTAAAAGGAATAAACATATAGATAATAAATACTATAATCAATTGGATTCTTTAATCCAGAGATGCCAATACGGAGAAACTCATGGCATACCAACCGGACCATTCACATCAAGATTAATATCTGAGATATACATGTGTAAAGTTGACGAGAAATTAGATAAGTTTAACTATGTACGATATGTTGATGATTTTGAACTTGCATATAATAGTGAAGATGAACAAATAGAATTTTATAATACATTATATAAAGAATTAAAAAAATTAAATTTGAAAATAAAAAAAGATAAAAATATAATAGATATATTTCCTTTTGGTGTTGATGAAGATATAGATAAATTTTTTACATATATTAAATCATCCAAGTTAAACTATGACACACTAACTATATCTAAAGAAAGAAGGATAATTTATAATTTTATAGATTATTCAATACTAAAAGAAAAAGAAGGAAAAAAAGGATCTTTAAAGCTATTATTTAAGGCTCTTACTCAGGCATTTGAAAATAATCAATTAAGTAAAAATGCATGGAAAAGTAATATATGGGAATATCTATTTAATATTGTTTTGATGAGACCTCAAATATCAAATTATTTTTTAGATTTTATAAAGGTTATAAACGAACCAGATATATTAAGATATATAGGCAAGAGTATAAGTAATATGAAAAATCAGGTTTGTGATAATATAAATCAATATATTGAACTAGAATATAATGAAGAATTATTGGCTATATTGAGTATAATTTACAAACTAGATATTGGATATATATTAGATGAATCAATATTATTAGAAATTATTAGAACACAAGATGATTTTAGCTCAATAATAGGCATAGAAATATATTTAAAAAATAAAGTTATAAACTGGAATATTTTATTTGAAACAATTGAATCTAAATTATCAAATTCATATACATGGAATAATGAATTTTGGTTATTTAAATATCAGATATTTTATAAGTTAAAGAAAGAAAAGAAATTAGAATTTGAAAAACAGTATAAGGATTATTTATATAATAAATATTCGGTAGGTAAAACAAGAGCTCAATTTTTTGATAAGAAAAATATAAAAAAGGTTGAATCTCCAATGATAATTCAAGTTCAGAAAGAAAAGGAAGGGAGTAATCCTATATTAAGTAAATTCTATGAGCAATTGCTAGGTGAGAATATATCGTTTTTCATGTATAAATAAAGGTTAGATAATATTACATTTTTCACTATTGAAATCTACTTTTAAAAATGTAATATAAAAATATAATCGTGGGTATAATTCTTGTGATTCGTCTCCACCATTAAAATCCACAAAAAATATTAGTAACTTGCTGATATTTTTTTATTTGTAGAAAATCAATCAAAATGTTATATAATAACTTTATACAACAGATATAAAGAGGTGAATCTCATGGCTAAAATTGACAACATGATGTCTATATTATGGATATTAAACTCAGATAAAAAAGTTACTGCAAAACAAATATCTGAAAAACTAGAAATAAATATAAGGACTGTCTACAGATACATTGATGCATTATCTGCTAGTGGAGTACCTATAATTTCAGATACAGGTCATAATGGTGGATATACACTTTTGAATAACTTCATTAAAGCACCTCTTTTTTTTGATACAGAAGAGCAAACTGCTCTACTTCATGCAGCTATATTTGCTAAAGAAGAGGGATGTTTCTTAGATGACACATTAGATAAAGCAACATCAAAGTTAAAAATGTATTCAAATCAAAAACAAGAAGAAATTTTAACAAAACATTTAATAGGTTTTGAAGTAATAAAACCCACTGGAAAAATATCTATAGAATCTGTACTTAAAAAGTTGAAAAATAGTATAGTAAATGAATTATCTATAGAAATCAACTATCGTACAGGTCGTGAAGAAAAATCAAAATGTAGGATTATAAATCCATATGGAATTGTTCATTGGAATAATAATTGGTATATAGTAGCATTTTGTCAAATGAGAAATGAAATTCGTAGTTTTAGGGTAGATAGAATTGGTAGTGTCATAGAAACATCAAATACTTTTAGTAGACCAAAGGAATTCTCTGCAAGTGAATTTTTTATAAAAGGGATTATGGATGAAACAAAAGATGAAGATAATCTTATAACATTAGTTATAGAAGGAAGGATGAATGCATTGGACAACTTATGTCAGCATTGGCTTCTAGGATATTATTTGAAAGAAAGGACTCCAAATAAAGTAATATTTAAACTTCAAGAAGATATAATATTTACCTATGTACCAAATATACTTATACCTTATAGAAAATCGATACAAATAATTGAACCATTAAGTCTTAGGGATAAAATGGTTGAAAATTTACTCGAATTAATTAATCATTATCAAATTTAATAACTTGACTGACAGAGTATGTCAGTTAAGTTATTTTACAATTAGGTATATTAATTAATCATATAAGGAGAAAAAAATGAAAAATAGAAAAGTATATATGTATGTATTTGATACTATGTCAGATTGGGAAGTTGGATATTTAACTGCTGAATTAAATACAGGAAGATATTTTAAAAAAGGATTAAAACCATTAAAAGTACTTACAGTAGGAATTAATAAAAATCCTATTATAACAATGGGTGGATTAAAAGTTTTACCTGAGCTTACAATTGATGAGTTTAATATGGAAAGTAATGATTTATTAATTTTGCCAGGGGGAAATACTTGGACATCTATAGGTCATGAGAAAATATTAGAAAAATCTAAAGAAGCTTTTGAACAAGGGTCTATAGTTGCAGCTATTTGTGGTGCTACTTTAGGGCTAGCTAAAAAGGGTTTACTAGATTTTAGAAATCATACAAGTAATGATTTAGAATTTCTAAAAATGGTGATACCAAGTTATTCTGGAGAAAAATATTATAAAATGGAATCTGCAGTTAATGATGAAAATTTAATTACTGCTTCAGGAATTGCACCATTAGAATTTACGATACAAGTTTTAAAAGTTTTAGATGTTTTTAAAGAAGAAGCATTAAGTTCTTGGTTAAACCTTTATAAAACTCATGATTCTAAATATTTTTTCGAACTAATGAATTGTAATAAAGAAGTTTAAGATTTGTTTTTAAATGTAATGTAGTATAATATAGTTATAGATAAAATAAAAAGAAACTATAATCTAGTGGGTAGAGTAGTGGTTTTTAGTATAGATTACTTTTTAGTGAACTTGAATTTAATTTTAAATTCAAATTCTAAACCACTTTTTCTACGACCAATAGATAAGTGGTTTTTTAGTTTATTATATGTGTAATTAGTACTTATAGCAATACAAATAGAAACGATAGCTCCTATAATAAAATTTATAATTAGTTCTATACAGAGTACACCTAGTTCCTACATACTATAGGAGCTAGGACTATATGAAACCACCACTCATAGATTGTAGTTTCTTTTGTTGTGTTATATCATAGAATAGTAAAGTGATGTATATTTTTAATAAAAACTTAGAGTTGTATATGAAATGAATTAATCGTGGGTATTATTCCTGCGATTCGTCTCTACCAATTTGTAAAAAAGAATAATGAAATACTTGGAAATACTAGTCAATATTGACTAGTATTTTTTATTTTGGTGATGAAATCTACCAACTGTATCTCAACCACAGAAAAATGTTTTTTGAGGGGATATGGGGGTTCATTTAGGTTGTATAATTATATATTTCAATATTACATGTTCATTAGGAAAATAGTTAGCAAATGATATGATTGATAGAATAGATATAGTAAACTAATCTAGCACTGTATTGTAATGTTTATTAAAGAATATGTTTTTATAGTAGAAGAGTTTTTTAAATAGACAGTTCCATAAAAATGAGTGAAGAAGTAGTTTTATAATATTATTTGTAACTATTTGATGTTTATTATGAAATTTTTTATAAGTTATATTTATCAAGATATTACTAAATATTTACAATATTCTATTGCAATTTATTTGGAAAAGTTATATATTTATAACATAAGGTGTTATAAATATATAACTTTTAAGGAGTGATTTTATATGTCTAGATCAGAACTTGGTGTTAAAGCAAATCTTGTTTCAGAGTTACTAATGCTATCCTATTTTTTTATAGACTTATTATTAAAAAAGTTTATTTTTAAAGGGGAAGGTATTTGGGTTACTTTTATAATTTTATTAGCTTTTTGGGCATGTGATTTCATGTATAATAAGAAATATAATGATTTAGTTGATGAAGCATCAAAATTTATGCTATTAAAGGTTGATCAGATTGCATCAAAAATAATGCTATACTCTATATTTGTAATAGCTGTTTTCTTTTCAGCCAATCATACAAGAGCTTTGGATATATCAAATTTAGATATAGGTATAATTCTTATTGCTGTTTTATTTATACAATCTTTATCTAAATTAATTTTGTATATATATTTTGATAAAAGGGGGATATGTAACTAAGTGGCAATATTGATGAAAACAAAAATTAAAGAATATAGAGAAAAACTCCTTATGACACAAAATGAACTTGCCAAATCAGTTGGGGTAAGACGTGAGACTATTGTGCACTTAGAAAATGGAAAATATAATCCTTCTTTAAAGTTAGCGATGGATATTGCTAAAGTATTTAATACTACAGTAGAAAATTTGTTTAAATTTATTGAAGAAGAATAGTGGATAGATTGTAAATATTTATAAAATGATTAATGAAATATAGTTATTTAATTATTAAGTTTGTTAAAAATATTTATATATAATATAATGTGTGATTAATGTTAGATTATAATTGTTTTAAGATAAGAAGAGTATTATAAATTATAAAAATTAGTGAATATACAGTTAAATAATAAATAAAAATTTAAAGTTTAGATGCGAGGAGGGGGTATAGTTTTATGGAAGCTAATAAGACATTGTTGCAATCACTATATAAAAAAATTATATTACAATTTTCCAAAAATACAGGTAAAAGTTTGGATTATTTATATACTTCTGAAACATATAAACTTATAAGTGAGGGTGTATCAGATATGCATTGTAAGGGTCATATATACTTAACTCAAGAATTAATGCTAGAAAATGGATTAATGTATCATAAGGGCTATCCAAGGTAAATAGTTAAAAAAGCAGATAGAGTCTGGAAATATTTATGTGTATTTTTTAAATGAAAAATTATTTTTTAAGTGATAATTAGATATTTATTGATAAGGCTATGGTTGTAAAAATCATAGCCTTACTTTCATGTTTTTTCTATTTTTCGAAAAATTATTATCTATTTAAGAAAATTTCTTGATTTTTTTGAAATATTTCTTTATTAACTTAGAGTTAAATTTCTTTTTTAAAAATAAATACTTAAATGAGTTAAAATCTGAGTCCAATTTCTAATTATCTGAGTCCATTTTTCAAAAATATCCATATTTGCTAAGTATAATGATTTGTGTAAAGAATCATCTGAAGGAAAAATATACTTTGATTTAGTAACCTTTCTTAATAATCTATTGTAACTTTCTATTGAATTTGTAGTATATATCAATGTTCTCATCTCTTGAGGATATTTAAAATATGTTGCTAGTTCATTCCAATTGTTTCGCTGACCTCTTAATGCTTTGTATATTGATTACCCCATTTTTTCTCTAAGAGCGATAGATCACTTAACGCTACTTCTTCTGTAATTGCAGCATATACTTTCTTTAAATATTTTGCAAATTCTTTTCTATTTTTGTATGATATATAATTTAAAGTGTTTCTAATTTGATGCACAACACATCTTTGTATTTCAGTATCAGAAAATACTGCTTTAATTGTATCAGAAAATCCAATTACAGAAGCTATTAATATAACCTTAACTCCTCTATTTCTAACATATGTAAATACATTTAGCTAATACTTTCAACCTTTATTTTCTCCAATCCATATCCCTAAGACCTCCTTTATACATTCTAAGTTAATACCTATAGTTATATATGTTGCTTTGTTTATTATTCTACCTTCACTTCTAACTTTATAATGTATAGTATCCATAAATACAATTGGATAAATTATACCAAGTGGTCTATTTTGCTATTCATGAGCTAAAGGTATAACTCTATCAGTAATTTTAGCTATTAGTGAATGGGATATATCAATTCCGTAAATATTTTTAAGATGACTTGATATATTTCAAGTAGACATGCCTTTTGAGTACATTCCAATCACTTGGTTATCTATTCCTGATATATCATTTTCGTAGTTTCTAATTACCTTTGGTTCAAAATCTCCATTTCGGGCCCTTGGAATATTTAAAGTTATTTCTCCAAAATCTGATTTAACATTTTTATTTTTATATCAATTTCTAGAGTTTTTAGTGTTTCTATTATTATATCTATCATAACCTAAATGCTCATCAAACTCTATTTCTAACATCTGGTGAATTGTACTTGCAAATAAATTTTTCAACATATCTTGAACATCTGTAGTTATTTTAACATCATATTCTTCAATAAGTTTTTTTCACTTTGTTAAAGATAAAAAGTGTGAACTTTTCTTTATATAGTGATATTTGATGTTCTAATCATCACTACTTTTTGGAAAAATACACACTTTATATTAAAGCCACTAGAAATAATAGAAGAATATAAATTTACTTATAGAGTTATCCTAGATATTTTTATTTAGTTGATTAAAGTAATATCAAACATAATATATTTACCAGTTAATAATACACCAATATTAAAATCTCCACTTTCGATATTTACTGATTTTAACTTTCCATCTTCATTAGATGCAAGTTCATTTATTTGATTATTTAAATCAGAGTAATCTATATTATTTTTAACTATAATATTTGATAAACTATGAAATAAAGTATCCTCTACTTTGAATTTATTACCTTTAAATGTATCTTTATCAGTATTTATTGCTAAAGTAACTCTCCAAGATCCTTCATTAGCTTTAGAAATATATTCTGCAATTAAAATATCACCAATTGTAGTGTTTGAATTATTCATATGTGTCTTATAAATATCTCCAGGTTTTTTTTCTATACCTTCATCAAATTCTCTATCCTTAATCTCTATACCATTTTCTTTAAATAGTTTTTCTACTTGAGGTAAGACTTCTTTATTTAATTTATCCATCTTTTCTAAAGTAAAATTAGATACACTTTGAGTATCAGATGGTACTTGAGTTATTTTATTACTCTTATTGTTATTATTTGCTGATTCACATCCTATAGTTAAAGATGTTGTTGCTACTAATAAAAGTGCTACTATGTGACTTTTTGTTATTTTCATACTTTTTCTCCTTATATATAATCGTTTTATTTGATAATAAGAAGTTTATAATATATTAAAATGAAACTCAATGCTATAGCTAAAGAGTAAACATACAATTAACATATGATGTATAGTTTGTAGCGTATTAATTTATGGATGATACTAAAGGAAGAATTTCCATAATAAAACAAAGAGATTAGCTTGTGATAAATCAAATATACAAGAACTACGTTTATGTAAACATAAGATTAACATTAAGATGTTACACTCATACCAGAGTTAAGGATTAGCTCTAAAGCCTAACATTTATCAAAGTAAATATTAAGATGTTATATTGGTGATGAGAAATACAAATATAAGATAAATTATGGAAAATATTAAAGTGTAATTATATATTTACAGTACTTTACAATACTTAAGGAGGAATATCATGAAAAAACCAAAAAAACTTATAGTTATAGCAGCTATTACAATAACTCTAGCAGGATCGGGGGCATACATAGGGCTTAATAAAAATGCAGAGGCAAAACAGCAACAGCAAATGAATTTAACAATGAACACTCTATCAGTAGAAAAAGGAAATATAAAATCAGTTGTATCAGCTGGAGGAAAAGTTTCATTAATTGATGCAGAAGGAAACAATCCAAATGCCATTAAAATAATTGTATCAGTGAATCAATATGATGTATCTCAGTTAGAAGTAAATCAAATAGTTGAGATAAATGCAAAGGCATTTCCAGATGAAACTATAAAAGGAACAATAACTGAAATATCTAACAAAGCAGAAGAGGGAGAGAGTCCGACATACAATGTAACTGTGGCAGTTTCTAACCTGATACTTGAAGTTGGAGAGAGTAAATACGAAGAAATAAGTGTAAGAAAAGGACCATCTAAAGAATATGGAAAAGTAGCTAAAATAGAAAAAGGAGATAAATTCCACATATTAGAAAGAAAAGGAAGCTGGATGAGAGTTAGATTAGAAGATAACACACAAGGGTGGATACAAAAACATGGAGTTAAGTTAGAAGGAATAGATAAAAAAGATGTAAAGGTAAAAATAGCTAGCAATGATACAATTCTTAGAAAGAATAATGCATCTAATAGTAAGAGTCTTGGTAAATTATTACAAGGTGAAGAAGTAGCAATACTAGATAAAAAAGAGAATTGGTATAAAGTTGAAACTAGTGACAAAACTATTGGATGGATTTTAGAAAATAATTTAACTATACAAAGTCTTAAAGATGGTATGTCTGTAACAGGTACAATCATAATAAACGAAAAAAATGATGTAATAAAGATTCCTGTAATGGCGGTTCAAAAAGATGAAAAAGGATACTTTGTTACTCTTGCAAGTACAAGTGAAAAAAAATACATTGAAACAGGAATTACGGATTCAGAATATATAGAAGTTACAAAAGGACTTTCAGAAAATGAAAGTATAAGTATACAGTCATTTAAAGGCTCTGTTGAAAATTCAGGGGCAGAATTAAATTCAACAATGGAAAAATCAATAGAATAGAAAGGTGATAATATATGAATGATTATGTAATACAAGTTAAGGACTTAGTGAAATCATATAGCATAGGTGATGAAAAAATAACTATATTAAAAAAGGTTTCATTAGATATTAAAAAAGGCGAATTTGTATCTATAATAGGTCCATCAGGTTCAGGTAAATCAACTTTTATGAATATTATTGGTTGTTTAGATTTAGCTGATAATGGTGAATACATACTGGACGGAAAAAGTATAACATCACTAAGTGAAGATGAGTTAAGTGCTGTAAGAAATAAGACAATAGGATTTATATTCCAAAGTTTTAACTTATTAAATAAATTATCAGCTTTAGAAAATATAGAACTTCCTCTTATATACCAAGGTAAAACGCCTAAAGAAAGAAGAGAAATAGCTATAGAATGTCTGAAAAAGGTTGGACTACAAGATAAATTAAATAATAGGCCGAATCAATTATCTGGAGGGCAACAACAAAGAGTAGCAATAGCAAGAGCTCTAGCTACAAATCCACAAATACTTCTAGCTGATGAGCCAACAGGAGCATTAGATAGTAAAACAAGTAAAGAAATACTTGAGATATTAGAAGGTCTAAACCAAGAAGGTAAAACTATAATTATGATAACTCATGACATGGATATAGCAAGAAATGCTAAAAGATTGATAAGAATTAAAGATGGTGAAATTTTTGAATAGGGGGTGGCGTATATGAATATTTTCCAAATAGTTAAGATGGCATTAGGAGAAATCAAAGCTAATAAACTACGCTCATTTCTTACTACATTAGGTATATCAATTGGTACAGCCAGTGTAATTCTATTCGTTACAATATCTATAGGTAGTAAACAAAGTATGTATAAAAGTTTTGAATCAAAGCCACTAGATTTAATAACTACAAGTGTATATGGAGATAAAAAAATAACTGAATTTGATATAAAAGTATTGAAAAGTAGTTCGAATGTAAAAGAAATATCTCCAGAAATAAGTGATTCAGCAACTGTGAGTTATGATAAAAAAGATAGTAAAAAAAGTATAGTTGGAACGGATGAAAACTATGCAAAACTAAACAACACTAAAATCAAGAGTGGTAGATTTATTATGCCAATTGACAATGATAAATCAACTAAAGTTATAGTATTAGGGAGTAAAGTTGCCAGTGAATTATTCCCTAAAGGAGATGTACTTGGAAAAACAATAAATATTAAGTCTATACCATACAAAGTTATAGGTGTATTAAGTAAGATTGATGAAGCTTATAATAGCCCAGAAGATGATACTATATATATGCCTTATAAAACAGCACAAATTGTTTTAGGAGTAAGTGATATATCTAAATTAAATGTACAATCTGCTTCAAATGATAGTGTTACAAATACAATGGATGAAATAAAAGCTCACTTTACTAAAAAAGGTATGGCACCAAACGATTCTTATGTATCAAGTAATAAAGAAATGATAGATTCAATGAAATCAATGGATGCCATTATGAACCTAATGGTAGGAGCAATAGCAAGTGTATCTTTATTCGTAGCAGGTATAGGTATAATGAACATGATGTTAGTATCTGTAAATGAGAGGACTAAAGAAATAGGTATAAGAAAAGCGTTAGGGTCTCCTAGAAACTTTATACTAGTACAGTTCTTAGTAGAATCTCTTACAATAAGCTTAATAGGTGGAATATTAGGTTCTTCAATAGGTATACTTGGATCATTTCCAATACTAGGAACAATGGGGGCTGAGCCTTATATAGCATGGAATGTAGTATTTGCTGCAGTTGGATTTGCAGTATTTATGGGAGTAGTGTTTGGAATATCTCCTGCAAATAAAGCATCTAAGTTACAACCAATAGTAGCACTTAAATCAGAATAAAATTACACATCAAATAATTTGTTAGATAATTAATATACTGTTTAGCAAATTTAATAAATATTAGTTTTATGAAAAAGGTAATAAAATAAAAAATATATAAAATAAAAGGAGAGAAAAAATGAAATTTAATAAGAAATTTACAGCAATAGTAATAGTATCAATGGTGGCTCTTAGCGTAATTGGATGTGAAGGTAAGAAGGAAATAAATAATACACCAAAAGAGACAGAGCAACAGAATAATTTACCAAAACTAGGCGAGGAACAAATAGAAAAAGGTCTTGAAGATGGAACAATAGGACGTGATCAATAAAAAATATATATGATTACATCAAATACCTTAGAATAATATGAAACATAAAAATAAACCTAGTGGTTAATAACAAGATACTGGGTTTATTTTTATTTTATATAATTAATATTTAATAAAATTCAGTGATATGCTTATCTTTAATATACAAAATGTGTATACTTATAAATAACTTAACATTACTTATTATATAATAAGTAGATGGATGTTTTATAATCCCAACTAATAAGCTTAAAACATATAAATATATCGTCAACTCGTTGCTAAAGCAACAGATACAGTCGTTATCTACATGAAATAGTGCGTCTACACATGGTTTAAGTGAAGCAAATTTTTTATTTATGAAGTGGCAAAAGATTAATATATAGTTATAAGTTCTGAAATTTCTGCTTTATACGCTAATGAGATATAGGAATTAGTAAATAGTGGAATTATGTTTATAAAAAATAACTAAATTAAAGTATCCTAAGTAAATATGATGATAACAGAAAATGCTTATACCAATTGGATATGAGTATTTTGTGCTTTAATATAAAATAAGCAACTATATAAAAATCTATTAAGAATTAGAATATAGCTATTATAGATTTATTTTCTACAATTAACAATATAGCATGAGATATAAATCGAAGAGCCTAAACAATAAACTTATAAGGTAGAGTAATTAATAGTATGTTCAACTAAACTGAGAAAAAACAATATATTTTATTAGGATTGGTATTTTTAATATCGTTTATATTAATATCTGTAAGGATAGTAGTATTTAAAATATTTACACAGATTATGAATTTTTCAGATTTTTATTAATTTCAATAGAGTTTTTGGTAGTACTAAGTATAGATTACTTTATATTTATATTGATTCAAAAAAATATTAAATTAGACTCATAAATCTTTTTATTATTGATATAGATTCTAATTCAAATGAAAACGTTAGCAATTGAATTTATGAATAAGATAAATGACCTTCTATGATAAAAATTATGATGAGAGTAACAAAAAAGATTATAGTCTATATATATAAATATAAAATACATTGAAAGAAAACGTTGACAAAATATATCTAATGTTTTATCATAATAATTGGAATTAGGTAGTAATTGTTTAAGTACAAGCTAAGCTTATTCATTAATAATAGCAGTATCCTAGGAAGGATTGTGCCCATTATTATGGATAAGCTTTTTTTATGCTCAAAAGGAGGATAATCATGATAATTAATAAGATATTAAATAATAATGTTGTAATTACATTAGATGGCAATGATGAAGAAATTATTGTCATGGGCAGAGGCATTGGATATCAAAAATCAAAAGGCGATTTAATAGATAAAACTAAAGTAAATAAAGTATTTAGAATATCAAATAAAGAAATATCAAATAAGTTGCAGGAATTACTTAATAATATTCCTATGGAGCACATGAAATTATCAAGTGAAATTATAGAGTATGCACAAATAAAGTTAAACAAGAAGTTAAATGAAAGTATTTATATATCATTAAGTGACCATACATACTCTGCAATTCAAAGAATGAAAGAAGGAATAAACGTAAAGAATGCAATACTTTGGGAAACTAAAAAGTTCTATAAAGAAGAGTTTGAAATTGGAATGAAAGCGCTAGATATTATTGAAAGCAGAACAGGTGTAAAATTACCTGAAGATGAAGCTGGATTTATAGCTTTTCATATAGTAAATGCTCAGTTAAGTGAAGGTCATACTTTGGCATCTGATATTACAAAGTTAATACAAGAAGTACTTAGTATAGTTAGATATCATTTTAGGATAGAATTTCATGAGGAATCAGTATTTTATTATAGATTTATAATGCATCTGAAATTTTTTGCACAGAGATTACTTTCAAATAGTGTACATGAAGGTGAGACAGATAAAGACTTATTAATTATTATTAGGTCTAAATATAATAAAGAGTTTGAATGTGTAGTTAAAATTAACAATTTTATTAAAAAACAATATAACTACATATTAACAGATGATGAACTTATATATTTAACAATACATTTAGCTAAAGTAGTTAAAGATTCAAATATGTAAGTTGATAATTTTTCAGCAGTATATAGGCAGTATATAGTAAGAGTTATTGAAAGGAGTGATACTAACAAAACTATACCTATGGTTGGATGGTAACATTGAGTTGGCCAAACCTTCAAATTTCAAAAAATTTATTTAAAAGAAATATGGAGGAAAAAATGGGAAAATACAAACAATTAGCACAAGACATAGTAAAAAATGTTGGTGGAAAAGAAAATATTAGTGGATTAGTACACTGTATTACAAGACTACGTTTTACATTAAAAGATGAAAGTATAGCAAATGACGATGTGTTGAAAAATATGGAAGGTATTGTTACTGTAATGAAAAGTGGAGGGCAATATCAAGTAGTTATAGGAAATCATGTTGAAGCTGTCTATAAAGATGTAGTTGAAATAATTGGCTTAGATGACTCAAGTGCAAATTCGGAAACGAAAAAGTCAGGTAGTATGTTGGATAAGTGTATAGATATAATATCAGGAATTTTTCAGCCAGTACTAGGAATAATGGCAGCCTGTGGTATGTTAAAAGGATTTAATGCTTTATTTGTAGCAATGGGATTATATAGTGATGTGTCTGGTGGATATATGGTAATAAATGCAGCAGGAGATGCATTATTTACATTCCTTCCTTTATTTTTAGGATATACTTCAGCTAAAAAATTTGGTCTAAAACCAATGTTAGGATTAGCACTAGGAGCTGCAATGTGTTATCCTGCCATACAAGGTAGCAGTATATCGGCAGGTACAGATGCAATGTATACTTTATTTAAAGGAACAATGTTTGCATCACCAGTATATATTGATTTCTTTGGATTACCAATAATATCAATGGATTACACTGGAACAGTTGTACCAATTATATTTATAGTGTATTTTGCATCTAAGTGTGAAAAATTATTTAACAAGATTGTTCCAGACTTAGTTAAGTTTTTCTTTGTACCAATGCTTACATTATTGGTAGCAATACCTGTTGCACTTATAGTTATAGGTCCTATAGCAACATTTGGCTCTACACTTATTTCGCAAATTGTAATTTCGATAAGAGATTTTAGTCCACTATTAGCAGGTGCTATAGTAGGGTTCACTTGGCAAATTCTTGTTATTTTTGGTATGCACTGGGGATTCATTCCTGTATATATAAACAATGTTATGACTTTAGGATACGATAATGTTATGATGCCATTCTTTGCTTGTACATTTGCAAGTTCAGCAGTTGTATTAGCGATATTCTTTAAGACTAAAGATAAGAAATTAAAAGAGATGGCAATACCAAACTTTATATCTGGTATATTTGGAGTTACAGAACCAGCAATTTATGGAATATTATTACCTTTAAAGAAACCATTTATAATAAGTTGTATTGCTAGTGGTATTGGAGGAGCTTTCTATGGATTCTTTAATCTTAGAAAGTTTATAACTGGAGGGATGGGAATATTCGAACTTCCAGCAATGATTGAACCAGATGGGGGAATGGGTAACTTAATAGTAGCTCTTTCTGGTATAGCTATATCAATGGTTGTAGCTTTTGTATTAACTATGGTGTTATATAAAGACAAGAAAGAAGAAGCAAAAGATAAGGGAAAAGAGGAAATAAAAAAAGAAACAAAAGAAGTTAAGTCTACTAAATTAGAAAAAGAAATAGTAGTAAGCCCTATAAAAGGTGAAGTATTAAATTTAAGTGATATAGAGGATGCGGCATTTGCATCTGGTGTACTAGGTCAAGGTGTAGCAATAATACCTAGTGATGGAAAGGTAGTTGCGCCAGTAGATGGAGTGGTTACAACTTTATTCCCAAGTTTACATGCTATAGGAATTCTCTCAGATGAAGGTGTTGAAGTGCTTATTCATATTGGATTAAATACTATTCAGTTAGAAGGAAGAGGTTTTGAGGCATGTATAAAGCAAGGTGATAGGATTACAAAAGGTCAAACTATATTAAACTTTGATATTGATGTAATAAAGAAATCGGGATATAGTGTTGTAACTCCAGTTGTTATTACAAATTCATCACAATTTTTAGATGTGGTAGAAACAAAAAGTAAAAATGCTGAATTAGAAGATAATCTGATTACAGTTATATTTTAGGAAGAGATTAAAGTATTAATAAAAGACTGAAGCATTAGCATAAGTTAATGCTTTAGTTGTAATTTTAGGAGGCTTAACTATGAGTTTTAAAAAAGATTTTTTATGGGGAGGAGCTACTGCAGCTAATCAATGTGAAGGTGGATATAATGAAGATGAAAGAGGTCTAGCAAATGTAGATGTATGTCCAACAGGAAAAGATAGAACAGCAGTTATTACAGGAAAATTAAAAATGTTTGATTTTGATGATGAGCATTATTATCCAGCTCAAACTGGTATTGATATGTACCATAATTATAAAGAAGATATAAAGTTATTTGGTGAAATGGGATTTAAAGTATATAGAATGAGTATTGCATGGAGTAGAATATTCCCAAAAGGTGACGAAGAAACACCAAATGAAAAGGGGCTTCAGTTTTACGAAAATATATTTAAAGAATGTAAAAAATATGAAATAGAGCCACTAGTTACTATTACACATTTTGATTGTCCAATGCATTTGATTGAAAAGTATGGTGCATGGCGTAATCGTAAAATGATAGGTTTTTATGAGAAACTATGTAATGTTATCTTTAGAAGATATAAAGGATTAGTGAAGTATTGGTTAACTTTTAATGAAATAAATATGATTTTACATGCTCCATTTATGGGTGCTGGTATTTGTTTTGAGGAAGGAGAAGATGTTGAAAAGATAAAATATCAGGCTGCTCACCATGAACTTGTAGCTAGTGCAGTTGCAACTAAAATAGCACATGAAGTTGATGCAAATAACTTAGTTGGATGTATGTTTGCGGCTGGAAGTGTATATCCTTATAGTTGCAATCCTAATGATGTATGGGAAGCTACGAAGTTAGATAGAGAAAATTATTTCTTTGTAGACGTGCAATCTAGAGGAAAATATCCTAATTATGCATTAAAATATATGGAACAAAAGGGTATTACACCAGAAATGGAGATTGGTGATATTGAATTATTGAATAAATATACAGTAGATTTTATTTCATTCTCATATTACAACAGCCGTTGTGTTAGAACTGATGAAAACTCAGATGATGTAGCTGAAGGAAATATATTTACATCTGCTAAAAATCCATATCTTTCATACAGCCAATGGGGATGGCCAATTGACCCACTAGGTCTGAGAATTACATTAAATCATGTATATGATAGATATGAAAAGCCATTATTTATTGTAGAAAATGGATTAGGTGCAAAAGATATAGCTGATGAAAATGGCTATGTAGAAGATGATTACAGAATAGATTATTTAAGAGAGCATATAAAAGCTATGTACGATGCAGTTTCTATAGATGGTGTAGATTTATTAGGTTATACTACATGGGGGCCTATTGATTTAGTAAGTGCTGGTACAGGTGAAATGGAAAAGCGTTATGGATTTATATATGTAGACAGAGATAATATTGGTAATGGAAGTTTGAGAAGAACGAAAAAGAAAAGTTTTGAATGGTATAAGAAAGTAATTGCTTCAAATGGTGAAGATTTAGATTAGGGAAGAAGAATATAAAACTAATGATATGTATGATTTTTTCTATTTTACCTACCATCAAAATTTAAGATAATTAAAAAAGAAATAATAAAAAAATAATATATAAAAATCCAAAAAGGGAGTTGAACTTAAAGTTTGATTAGAAAAAATCAATTTTGAGACAACTTCTTTTTAATATTTTTGATACTAATATAGCATGCACTATGGTACGAGTATCTTTAAAATTAACTAGCTCACCAAACATAGTTTTATTTGTCAAATGATGACCATATATTATTACACCTTTACCATTTTAAAAATTATTTCTATAATCCATGAAGATACTACCTATTGTAGAGTTTAAATGAATACTTATAAAACAATCGCAATTACTGGAGTCTCCTTTTGAGCTTATTGAGTATAGAGAATGGAATTTATCATCTAATGGAATAGTTCTTTTTAAAAGATTCTTTGCAATTAACCATGATATAGACTTCTAAAAATTATTTAGTGAAAAGGAACTCAGAGTGTATAATAAAAGTTCCTTTTTCAAAAGGAAAACTATTGTCATTTTCGAACTTTTATTATCCTGATATTATTTAAATATAACAACAACAAAATAAATCACAAACAAATCAAAACTAAAATTTAAAATATCAGGAGGTACAATATGTTAATAAATATGAAGGAAATGTTAAAAGTAGCACAAGAAAATCAATTTGCAGTACCAGCATTTAATATAGGGAGTGGGCAAATACTTAAAGCAGTAGTACAGAGTGCTAATGAAAAAAATGCACCAGTAATACTTGCAATACACCCAAATGAGTTAAGTTTCCTAGAAGATAGCTTTGTAGCTAGTTGTATAGAAGAAGCACATAAGAGTAAGGTACCTATGGTAATACACTTAGACCATGGAGCAAATAAAAGTCAAATATTAAGAGCGATAAGATGTGGATTTACATCAGTAATGATTGATGGCTCACATTTACCATATGAAGAAAATGTAGCGATATCTAGAGAAATAGTGGAAATAGCAAAAGGATTAAATGTATCTGTAGAAGGAGAACTTGGGACAATAGGGACAACTGGAACATCAGGAGAAGGTGGTTCTGATGAAATAATATATACAAATCCACAATTAGCTAGGGATTTTGTTGAAAAAACAGGTGTAGACACATTAGCCATTGCAATTGGTACAGCACATGGTATATATCCAAAAGGGTTTAAACCAGAGCTTAAATTAGATTTATTAAAAGAAATAAAAGAAGTAGTAGATATACCTTTAGTTCTTCATGGCGGATCGTCAAATCCAGATGAAGAAATAGCACAAGCAGTTAAACTAGGAGTTTGTAAAGTAAATATTTCAAGTGATGTTAAATCAGCGTATTATAAGAAGTGCAGAGAAGTATTAGAACAAAATCCAAGTTTATATGAACCAGATGCTATATATCCACAATGTATAGAAGCTGCAAGGGAAGTTATAGAATTTAAAATGAATTTATTCAATGACATAGATAAATTAAAATGCTTTTCACCAAAAGAAGAATCAGTGATTGGATAACAAATTAAAGGGAGGGGCGAATTTATGGTAGACAAAATATTACGTAGTGATTGTATTGTATTAGATAAACAATTACAAACTAAAAAAGATGTAATTGATTATATGGCAAATCATTTGTATCATGGAAATTATATAAATGATAAAGAAAAGTTTATAATTGATATTAATAAACGTGAAAAAGAATCACCAACTAACATGGGAAATTTAATAGCTATCCCTCATGCTAAGTCAAGTACAGTAAAGCGACCTGTAATGATGTATTTAAGAACAGATAAGGATATCACGGATAATGATGGTCAAAAACTTAGGTCATTTTTTATGATAGCAGTTCCAGAGTCAGGTTTAGACGAGCATCTTAAGATTATATCTAAACTAGCTACATATTTAATGGATGAAAATCTTATTAAGAACCTACTAAGTGCAGAAACTCCATATGAAATATTAGATATATTTAATTATAAAGCTGTAGAATCAGGAGATTCAAGTAATAATCAAAATAAAGGTCTTATAGTTGGAATAACAGGATGTCCAACAGGTATAGCTCATACTTTTATGGCAAAAAAAGCGTTAGAAGAAGCAGGTCAAGAACTTGGATATGAAGTTAAAATAGAAACACATGGAGCCATAGGTGTAGAAAATAAGTTAACTAAAGAAGATATAAAAAGAGCTGAATACGTAATAATAGCTTGTGATAGAGAAGTTCAAACAAGTAGATTTATAGGAAAGAAAGTATTACAAAAGAAAGTAGCAGATGCTAAGAATGTTTCATTAGCCAAAAATTTAATTATAAATGCTGAAAATGGAATGGCTAAAGAAATTAAGCCAGGTGGAAAAACTTTAGAAGATTCAAAAGAAATACTTCAAGGGTCAGAGAAAAAAGGTATTTATAAGCACTTAATGAATGGTGTATCTGAAATGATTCCATTTGTAGTAATAGGTGGGATTGGTATAGCTATAGCATTTATGTTTGGTATATTTGCATCAGACCCAACTCATGAAACATACAATCCTATAGCTGGATTCTTTGGACAACTTGGAGGCGATTCAGCATTTAAGTTATTCATACCAATACTTGCTGGTTTTATAGCTAAATCAATTGCAGGAAGACAAGGTTTTGCTCCTGCTATGATAGCTGGTTTTATGGCAGTTATTGGAGGTTCAGGATTCCTAGGGGGTATGGTAGCAGGATTTGCAACTGGATATATAGCTTTAGGAGTAATGAAGATAACAGAAAACTTACCAGATGTATTAAAAGGGGTAAATGCTGTACTGATATGTCCACTGCTGATTGCATTCACAAGTGGAGCTATAATGTTCTTCGTAGTTAATACACCAGCATCATGGTTAAATGAAGCTTTACAGTCCTGGTTACAAAGTATGTCTGGAACTAATAAAGTATTATTAGGTGCAATATTAGCAGGAATGATGGCATCAGATATGGGAGGACCTATTAATAAAACAGCTTCTGCATTTGGATTAGCTATGTTTTCTAGTAATGTATTTGAACCATCAGCAGCATTAATGGTGGGTGGAATGGTACCTCCATTAGCAATAGCATTAGCCATGTTAATATTTAAAAATAAGTTTACTAAAGAAGAAAGAAAGTCAGCACTACCAACTGCTATAATGGGAGCATCTTTTATAACGGAAGGAGCAATACCATTTGCAGCTGCAGATCCGTTAAGAATGATTCCAGCAAACATAATTGGTTCTTGTATAGGTGGGGCAATATGTATGAGTTTAGATATAACCTTGATGGCACCACATGGAGGAATATTTGTAATACCATTTGCATGTAGTGCACCAGTTGCGTATATAGCTTGTATATTAGCCGGTACAGTAATAACAACCTTAATTATAGGAATAACAAAGCCTACTATAAAGGGTGGAAGTGGTGAAGTTGAAGTACTTGGTGCTTAAATTATAAATAAGAGTTAAAATAAGGATATTGGAAGTAGTTAGCAACCTCTCAATATCCTTATTTTTTATTTTAAAATTATATCCTATATTATATCGATTTTGTAAAGTGTATCATAAATTCTTTTATGATACAGAAGTATTTTAGTATTTTTACATAGTTATTAAATATGCTAAAATAGTAATTAATAGAAATATCAAAAAATGGGTAGGGGGCATAAGTATGCTTGCATCAAGGCAAATTGAATTTCTTAAATTGATATTAAATGAAAATGAATATAGACCTATAAAATACTTTAAAGATAAATTAAATGTATCAGATAAAACATTACAAAAAGATTTGAAGATGATTGAGATATACTTAGAAACTTTCGGTATAAAAATTGATATAAAAAGGGGTTGCGGAATATTAATAGAAGCATCAGCAAAGAAAGATATAGACCTAATTAATAGTTTAAATATACAACCAAAGGGAAATAAGTCTTTATCAGTAGAGCAAAGAAGAATGGAAATTTTAAAATATCTATTATTAAATTCAAATAATATAACTTCAATAAATCAGTTATCGGATAAATATTATGTAAGTAAAACTTCTATAGTAAATGATTTTAAATATATAGAGGAATGGATAAAAGAATATAATTTAAAACTTAATAAAACCTTAGAGGGAACTAAAATTATAGGTAAAGAAGTAGATATAAGGAAATCGATTGCTAAGATGGTAGATGATTTATTAGATGAAAATTATGAACAGCACGATATATCTGAGTTAACCAGATTAGATTCTGCTACATTTAGTGCATTGATAAATTTATTTGATATTGATTCTATTATATTTGTAGAAACTATAATTACAGAATTAGAAGATAATTTAGGATATGTTATAAGTCAGCCCTACTATATAAATTTAATTACACATATACTTATATGCTTAAAGAGAGTTGAAGAAGGTAATCAAATAGATTTTCAGGAAGAAAAGGAAGTCTCTATATGTAATTTGGATGAGTTAGTATATCAAAAGGTCACTACACTTATAGGTAAAATAGAAAATAGATACAGAGTAAAAATAACTAAAGATGAAATTAAATATATATATATATATTTAGTATCATCTGGATTTAGTAGCGAAAGCAATAAGCGTTGCAATGATGAATCAGATATATTAAGTGATAGTGAAAAAATATCATCTATAATGATAGAGAATATGTCACAGTTTTTAAATATAAATCTTAAAGATGATGAACTACTGCAAAAAAGTCTGACATCTCATGTAAGACACATGTTAAACAGATTAAGATATGATATCCAAATAAAAAATCCATTATTAGAAGAGATACAAGAGCGATTTTCTGAGGTATTGGGGTTATGCATGATGACTATAAATATTATGACAGAGCATTATAATCTGAAGAATATTAGTATAGATGAAGTTTCGTATATTGCTACATATTTTCAAGCAGCTATAGAAAGAAATATGAGTAGTAAAAGAGTAATAGTAGTTTGTAATACAGGATATGGAACATCTCAGCTTCTTGCTGCTAGATTAAAAAGAGAATTTCCTGAATGGACTATAGTTGATATAATTCCCATGCATCAGTTGAATAAGCGAAATTTGGATGATGTAGATTTTGTAATATCTACTGTAAATTTAGATTTGAAAGAGAAATCACATATAGTTGTATCAGTACTATTAATGGAAAGTGATATTAATAATATAAAAAATGCTTTACTTAATAAACCTAGAAAAAGTATGGACTTAGATACAAACTTATTAGGAGTATATTTAAAAGATAATATATATTTTAATTTTGATGTAAGCCAGATGAGAAGTTTAATAGGTATGAATTTAAGCAGTAAGTATGAATCTATTGCATTAGGAAAAGATTTAAATATATATATATGCAATCAAAGTAAAGTAAATAAGGGAATAATGAATGTCAATAATATTAATAGAACGATTGACCTTTACTTAGAAACTAGTAATCATAGTTTTTTAAAACATATTCTGATTGAAGTATCAAATCTATATAGGCAAAAGAACTATATAAATTATATAATAGATTGCGAAAGAGAAGAGGATATTAAAATATTATTTGATAACAATGTACTGGAGAAAATAAATGGAAATTAGAGAAATATTAAGCGAAGAAAGTGTTATTTTAGACTTAAAATCAACTACAAAAGAAGGTATAATACAAGAATTAGTAGATAAATTATATGATAAAGGAAGTATAACTTCAAAAAGTAAGTTTATAAAGGCACTAAAGCATAGAGAGAAAATGGGCTCTACAAGTATAGGTTATCAAATGGCTATGCCACATGGAAAAACAAAGTATGTAAAGAAAGCATCTGTGGTAATAGGTAAATCTAGAGAAGGTGTAGATTGGCCAAGTATAGATGGCTTGCCTGTAAAATTAGTAATTATGTTTGCTATGCCACAATCTGAAGGTAAAGAAGATATAATGTTAATATCTAAAATATCTTATATTTTAGGTGGTAAAGATATAAGTGAAAGGCTTTTAAGTGCACATACCAAAAAAGAAATAGTAGGTGTATTTTATGAAGCATAGATATTGTATAAACTATAAATTTGAATTTATTTTGGAATGAAAAATGTGTTATCATCGTTACCGATTATAAACATGTGCCAAATTATTGATATGAGTTATTAGGATTAAACAAAGGAAAGTTATTAGTTGATAATAATGTAGCAGGATTCATGGAGAGATTTGCTAAAAAGGAAGAGAGAGTTTATTTTATAGTAAGAGATAAAAAAGACGAGCTTAAATTTCAAGTTTGTCTTTTTTATTATACAAAACCTATAATACTTTAAAATCTATAAAAAACTTGTGTAATAGAGGTATTAAAAATTTAATGGTAATCAAATTCTTTACCAATGAATATAAAAAACATCTTCGTGTTATAATAGTTTAAACTAATGAACGAAAGGTAGATGAATGTATATGAAATATCAACATATAATTGAAGTTAATAAAGACCTTTGTATTGGATGTGGACTTTGTAAAAATGATTGTCCAGTAAATAATATAATTATAGAAAATAAAAAATCAGTAATTAAAAAACAAGATTGTCTAATGTGTGGACACTGTGCAGCAATCTGTCCCAAAGAAGCTATTACACTTACTGGGTTTGATGAACCACCAATAGAACTTACAAATAAGCCAAACTTAGACTCAGATGAATTACTAATGGCAATTAAATCTAGAAGAAGTATCCGGAAATTTAAAGATAAAGAAGTTTCTTCAGAAATTGTAAAGCAAATTATTGAAGCAGGTAGATACACACCTAGTGCTAAAAATTCACAAGATGTATCATATATTGTTTTAGACAATAAAAAAGCAATATATGAAAAGGAAGCAGTGAGATTTTTTAGAAAAATAAAACCTATTGCAAATATTGCTGTTAAATATTCAAAGGAAGTTGAGGTTGATGATAACTTTTTTTTCAAGCATGCTCCTATTGCAATAATGATAGTAACAAAAGATAAGATTAGTGGTTCACTTGCAGCATCTAATATGGCACTAATGGCAGAATCTTATGGTCTGGGGGTTTTATTTAGTGGATATTTTTCAGATGTAGCAAATAATTCACCAAAGTTAAAAAAACTTTTAGGTCTAAAACACAGGAATCATGTACTTATGACACTAGTGATTGGCTATCCAGATGTTAAATATAGACGTACTGCACAAAAAGAACCAGCAAGTGTTAGATACTTATAAGGTATGGAGGAGTTTATGGAAAAAGAATGTCAGCAAAGAATACAAGAAATAACATCTAAATTTAAAGAATGTCGTAAAGCTATTTCTGCTATGGGAGATGAAACTAGACAGTTAATTTTAATCACACTCCTAGAAAGTGACTTCAATGGTATACGAGTAGGAGAAATTACAGAAAAAACACATCTTTCTCGCCCTGCTGTATCTCATCATCTTAAAATATTGAAAGAAGCAGAAATTGTTAATGTACGTAGAGAAGGAACTAGAAATTATTATTATCTTGATTCAAAAAAATCACAATGGAAATCACTAACAGAGCTAATAAATCTTATATTTGTTGGAATACAACATATTGGTGAAGATGATGTAAGAAAAGGTGAGTAAAGTAAAGTGATTTAGCAAAAAGGGGTTGTCACATGAATAAATTAAATTTGTTCTGTGATAGCTCTTTTTTATGTATAAAAATATATACATGAATGTTAAGATTAGTTGATAGAATTTAAGTAATAAATCTAATACTATAAACATAGGAGGTATGAAAAATATGATTAATACGAATTTGAAAAGACTAAGAAAAATTCATCAGTACACACAAGAAGAATTAGCTGAAAAACTTAATGTTTCTAGACAATCAGTAGCAAAATGGGAAAATGGAGAATCTACTCCTGATATCGATAGTTGTATTAAACTTGCAAAATTGTATAATGTCAGATTAGATGATTTAGTTAATCATTCGGAAGAAAAATCAGGGATTATAGTACCACCTACAGGAAAATTTTTCTTTGGAGCTGTCGTAGTTGGTGAACGTGGTCAGATTGTTATTCCAAAAGAAGCAAGGGATGTATTTAATATAAACTCAGGGGACAAATTATTGATACTAGGAGATGAAGAAAGAGGATTAGGAATTGTTCATCAACGTGATTTGATAAATTTTATAGGTCATATGGGGGTAATAAGTAAAGAAGAGTAATTTAAAAAAATTATAAAAGGATGGATAAAATATGGGCAAAGTAGTATTTTTCAGTATTCCTGCATATGGTCACACCAATCCTACCGTTGAAGTAGTTCGTGAATTGGTAGATAGAAGGAATGAGGTATTGTATTATTCTTTTAATGAATTTAAAGATAAAATTGAAGGTGCTGGAGCAAAATTTATTTGTTGTGATAAATATCTTCCAGAATTACGTCCTGGAGATGAGAAAAAAATTGGTAAAGATTTTTCTGGGTTAATTGAGATGATAGTAGATACTACCATATCTTTAGATGAAAAAGTTTGTAGAGAACTTAAAGAATTTAATCCAGATTGTATTGTATCAGATTCACTAAGTTTTTGGGGAAAATTATTTGCACAAAAACTTAATATTCCATATATATGTTCTACAACAACTTTCGCGATTAATAAACATACAGCGAAGATGATGAAACAAAGCTTTATAGAAATTATACGTATGGTTTTTGGTATGAGACGCATTAATAAAAAAATAAAGCTTTTACGAAGAAAAGGATATGAGGTAAAAAACTTTATTTCTATAGTTTCTAATGATGATGATACGAATACTATTGTATATACATCAAAAGAATTTCAACCAATGGTAGAAACTTTTTCTAGTAAATATTCATTTGTAGGGCCATCAGTATCAAAGGTAATTATTGGACCCAAAGAGAGAAAGAAAAAGCTAATATATATTTCACTTGGTACAATTAATAATAAAAATATTAACTTTTATAAAAACTGTATAAATGCATTTGAAGATTATGAGGTTGATGTAATTATGTCTGTTGGTAGTGATACTGATATTAAAAGTTTAGGACATATACCAAATAATTTTGAAGTTAAAAATAGTGTCAAACAGACTACTGTACTTCAAGAAACTGATGTGTTTATTACTCATTGTGGGATGAATAGTGTTAATGAAAGTTTATATTATGGAGTACCTATGGTATTATTTCCACAACATTCGGAGCAGAGAATGGTAGCTAATAGAGTTACTTATTTGGGCGCAGGGCTCATGTTAAAAGAAAATAAATCAAAAGATATTAAAGATGCAGTATTTCAAGTTATGAATGATAATGAATACAAAGAAAATGCAACTAAACTATCAAAAAGTTTTTATAATGCAGGAGGTTCAAAAAAAGCAGCAGATGTGATATTACAGTTTATATGTGATAGTAGAGCAATTAAAATATAGTAAATTGGTTAAAATGGACAATACATACCACTTAATCAAAATACTGACAGTGGGGTCACTTAACCTACCAGTTGGGGCATATATATTGATACTAAATATGAGAGATGTTATATTTTAATAAAAAAATATAACATCTCTTTTTTAGTATATTATATCAAGTTTTTAACATTAGAACTGAAAAAAATTTAGATTGAAGTAGGGAGGATTAATATGAAAAAGTATAAAGTTATTTTAGGAGTATTAATTATAAGTATTATAAGTGTAACAGGGTTTGTTGTGTATAAAAACTACATTAAACCATGGAAGGAGGCTGAAATATATATTAACAAATATATGGTAAAGCAAGATATTTCAAAAGATAATATAAAGAGTATTACAAGAGAAAAAGCAAAGAAAGCAAGCTACAAAGGAATACTATATAGAGTATATTACAAAGATGACCCTCAATATGAATATCAATATTTTTATAGTGATGATTATTATGCTCTATATGTAAATAAAGTAATGTTACAAATTTATGATATGGAAAATAATAATAAACTTTTAAAAAGCAATGAAGAATTAAAAGGTGTAAAGCATCCACCAATTTATCTTAAAGGCATGTTGGATAAATAGCTCATGATAAAATAGGAGTATTTTTATTGAAAAATAGATACATAACATTATATTCAATCTTAAAAAAGTATATTGTATAAAAAGTAATATATAGTAGGAATCTTCTAGAATAACTTCTGAATGATAATCATTTAAGTATAAAGTACATGGTGACATAAGAAGATTAAGAATAATTCTAAAACTATAAACTTGTAATTTATTGTCAGAATATATTGACAAAAGTAAAGTTTGAAATTATAATTTATATCAAGAATAGTTTGACAAAATAAAAACTAGTGACCTTATTTTAGTAAATTTATTTTTTTTTACTAATTTAAGAATAATTTAGGACTACTATAGGCATATAGTTTATCATTTATTTAATATGACAAATAATTGTTATTGCTAGGAATACGATTTCTAAAGTCGCTAGATATAGTCTAACTTAAAGAGGGGAGGCATTAGCAAATACAAGTTTGCACCTAAAGAAGACTTAAAAGAAATAGTTAAAATAAGGTATCTCTTAACAATATTAATGGATATGTTATTAATTTATATTAGGTATTTTAGGAATAATTTGAGACGTATAAAATATCATCAAAAAATATCAAATTGTGCTATATGTAGTTGAGAATAACTACAGAATACACACTTTATAATTATTGTTTTATTGATAAAAATTATTATATTTAGGAGGAAACAACAATGGAAAATTTTTGGAATCCGCTTACTTGCTTTACTGTATGTGTAATGATTTATGCTTTTAGTGAGTTTTTATCTAAGAAAACAAAAGGTGCAATTTCAACATTGCTATTTGTATGTATTATATTTTTATTAGGCTTTTGGACAAATATTCTTCCAAAAGACGTTACAGGAGCATCAGGGATATTAGCTGCAATGAGTAACTTTGGTATAGCATTGTTAATAACTAACTTGGGAACGCTTATAAACCTTGAGGATTTATGCCATGAATGGAAAACAGTTGTAATTGCATTAGTAGGTATTGTAGGCATAGCGGTTGGTTGTTTCACAGTTGGTAGTATGTTATTTGGTAGAGAGTATGCTTTAATAGCAGCACCTCCAATAGCAGGTTCTACTGTTGCTGGTATTATTGTAACAACGGTTGCAGAAGCAGCAAATAGACCTGAACTTGCAGCATTTGTAATCCTAGTATTGTCATTTCAAAAATTCTTTGGTATTCCTATAACAACATATTGCATAAATAAAGAATTAAAATTTAAAAGAGATAGGGGAGATTTCTTAAAGGATGTATCAAAGAGTAATTTTAAGCTTCCAAGTATGAGAATTTTTAAAGAAGAATCAAATAAGAAATCCTCCAATCTAGTATATCTTGCAAAACTTTCATTTGTTGCTATGATTGGGAACTTTGTAGGATTAGCTACTCTAATACCAGGATTTACTCCAGCAAATTATTATTTAAATCCAAATATAGCATGCTTGTTAGTAGGTTTAATTTTTACACGAATAGGATTTTTAGAAAAGGGAATTTTAGATAAATCTCAATCTAATGGAATTATAATGTTTGGATGTATGTTAATGTTACCTGGAGGACTTGCTAAGGTAACTCCAACAGCATTATTTGCAATGATTGTTCCAACTATAGGAATTCTAGTTGTAGGAGCTGTATTCATAATACTATTTACTGCAATTGTAGGAAAGTTATTAGGATACTCTCCAAGAATGTCAGCAGCAATTGGTGTAACTTGTATGCTTGCTTATCCAGCAACACAGATAATTTCTAATGAAGGTATTGATGCTATGGAAGGAACTGTAGAAGAGAAGCAAAGGGCAACAGATTATTTATTACCAAAAATGATTATAGGGGGATTTGTTACTGTAACTATTGCTTCAGTGGCATTTGCTAGTATAATAGGTCCACTTATATTTGGTTAATGTAAAATAGATTTATGGGAGGTAAAGTTAATGATAGGAAATATTTCTATAAATGAGATAGATGAAAAAAGACTCAAACTTGATGATTTAAGTAAGAAAATATGGAAAAATCCAGAGAAAGCATTTAAAGAATTCAAAGCATGTGAAAATACAGCAAATTTTCTAAGAAGTGAAGGATTTGATGTAGAAATAGGAGTAGGAGGCTTAACTACAGCTATTAAGGCTAGTTTTGGCTCAGGAAAACCAGTTATAGGTTTTATGGGAGAGTTTGATGCGCTACCTGGTTTAAACCAAAAAGTTTCAACAAAGCAAGAAGCATTTGAATTGGGAGGTTATGGTCATGGATGTGGACATAACTTATTATGTACTGCACATGTAGGAGCAGTAGTAGGACTTAAAAGAGAAATGATAGAAAACCATTTAAGTGGAACTATAGTATTTTATGCATGTCCAGGAGAAGAACAATTAACAGGTAAAGGGTTTATGGCTAGAGGTGGTGCATTTAAAGGATTAGACTTAGCTATAAATTTCCATCCAAATAAAATTAGTGAAGCTACAGTTGGCATATCAACAGCTGTTAACTCTGTAAAATTTCATTTTAAAGGAAAAACTGCACATGCTGGTTCAGACCCTCAAAATGGAAGAAGTGCTTTAGATGCTGTGGAACTTACTAACGTAGGAGCTAATTATTTGAGAGAACATGTTACTTCTGATGTAAGAATTCATTATACCATTACAGATGGAGGAGTAGCACCTAACATAGTTCCTGATAAAGCATCAGTATGGTATTATACAAGAGCTTTAAGTAGGGAAGCTGTGGAAAATACATATGAAAGACTTATAAAAGTAGCAAAAGGAGCTGCAATGATGACTGAGACTGAGGTTGAAGTAGAGTTTTTAGGAGGATGTTATAATACTCTAAATAATCATGTCTTAGCAAATCTTGTGTCAGAATGTATGGATAATATTAAACAAGAGCCTTGGACTCAAGATGAATTGGATTTTGCAGCTGAATTAGATAGACAAAGCCCACAACAATATAAGGCTATGATAAATAAATATAATTTACCAGAAGGAACTCATCTATATTATGGTGGAGGAAATGTTACGAACTTTAATAGCTATGGTTCTACTGATATTGGAGATGTAATGCATATAGTTCCTACAGCCTACTTTTTTACAGGATGTACAAACCTAGGGGCACCTGGGCATAGTTGGCAGTTTACATCTTGTGCAGGAAGTTCTATTGGAGAAAAAGGTATGATATATGCGGCAAAAATTATGGCTATGTTTGGAGCTAAGATACTGAATAATCCAGAAATAGCTAAAAAGGCAAAAGAAGAATTCGATAAATCTATGAATGGAAAAACATATAAGTGTCCTATTCCAGATGATATTCCAACTCCTTAAATTAGATATAAAGTTTAAAATATAAGATTACAATTTTTATGCCAGCATTTTTTCATTATCAAAAGAACACGAAATTTTACTGTTTATTTGCTCATTGCGAAGTGAAATGGCTAGAAAATAATTTTAATAGGGAATAACATAAATTATTAATAAATATCACAAAAGGTATATCTTAAAAAACAAATATGGGATATACCTTTTAGAAAATCATATAACTTTATTTACTATTCAATGATAAAATATTTTTATGTACTCTAGATTTTAATGTTTGTTTTCTGATATAAATAATTTGTATACCCTCTCAGGTCTACCTTTTGTTGAGTTTTGTTTTTCGTATAATATAGTAGCATTTCCAGACTTTAGTAGACTACTTAAAAATCTATTGGCAGTTCTTACTGTTACATTTAAACAAGAAGATAATTCCTTAGGAGTAACTTCATCTTTTTGTAGAATTTCAATAACGGATATAATCTTTTGAATAGTAAGAGTAGACAATTTGGAATTTTTAGCAATTGTATTTATGTGTGGAGTTACTTTATTTGAAACAGTAAGTAATTTATCACATAGTAAAGGGCCTATTGTCTCATAACTTTCATTAACTAAGAAACTGTAGTTTAAAGGATTTATTTTAGATTCCTTATTAGCATTTATAGCATTAGACATGGCTTGTTTTATATTATTACCAATTCCATACCCAACACATACTTTAAGGTTTATACTATTTTCAATAGATTCTTTTATATAACATGTAGTGAAATTTTTAGTTAATGATTTAATGGTCTCACATTTAGTAAAAATCTTAAAAGAGCTAGTATCCTTTTCAATTATAAAATCAGTTAATTTATCTTTTTTTAGATTGTTTAATATTTTATAAATTTGGTCTATAGTATAATCATAATGGTTCATATCTTTAACTGTTATATATATTACACCAGGTTGGTTTACCTTCATTCTATGCAGATGAATGTCCTTTATTAATTCATTAAAAGTACTTTTCAATAAATTTATGTCAGGATATATGAAGTGAAAATTTACTCCTGCATCTTGTAACATAGGGACAATACTACTAAAACGAGTAGTAGAAAAATCAATTTTCCCTTCATTCCATAACTTAATATGTTTTTTTTCAATATTTTTTTCAAGCTCTGCTATATCAGATAAACTCATCTTAGAGGCATTTTCATTAATACTACACATTAAATCTCCAAATGTACCATTTGATAGATAATATGATATGTCTTTTGGATTATCTGCCCAATCCATTAGGTCAAAGTATGCTCTAGAAAAATCTAATGTATTGTATTTAAAAATAAGTTTTAGAAACATATCGTAATAACTTTGTAAATCAGTACCAAAATCAACTAAAGGTTTTTTTATAGTACCAACTTTTTTTGTAATAGCTTCCTTAGGTATAGGTCCACTGACTGCGAATCCATCAAACTTATCTTCGATTTCTAGATATAAATCTCCAACATGAGAAAAATCTTTATAAATATATATTTCAATTTCTGCATTAATATTTAATTTTTTTATAGAATTAGCTACAAATTCTTTTAAAAATTCAGTTGTTATGATTGCTATTTTCATAGATTACTTCCTTTTCAATTATTATAGTTATTTATATAACTTTTACTTTTTCTATTCATGGCAAAACTATATTTCTTTGTACTATTATATATAATAATATCATGCTCAAATATTTATTGTCTAACTAATTATAATGTATTAAAAATGAAAAATTGGTGATAGACATCATTACTCAAAATTGTCTCCATCATGGAAATCTGTGAAGTAGCTGTCACATAACACTTTATAATTGCTAGTGTGACAGCCACATATATATTTAAAGAGATAGTATTTAATGTATATTGAATCATAATAATTGTCTAGTAAATGGTTGAAAAATGAGGTAATCCATCTTTATATTTAATATCTGGGTTACCTTGAATAAGTGGAGATAAATAATCTAGAGCTTCCTCAGTTATATGATTGTATTCTTCATTTATCCATTCTTTAGGGAAATACTTTGTCTTATTAGCTATCTTAGCAATATCTGTATGACTAACTTCATACTTATAAGGAGTATTACTTATTCTATTAAGGATAGCCATAACTCCTGTATATCCTTTTTGAGAGAGTTCTAATCCATGTGCACCAACTTCAGTAGCTTGTCTCAAATCAGTCTCTGAAGCTAAATGCATAGCACATCTTTGTATTACACCGAGTTCTAAAGTTTTTACTCTTGTTGTAATTGATGATGATACTATAAGGTCTTTTAGATAATTACTTACTCCACCTAATTGAGAATGACCAAATTT
The DNA here is from genome assembly GCF_020662275.1 of Clostridioides sp. ES-S-0006-03. Taxonomy (NCBI): domain Bacteria; kingdom Bacillati; phylum Bacillota; class Clostridia; order Peptostreptococcales; family Peptostreptococcaceae; genus Clostridioides; species Clostridioides sp. ES-S-0006-03. Next base: position 214,815 of record NZ_JADGMM010000004.1, read on the forward strand.
ATCATGAGCAGAAGTGTTTTGCTCACATATAAAGTTGTCATCTTTATCTCTTATACCTTCTGATGCAACTATATAGACCTTATTTTTTTCTTTAAAGACTCTTCTAACATCTTCTACAAACTTATCTTCATAGAACTCAATTTCTGGAAGATAGATTAAATCAACTAATGGAGTGTCATTGAGTCTAGCAAGTGCAGACGAAGCAGCTAACCATCCAGTATCTCTACCCATAGTTTCAACTATGAATATACCATTATTTTTATATATAGAAAAATCTAAGTAAGTTTCCATTATTAGTGTAGAAATAAGCTTTGCAGAAGAACCAAATCCAGGACAGTTGTCAGTTCCTAATAAATCATTGTCTATTGTTTTAGGAATCCCTATAAACTTTATTTTACAAGTAGTGCTTTTACAATATTGAGAAAATTTCATTACTGTATCCATAGAATCATTTCCTCCTATATAGAATAATGTGTCTATTTCATATTCATCTAGTATATTTATGACCCTGTCATAGTCGTAAGAATTTACTTTGTAATCAGCAAGTTTATATCTACAGGAACCAAGACCAGAAGAAGGAGTTTGTTTTAAGTTTAGTATATCTTTTTTATTCAGATATTCCGAATCTATAATATTTTTATTTAGTATACCTTCAATTCCATTGATACCAAAATACACTTTATCAAAGTATTTAGTTTCTAAATTCTTTTCATAAATACCAATGGCAGAAGCATTGATAACAGCGGTAGGGCCTCCAGATTGGGCAATAATACAGTTTCTCATTTTACATCTCCCTTTTATTAATATTATTATGAATGATGCTTTTTGTTAAGCAAATTTATATTTATAGTCTGATTATATATTAAGTAATCTAGTGATATCAATTGAGTAAGTACAGATAATAAATACCATAAAGATGTGGTAAAAAATAACTTTTTATACATAGTTAATGTCTATAATTTGCCACAATATAAAGGTACTTTTAAGGAGTAGTGAAACTGTTGTGAAAAAAATTATATCAGTGTAATATTAATTTACAAAGCAAAATAAGTTCAAAGTTCACAAAAAAAGAATAAGTTTATAGAAGAAATACGGACATCAATAAAAGTAGAAGTACATTAAAAAATATCAAAAATTAATATCTAATACTAATTAAAGTAAAATATGGAGGTATATAAATATGAAACACATAAAAATAGCAGCAGGATTAGCACATGTAAATTATGGGCACATATCAGCAGTGGTTAAGGAAGCGATGGATGCTGGTGTAGACTACGTACATTCAGATGCAGCTGACATGCATGACTTAAAAAATATGCAACTTATGGGTGGACATCAAATAATAGAAGCAATAAGACCAGTAACAGATAAACCAATAGAATGCCATATATACACAAGAGATTGCGATAGATTATTTATAGAAAAAATAGCAGCAGCAGGGTGCAACATGTTAATAATTCCAGCTGAGCAATTCTTAGGAGCTCCTCTTGCATACATAATAAATTACTGTAGAGAATTTGGGATGAAAATAGGATTAACAGTTGGATGTTACACACCATTATGCTTTGTTGATGAAGCTATATATGATATAGATAGATTACAAATAGTCGTTCATGGTGTTGATGAAACAGATGGAAAAGATAACTGGGGATGGAGAAAGAGTTCTGTTGATTTAGTTAAGAGAGCTAGAAAAATGATAGATGAAAAGAATCCCAAGTGTGAGTTAGCAATAGATGGTGGACTAAGAGCAGATAATATGGAGCCATTAATAGAATGTAATCCAGATGTTGTAATATTATCTTCAGCGATATTTAAAGATAAAGATGGTATAACAGCAGGTGTTAAGAATTGTAGAAAAGCGATAGACGAAGCAACTGTAAAGTTTGGTTTAGAATAGGTAAATAACTATGATAAAAGATATGCTTTCTTAATGTTTTAAGGAAGCATATCTTTTATGAAAAGTTATAGGAAATTAGAATAATATGATTGGTTTTTTATACTGAAATAATGTAATTATTGGAGGATATTAAATGAAAAAAGAAATGATAAAAGACTATTTATTGATAACAATATCAGCATTTTTAATGGCATTAGCAGTTAATTTTTTCTTTGCAGAGCATACATTAGCTCCAGGGGGTATAACTGGATTATCAGTTGTACTTAGTACATTTTTATCAATACCTGTTGAGAATATATCTTTAGGAATATCTATGCCACTTCTAGTAATGGGAGTATTATTTTTAGGTAAAGGCTTTGGAGTAAAAACATTATATATAACTCTTATGGGTCCACTTTTCTTAAAAGTAATACCAAAAACTCATATAACGGACAACTTATTAGTAGCAGGGGTAATAGGTGGATTATTAGTTGGAACTGCTATAGGTATAGCGATAATAAGGGGATGTAGTACTGGTGGAACTGATTTAGTAGCAATGCTTCTTAATAAGGTGGTTAAGTTCTTGAAGTTACCAGCTATATTATTTATACTAGATGGATTTATAATAGTGGCATCTGGAATCATAAGTAAGAACCTTATGATATCTGTATATTCATTAATATCTTTACTGTTAATAATAAAAACAATAGGATTTGTAACTACAAAATTTGCAAAAAATACTGAAGAAACTAATAATATGAATAGTGCTTGTACTCAATAAAAATAATAAAATTTACTTTACATATAAAAAATATCAAGATAACTCAGGTCACCTTGATATTTTTTGTTTACTTAAAAGATAGTATTTTATTCTTTTCGGAATATAGTTTTTTAATAATCACACTAAGTCTGGAGATATCGTATTTACCTAAAAGAGCATTTATATTTATTAACTCAGCGTGATGCTCAAAGTCTACAGGAGCAGTAGTTAATATTAAATCTATATCATCAAAATTTGTAAATGAGATAGAAGAGAGAGGTATGGACTCAACTATATTAATTTGATTAAATTCAAAGCATAATTTTTGAACTAGTAAGTTAGATACACCAGCACTACAATGACATATTAAAATAGTATTTAAAGGAGCTTTACTTCTATCTATTGCTGATATTAAATATAAAGCAAGATACCCTATTTCATCTTCATTAACTTCATAATTCATCAACTGTTTGATAACAGTATTAGACTCTTTAGCAGCCTTATATGTATATGGGAATGTTCTTTTTATATCATTTAATACAGGATTTGTAATAGTAAATCCATAGTTTATTCGATGTAAAGCTGACTTAAGATGATTCGCAAGAGACTTTATTAATATAAAGTCTTCTTTTAAATTTAAATTTAGTATATTACCCCAATGAGTAGCTATTGCTTCAGATAGGTTATACTCTGTAATTTCTTCATTTTTAAGGGGTTCAAGAGGAGTAGATTTCTTTATGGATTTAAGCAATCCTTCTATATGAAGAAGCATATAGCAAATCTCTTCATCAATAAATTCTACATAAAAAGCTTCACTTAGATTAGAGGATAAAGTCTTAGCTTTTTCAAAGCATTCATGTTCTAATAATTCTCTAAAGAAATTTTCAGATAAATTAATGTACCTATTAAGAGAAACTCTTTTTATACATATAGCTATATCTATTAAGAAGTTTATATAATACTCATCACTAAGATTATTTTTTTCTACTTGCAAACTATTTAGAGTAATCTGAGACAATTTCTCGAAATCATAATTGAATAGCTCCTTAAAGATTCTTGTTGAAGGAGTACTATTAAATTTATCAGATGTTGAGAATAATATTTCTTTAAGTTCAGTATAACTTTTATTAGAAGTAGTAAGTTCAAAAATTGCTTTTCTAATATCTTTTTCTTTACCTTCTAGATATACACCATTATTTGTTTTTCTAACTAGTGTTACTTTAAAGTTCTGCAAGAAATTTTGAATAACTACCAAGTCTTTATGTACAGTAGCTCTACTAACATGTAGTTCATTACAAATATCACGAATCCTAAATTTCGAATTTTTAATAAACAATTTACTCAGAATATATCTTTTTCTGTCTTCAGGAGAGTATGCATATATACCATTTGATTTATCATTGATATCTCTAATAACTTTAAGTTTTATATCTTCATTACCTAGAATAATAACTCCTGAACCAGTCTTTTTATCTAAGGATAAATTAAACTCTAAAAGCCATTCATCTAAAATAACAAGGTCATTACGAATAGTTTTATTGCTAACATTTAATTCTTTGGCAATAGTATTTACAGTAATATAGTCTGAGTTATTTAGCAATAATTCTGCAATATCTAATAATCTTTTGTTCAATGTAACCCCTCCTAAATCTTAGTTGCTATTTAACTTGGGACCAATCTTTTTCAAAAGTATTGGAACCATCTATTGTAAGTTGGCTAAAAGAAGCTTTTTTAAATAAATCATATGTCACAGCTGCATAATCACATCCACAAAGAGATGCTTGAGTTAAGTGAAATACATTTTTGATAGAAGCTGCAACAACTTTAGTCTTATATTCATTTATTGATATAAGCTTACATATTTCTGTAAGGTTTTTTATACCATCATACCCATTTTCATCATTTCTTCCTATAAAAGGAAATATATAATCAGCACCTGCATTTATAGCTAAGGATGCTTGATTTACATTGAAAATTAATGTACATGCAGTTTTTACACCTTTACTATTTAATGTATTTATAAGTTCTAAACCAGCTTCAGAAAAATTTATTTTTATTATGGTGTCCTTGTTTATATTTGATATCTTATCACAAGACTCAAGTAATTCATATAAATTATTCCCTATAACTTCAGCAGTTAATATTCCTGGATTTAAATTAGTACACGCTTCAAGGAATTCATAAAAGTTTACATTTTCTTTAAGATACATAGATGGATTAGCTGTTATTCCTTTAAATCCATACCCTAAACACTTTTGAATCTCATTAAGATTTGCACTATCTATTAAATATTTCATAATTTAATTCTCCTTTAAGTTATTGATTACAATAAAAACTCTCTTTTATTTTTATTAGTCATGGTCTCCATTTGAAGACAATAATTTTTATTTGTAAAATATTAAGTTAATTATACAATAATATTGTTTGTAAAATTGTCACATGACCACTTAATAAAATTTACATAATGATATGGTAATAATAAAACATTGATTGTTTATTAATTGCCATAAGCTTTAGTAAATAAGAGTTAACAGTTAAAGTATTGCCTTAAAAATCCTGTGATAGGTATAATTTTAGTATGAAATCAATAATTTAAGGGAGGAAAAATATGATTAACTTTTATCAGCCATCAAGAATAAATTTTGGACAAGGGACTTTAAGTGAGTTACCTAGAATAGTAGAAAAATATGGAAAGAAATGTTTATTAGTTACTACTCCAAATGTAGAGCCATTAGACAAGTTATATGAAAGAATTAGATTAGGTTTAATAGAAAAGGGTATAGAAGTTGTACACTTTGATAAAGTAGAGCCAAATCCAACTGTAGAACTAATAGATAAAGGATTTGAACTAGCTAAAAAAGAATCTGTAGATGTTGTTTTAGGCGTTGGTGGAGGTTCTAGTATAGATACTGCTAAGATGTTAGCCTTAACTTTTGGACTAGAAAAAATAGATTGGGATTATATGTTTAGTACATATACAAATGCATTTAAAATATATGATAAAGTAAGTGAAAAAGAATTACCATTAATAGCTGTATCAACTACTTCTGGAACTGGAAGCCAAGTTACACAAGCAGCAGTAATATCAAGAGGAAGTGAGAAAAATACAATATTCCATCAAAATTGTTTCTCAAGAGAATGTATCATAGACCCAGAACTTATGCTAACTTTACCAGAGAGAATTACTGTATCAACAGCATTTGATGCCTTTACTCATGCATTTGAAAGTTACATAAACCCAAATGCTAACGATTTTACAGAGATAATGTCTGAAAAATCTATGGAATTAGTTATTAACTATTTGCCTAAGGTAATGAAAGAAAAAAGCAATATAGAATATAGAACAAAATTAGCAGTAGCAGATACATTAGGTGGAAGTTCGCTAGCAAATTCTGGAGCAGCAGCACCACATCCACTAAGTGAGATAATAGGTGGAGTTACACATATTCCTCATGGTGAAGCTTTGGCTATAGTGTTTCCAGAATTTGCAGAAAAGTTTTATGAAAATAATGTAGCTAAATTTGCTAAAGTAGCAAGAATGTTTAATGAAGAATTAAAAAAAGTAGAAGATAATGAAGCAGCTAAAGCTTTAAAAAATGAAATAGAAGGTTTTTTGAAGAGAGTAGGGCTTAAGACAAAAATGTCTGAGTTTAATGTAACAAAAGAACAATTAGAAGAAATAATAAGTTGTCCAGTTTTAGGTTTTTTACCATTTGGAAAAAAAGAAGACCTTGTTGAAATATTAGAAAAATCTTACTAGGATGTGATACAAATGAATTATAAATTAATTTGTACTGATATGGATGGAACCTTATTGGGAAATGGATTTGAAATATCAGAAGAAAATATAAGGGCGTTAAAAGAAGCTATGGAAAAGGGAATTAAGATAGCATTAGTTACTGGAAGACCTTATAATGCCATGAAATACTTTACAAGTGTTTTAGGAGATAATATATATATTATCTCAAATAATGGAACATATTTTAATTTACCAGGATATGAGTATAAGAAAATTTTAAGTAAAGATGCGCTAGAGAAGATATATAGAATAGGTGAAAAATATAATTTAAATAGACATTTTAAGGGATGTAAAAGAATTATAGCTAACAATGAAATAGGAGAAGAACATCCATATAGATTAGTAAATAATAAAAATAAAGAAGAGGATAAAATTGAAATAATAGAAAATGCAAGTTGTGAAATTCTATTAGAAAGAGCTGAAGATGAGATTTTGAAATGTATATTTTTCTCAGAAAATTCAGAGTCTTTAAGAAAGGCGAAGGAAGAGTTTAAAAGCCAAGAAGATTTAGAAGTAGTAAGTTCTGGAAAGATAAACTTTGAAGTTATGAGTAAAGGGACATCAAAGGGTATTGCATTAAAAAAGTTTTGTGAGATATTAGGAATAGATAGCAAAGAAGTTATTTGTATTGGTGATAATGAAAATGATATATCTATGATTGAATTTGCAGGTCTTGGTATTGCTATGGGAAATGCTACAGATGAAGTAAAGTCTAAGGCAGATTTTGTAACTGATACAAATATAAATGATGGTGTAGCGAAGGCTTTAAGAAAAGTATTGGCATAAAATTTTATAGTGTGGAGAGTGTATTATGTTTAATATATTTAAGAAAAAAGAAAGTAAGATTGAGAAGATATACAGTCCTTTTAAGGGGAGTTTAGTTAATTTAGAGGATGTGCCAGATGTAGTTTTTGCTCAAAAGATGATGGGTGATGGGGTAGCTATAATACCAAGTGAAGGTAAGTTATATTCTCCCGTCGATGGTGAAATAGTTAGTATATTTGATGCAAAACATGCTTTAATGATTAATAGTATTGATGGTACAAATATATTAATACACATAGGTTTAGATACAATGTCACTAGAAGGAAAACCATTTGATGTCAAAGTAAAAGCAGGAGACAAGGTAAAAGCTAAGGATTTAATAATGGAAGTAGATTTAGACCTTATAATATCAAATGATTTAAATATAATAACTCCTGTAGTAATAATAAATGATGCTGATGCTGTGAAAAGAACAGTAAAAGAGAGGTTAGAGCCTATAGAGGTAGATACTAATAGCATAATAATGGAAGTTGAGTAGATATAAAAGGATGTAGTTAAGGCTACATCTTTTTTAGTGATTTTACTTGAATAAAATCACATTAAATTTAGATATGATGATTCAATTAAAATAATAATAAATGGTAGAATATGATTTTGTCGCAATCTGTTGATTATTTACCGTATCATTATGGTAATTTAGAGAAGTATTTGAAATATTGAAAAAACAATATTCAAAATTTATAATGTAGATATGAACTGAAATGCTTTGTAAAACTAATATAAAGGGGTGATAAATAATTAAGATGATAGTGAATAAAGAGCTAATTATTGATTATTTAAAATCCAATCAAGAAAGTATCATAAATGATATTAGAAGTCTAGTTGAGATACCTTCAATTAGAGATGAAAGTACCATAGATATAAATCAGCCATTTGGGATAGAAATAAGAAAGGCATTTGATAAGCTTATACAAATAGCAAAAGATAAAAATTTTGTTGTAAAAGATTTTGATGGATATGCAATCCACATAGAATATGGAGAAGGTGAAGAGGTAGTGGGGGTACTTAATCATATAGATGTTGTACCAGTATATACTAAAGAGTTGTGGCTGAGTAATCCTTTTAATGTTTGTGAAAAAGATAATCATCTTTATGGAAGAGGTGTTAATGATAATAAAGGGCCTTTAGTAGGAATTTTATATGCATTACTTTTCTTAAGAAAACTTAATATAAAACCAAAGAGGAAAATTAGATTAATCGTAGGTGGAGCTGAAGAAACAACTTGGGAATGTATGGAGCATTACTTTAGTATTAATGAACAACCAAAGTTTGCATTTTCTCCAGATGGTAACTTCCCAATAGTAAATGGAGAAAAAGGCATTTTATACTTTAATCTAAGAAAAAAAATAAATGAAGATAAATTTAGAAATCATAATTTAGTTGAGATAAAATCAAACAAAGAAGATGGATTTGTATGTGATAAAATTGAAGCTATCTTTAAAACTAATGATAAGAAAGATTTAATAAAGTCATTAGTTTATTATACAGAGATAGAAGAAATTGAAGAAGAGAAAATATTAGTAAGATATATAGGAGAAAGAGCTTTATCAAGAAACCCACACAGGTCGTATAACTGTGCATTCAATTTAGCAAAGGACTTAGATAAAATCAAGGGGCTAAATGATAAGGGAATCATAATAAAAGATATTTTAAATTCATACTTTACAGATGATAATCATGGAAAGAAATTGGGGTTATATACAGAAGACGTAAATATGGGAGTTTCTACACTATGTATAATGAGTATTTTCTTAGAAAAAGATGAGTTAAATATGAAAATAGATTTTAGATATCCTAAAGGGATAAGTCTGGAATTTATAACTAATAGAATTAATGAAGTTGGGAAAAAAGAAAATTTAATAGTTGATACATACAAAGATTTGAAACTATTGTATGTAGAACCAAATAGTGAATTAATAAATAAATTGTCAAATGCATATAAACGAGGTTTTGGAAAAGAAGTAGAACTTTTTACAAAAGGAGCTGCATCTTATGCAAGAGTACTAGAAAATGGGGTTGCATTTGGCCCTACAATAGATGGAGATATACCAAATTCACACAAGGCAAATGAAAATATAAGTATAGATACACTATATAAAGCGATAGAGGTTTATATATATGCCTTGTATAATTTAGCATTTCAATAAAAAGTGGAGGAAATGATACTATGAAGGATAAATTACAAGTACTTTCTGGAGCGATGATGATTCCTGTCATATTACTTGTTGTAGCAGGAGTATTTATAGGATTAGGATCAGCTTTTGCAAATATGGAAAACGTTTCTGCCTTGGGGCTTAGTGGATTAATACAGGAAGGTTCATTCATAAATGTATTCTTTAAAGTAATAAATGACCTAGGATTTATGGTAATGAGATATTTACCAATATTCTTTGTTACTGGCATATCTTTTGGATTATCCAAAAAGGAAAAAGGATGGGGTGCATTAGGAGGAGTTGTTTTATTCATAGGAATGCACACAGTTATAAATACATTATTATCAGCACATGGTATAAGCTCAGATACAGTTACAGCAGAGGCATTTATGAAGTCTGGCTTAAGTGAGGTTGAAGCATATAGTCGAAGTTCTTTATATGGTTCTTTTTTAGGAATATTCTCATATGATTGTAGTATATTTGGAGCTATAATAGCAGGATTTGTAGCTAGTACAATACATAACAAATTCGTTGACACAGAACTTCCTAGTGCATTGTCTTTTTTCTCAGGTCCAAGGTCTTCAATGATTATGATGTTTATAGCGGCAATAGTATTGGGTACAACAATGTACTTCATATGGCCACCAGTAGGTCTAGCATTATCTAAACTTGGTAACTGGATAGGTTCAAGTGGATTATTAGGAACTTTCACTTTCGGAGCAATGGATAAAGCATTACTGCCATTTGGTATACACCACTTAATTGCATTCCCTATAGAATACACAAGAGTAGGTGGAACAATGGAAGTAGGAGGAGCAATTTATGAAGGTGTTAACAATATAAGGTTAGCTCAAATGGGAGATCCAGATACACTATCATACATAACTCGTAACTTTACAACAGGACGTTTACTAATACATTTTGCAATATTACCAGCAGCAGCTTTAGCTATGTATAAGTTATCTGACAATGTAAATAAGAAAAAAGCAATAAGTATATTGATACCAGCAATAGTAACTGCTATGTTAGTGGGTGTAACAGAACCTATAGAGTATACATTCTTATTTGTTGCACCATTATTGTACTTTGTAGTATATGTTCCACTAGCAGGATTAACATATGTATTTACAGAAATGTTTAATGTATCTATAATGGGAGAATCATTTAGAAATATGTTCCCAAATTTATTACAACCTCAGAAAGTGGATGCACTACCTTTATTATTTTTAATACCAATATTCTTTGTAGTTACTTATGTAATATTCACATGGGCAATTAAGAAGTTTGATATAAAGACACCAGGAAGAAGCTCAGAAGAAGTTAAGCTTTATAGTAAGAAAGAATACAGAGAAAGACAATCTGGAGAATCTGTTAAAGCAATAGCTAATGATGCAGGAGAAGACAAGGACACAGAACTTGTATATTCTATAATAGAAGGTTTAGGAGGAAGTGGTAATATAAAAAATATTACTAATTGCGCAACTAGACTTAGAGTAGAGCTAAATTCAATAGATGGATTTTATGAAGATGGTTTTTGGGTAAATGAGCTAGGTGCAAGTGGAGTTGTTAGGAAGAAAAATTCAGTTCAAGTTATATTTGGGCCAAGAGTTATTACAATAGCATCTAAAATTAAAGTTGTGTTAGGTGTAGATTAATAGATATAGAACCATGCAAATTATATTAGTTTGTATGGTTTTATTTTTTTATTTATTTAATAGGCAAGATATGTCTAATAATTAAGTAGCTATACAAGTGAAAATAAGGATTCTTATTTATTTTTATGCTATAATTTAAATATATTTATAACAATTAAGGGGAAAACAATGCAGGAGTCAAAACAACTAATTATAAATTCAAAATATAGTAATTTATTAAATGAATTAAAGAAAAGCTTAAAAGAATGTAAAGCATTTTATTTTAGTGTAGCCTTTATAAATTATAGTGGAGTACAGTTGTTGCTAGATACATTTAAAGAATTGGAAGAAAAAAATGTAGAAGGTAAGATAATAACTACTACATATCTAAATTTTACAGAGCCAAAAGCATTAGAAAAAATACAAGAATTTAATAATATAGATATGAAAATATTCATAGCAGATAGAGAAAAAGGTTTTCATACAAAGGTATACATTTTTGAAAATGAAGACAACTATAAAATTATAATAGGTTCTTCAAACATTACTCAAAGTGCATTAAAAAGCAATATAGAATGGAATGTAAAGATAGTTTCAAAAGAAGAGGAGCCATTTTTAAAAGATGCATTGAAAGAGTATGACAACCTTTGGAAAATGAGTTCAAATCTTAATGATGAAGTGTTACAAAGATATATGTTATTTTTAAATGAAATTAAAAGAACAGAATTAAAAAGAAAAATGGTGTTTGATAATTTTGTACCTATCAGACCTAATAAGATGCAAATAAAAGCTATGGAAAATCTAGAAAGGCTAAGGGCTCATGGAGAAAATAAAGCCTTAGTTATTGCAGCTACTGGAACAGGAAAGACATATATGTCCGCATTTGATGTAATGGAATTTAAACCGAAGAGATTATTATTTATAGTTCATAGGGAAGAAATTTTAAAAAAAGCCAAGGAAACATTTGATAGATTGTTAAGAGGAATAAATTTAAAAACAGGTTTATTTACTGGTAATGAAAAAAACTCTGAAGCAGATTATCTATTTGCAACAATACAGACTATGAATAAGTATTACACTGAGTTTGAAGAGGATTGTTTCGATTATATTATAATTGATGAAGCTCATCATAGTGCTAGTAAATCATATCTAAATATTTTGAATTACTTTAAACCTCAGTTTATATTAGGTATGACAGCTACTCCAGAGAGATGTGATAGTTTAAGTGTATTTGAGCTTTTTGATAATAATGTTGCCTTAGAAGTTAGATTGCATGAAGCACTTGAAGAAGATTTAGTAATACCATTTCATTACTTTGGTATAACAGATATTGAAGGTGTAGATTTAGAAAATGTTAATTTAGAGGATACCTCAGAGTTAGCTAAACGTTTAATGATACACAAAAGAGTAGATTTTATTATTGAAAAAATGAATTTTTATGGGCATGATGGACAGTTTAGAAAATTATTAGGATTCTGTGTAAATATAGAACATGCAAGGTATATGGCTGAAGAGTTTAAGAAAAGAGGTATAAATAGTGTTGCGCTTTGTGGTGAGGATTCTATTGATAAAAGGCAAGAATATATTAAACTATTAGAAAGTAATAAGGATAGTTTGCAGGCTATATTTACTGTTGATATCTTTAATGAAGGTGTTGACATACCTTCTATAAATACAATTTTAATGTTACGACCTACTGCATCTCCTATAATATTCATTCAACAATTAGGGAGAGGGCTTAGAAAAAGTGGAGATAAAGAATTTTTAACAGTACTTGATTTTATAGGAAATCATAAGAAAACTTTTTTAATAGCTATAGCTTTAAATGGTGCAAGATATTATGATAAGGATAGCATAAAGGTAGCTGTAAGTACTGATTTTGCTAATATACCAGGATGTACTCATATTCAAATTGATGAAATTTCTAAGGAAAGAATCCTAACACAAATTGATGGAGAAAATTTTAGGTCAGCACAATATTTGAAGGATGAATATAATCAATTCAAAATCTTATGTGGAGGAAGAGTACCATATTTCTTATTAGATTATATAAAATTTGATGCTTCACCAGACCCAGTTAAGTTTATAGATAAAGATGGGACTTATTTAAGTTTTGTAGGTAAGACAGAAAAGGATGATAGTATAAAAACATTATTAATGGATAAGAATTTTGAAAAAATATTAAAAGAATTAAATACCAGTTTACCTTTAAAAAGAATAAATGAATTTATTATACTTAAATATTTATTAAATCATAATAGTATTAACATAAAGATAGCAAGTAATGAAATATTGAAGTATATTAATAAAATAGACCCTGATAGTGTAATTCATGCTTTTGAATGTTTAAATCATCAATATTGCGATTCATCAATAATAAAAAGTAAGGTTAAACTAATAGAGTATAAAGGTGATACTTTATATAGAAGTAGTATATTTACACAAATAATTAATGATAAAAAATATAGAAAATATATAGAGGATGCTATTACTTATGGGATTATTAGATATGAAAAAGAGTTCAAAGAAGATTACTATGGAGTACCATTCTTAAAATTATATGAACAGTACAAAATGATTGATATAGCATTACTTTCTAATTATAGAAAGATTCATTCTGCATTTAGGGGTAGTGGACTTTTAGTTAATGGGAATGAATATTTCCTATTTATAGATTTGCATAAAGAGGAAGGAATAGACGAAAGGATAAATTATAAGGATAAATTTTTAAATCAAAATTATTTTCAGTGGCAATCTCCAAATTCTACACGACAGTTGACTGATAGAGGTAAGAATTTAATTCATAATAAAGATAGAAAAGTTAACTTGCACTTATTTGTGAGAAAATATAAAGAAATAGATAAGAAAGCACAACCATATATTTATATAGGTAAGGGTGACACTGTAGAATATAGTGGGGAGAAACCTATAACCATGAAGATAAAACTTCATCAAGAAGTTCCTGTTAAAATATATAGGGAATTTATAAAAAAAGTAGAGATAATGAAATAGGGATATATTAATATATCCCTATTTCATTATCTCTTTTACAATAGGGATATCTGCAGGTGCCCATACTAAAGAGCTTAAGTTTTCCTTTTTAAGGTAAATTAACTTAGAGTGTTCATTAGGTGTAGGAAACTCTTTTATTAATGAACATTTTATACCAATTAAGTTTACTATAATTTTTTCATATTCATGAGTGTTTTCAGCAAATACAATATCTGCTTTTACTTTACAACTTAATTCTTCTTGTATTTCTCTTTCTATTGCATCAAATAAAGATTCTCCTTCTTTAACTTTTCCACCTGGAAATTCCCAATGATTTGGTAGAGACATATTTGGAGCTCTAAGAGCGCATAGAATTTCATTATTCTCATTTTCTATAATTGCAGCAACTACTTTTATTGTTTTTTTCAACGAAATCACCTCATAAAATAAAATACCATAATTAATAAATTTAAACAAATTTAAAATTATAAAGTTAATTGTAAGTACAATAGTATATTTTTATTTCTTGAACTTTTATAAATAGAAAATATCATTTTAGATAGAATAAAGACTGTATTTAGTAATTATAAATTTTTTAATAATATATTTATTAAAGGGAGGAACATATTAAAATAATTTAAATCTTAAACAATTATGCAATATTAGTAAAAAGAGATAAAAATGAACTTATTGTATTTGTCAAAGCACTTGGTTTAAAAAAATAGTGGGACAAGTTATAAGTGAAAATGAGATAGATAAAACCTATATACTTAGAAAATTCGTTAAAAAGGTGTGAAAAGAATTAATTTATAAAAAATTCTTTGATATGTAATATTAAGATGTTTTTATAAAGTTGTACTGTGTAGTTAAATACGAAAATACAATTAAACATGATAAAACATAATGAAACATAACTAAAAATACAAAAAAATATAGCTAAATATAATAAAACATAATATAATTACTTTGAAGGGGGTGACAAAATGTGGGAGTTTTATAATAATTTAATAGATAAAATACCAGAAAACACAAGAGTAAAAGATTTTATTATAGGCTCAGAGTTTGCTATGGTAATAACAGATTATGGAGCAGGTATTAGTCATTTATTATCTGATAAAAGATTTCCTTTTGAAAACGATATAAAAATAAATATGTCTTTAAAAGATTTATGCAAGTCAATTAAATCTTGGAATTTTATAGAAGCTAGTTTAGGATTAGCAGCAATAAATTCTTATTATAATCAGAATATTTGCAATAAAACATTAAGCCTAGAGAAAATTAATCATCATTTCATTTCCATGATTGATGATTCATCAAAAAAAATAGCAGTAGTAGAGGGAAATCTTCAAAATAAAAATAAAATTAAATTTAGATATGATGTGGATTTTTTCAATAGAAAAATAGTAGAAGAGGATTACAACATATCAGCATATGAATATTTAGTAGAAAACTATGATAGTACATATTTAGGTGGAGACTTAATTATTAATAAACATTTAATAAAAATAGCAAATGATTCACTTAATAAAGAAAGCATAATTTGTGATATATCGACACCTATATCTTCAGATTTCAAAAAATTAGGTATAAAAAATATAGGTGGATTTGTTGTAGATGATATAGATAAATGTTTTAATTTAGTAAAAATAAGTGCACCTTATGAGGATATTGAAAAGACAGGTAACATAATGAAAATAGTAAAGACAAAAGGGGATTAAATAAGTGAACAAGAGTGCAAAAAGTAATAAATTAATTATGTTTTGTTTAGTTATAATATTGATTACATTGATATTAGTATCATTAGCACTTGGAAAATATCCAGTAGAACCACATCAAGTATTTGGAATTTTAGTTTCGAAAATATGTAATATAGATAAGTTTTGGACAGATAGCATGGAAACTATATTTTTAAATGTTAGATTACCAAGAATAGTACTTGCATGTTTAGTAGGTGGGGCATTGGCAGCTGCAGGAGCATCATATCAATATATTTTTTTAAATCCTATGGCATCACCAGATATACTAGGGGCATCATCAGGAGCAGCATTTGGAGCTGCTTTAGCATTATTTCTTTATAAAAGCGGTAGAGAGGTTACAGTTAGTGCATTCATCTTTAGTTTAATTACTGTAATTTTAGTCTATTTAATAAGTGAAAGAACAAAGGGAAGTAAAGTGTTAGGCTTAATTTTATCTGGTATTATGGTAAGTTCATTATTTTCTTCAGGTACATCTTTTATAAAACTTGTAGCAGACCCTAATGACCAGTTACCTGCAATTACATATTGGTTAATGGGAAGTTTATCAGGTGCTAAAATATCTGACATAAAATTTGCAATTATTCCTATGTTAATAGGTATAGTACCTCTAATACTTATTAGCTGGCAAATAAACATATTGACTGTAGGAGAAGATGAGGCAAGAACGATGGGGATAAATACAAAGTGTATAAGATTTATTACTATTATATGTGCTACACTTTTAACTTCTGCAAGCGTTGCTGTAAGTGGAATGATAGGTTGGGTTGGTCTTGTAATACCACATTTATCTAGAAGATTAGTTGGAAATAATTTTGTTTATTTATTGCCAACATCAGCTATGTTTGGAGCATCGTTTTTGTTGTTAGTTGATAATGTATCTAGAAATTTATGGACTAGTGAGATACCTATAGGTATATTAACATCGTTTATTGGTGTACCATTTTTCATATATCTGATTACGAAAAGAGGGGATTAATATGATTTTAGAAGTTAAAGATCTCAGTTATTTTTATAAAAATCAAAATGTACTTAATCAAATATCCTTTAATGTTGAAGGTAGTCAGTTACTATGTATATTAGGACCTAATGGTGCAGGGAAAAGTACTATGTTTAAGTGTATACTTCAGTTATTAAAAGGATATAAAGGTGAAATATTATTGGATGGAAAAAACTTGAAGGATTACAAAATTAAGAATCTAGCAAGAAAAATAGCTTATATCCCTCAGTCTCATAATCCTGTATTTAGTTATTCTGTTGTTGAAATGGTATTGATGGGAACAACATCACAAATTTCACCTATGTCTAAACCTACTAAAAAACAAATGGAAATAGTTGAAGAATCTTTAGACAAAATAGGAATTTCTTATTTAAAAGATAGGAATTTTATAAATTTAAGTGGAGGAGAAAGACAATTAGTACTTATTGCAAGAGCTTTAGCTCAAAATGCAAAGATACTTATTATGGACGAGCCAACCTCTGATTTAGATTATGGTAATCAAATTAGAGTATTAAATACAGTAAAAGAATTAACAAGGGATGGATATATAATAATTCAGTCAACACATAATCCAGACCAAGCCTTTTTGTATGCAGACAAGGTTTTAGCTTTATACAATCATGAAATATTAGCTTTTGGTGTGCCTAAGTACATAATTAATTCTGGCCTAATTAAAAAATTATATAACATAGATGTAGAATTAAACAGCTTATATGATGATAAAATTAGAGTCTGCATACCAAAAAGTGTAACTATATAATTTACTTAAGGGGGATAAAATGAAAAAGAAATTATTATCATTGTTATTGGTACTAACTTTAGTAATAACATCTTTAGTTGGATGTACATCGTCAAATGGTGATGCTAAAGAAAAAAAAGAGGATAAAAATGCATCTAAAACAATAATGTTTACTGATTCAGTAGGTAGAAAAGTTGAGATTCCAGCAAATATTGAAAAAATAGCACCTTCAGGAAGTTTAGCACAAATCGTACTATTTTCAGTAGCACCAGATAAGCTAGTTGGACTATCAGGAGATTGGACAGAGGATTCAAAAGACTATGTGGATAAAAAGTATACTAGTCTTCCTGTTTTTGGTCAATTTTATGGTAAGGGAGATTTAAATATGGAAGCCCTTGCAGCAGCAGGACCACAAGTAATTATCGATATAGGTGAGAAGAAAGGTAGCATGAAAGAAGATTTAGATTCTATACAAGAACAAACAGGTATACCAACTATATTTATAGAAGCTACAACTGCTAATATGTCAGAATGTTACACTAAGCTAGGAGAAATCTTAAATGTAGAAGATAATGCAAAAGTATTAGCTGATTACTGTAAAACTACTTATGATACAACTGTAGAAACGATGAAGAAAATAGGTGATAAGAATAAAGTAAACTTTGCTTATTGCGTAGGAGACACAGGAACAAATATAATCGCAGAAGGGTCTTTCCACTCTGAGATTATTAATATACTTGCAAATAATGTTGCAAAGCTCAATGACCCATCAAGTAAAGGCAATGGAAATGAAGTATCGTTAGAACAATTATATTTATGGAATCCAGATGTAATAGTGTTTGCACCACAGAGTATATATAGTAAAGTAGGAAGTCAAGCTGAATGGCAAAAAATAAGTGCTATATCTAGTGGTAAATACTATGAAGCACCAAGTACGCCATATAATTGGATGGGATTCCCTCCATCTGTAAATAGATATATGGGTATGATTTGGCTATCTGAAATACTTTATCCAGAGCATTTTAATTATGATTTAAAAGAAAAAACAAAAGAATTTTATAAGTTATTTTATCATGTTGATTTAAGTGATGAACAATATAGCAAATTAACTAAAAACGCTATTAAATAATATATAGATATAAAGTTACTAAATAATGTGTAGGCATAAAGTTATTAAATAATATATAGACATAAATTAAAAGAAAGTAGGATTTTACCTACTTTCTTTCGTAAAAAGGGGAATTGATATGAAACTAATTACAGTAGCAGGGCCACCATCATCCGGAAAAACATCTGTTATTCTTCATCTAATTAAAGCTATGGAGGCAGAAGAAAATAAGGTTGGAGTAGTAAAGTTTGACTGTCTTACATCTTTTGACCAGATTAGATATGAAGAGAATAATATACCTGTTCAAATTGGACTATCTGGTAAAATTTGTCCAGACCATTTTTTTATAAGTAATATTGAAGATGCACTTTATTGGTCTAAAAAATTAAACTTAGATATTTTAATTACTGAAAGTGCAGGGCTTTGTAATCGTTGCTCACCCTATATAAAAACTATACCAGCAGTTTGTGTAATAGATAATTTATCAGGGATAAATACACCTAGAAAAATAGGACCAATGCTAAAATATGCTGATATTGTTGTAATTACAAAAGGAGACATAGTATCACAAGCAGAAAGGGAGGTATTTTCCTTTAATGTACGTCAAGTAAACTCAAAAGCTAAGATAATATTTATAAATGGAATCACAGGACAAGGAGTATTTTTACTTAAGAAATATTTAAGTGATATAAAAGAAATAACCACGCTTAGGGAAAAACAATTACGTTTTACAACACCAGCATCAGTGTGTTCTTACTGTACTGGAGAGACTAGAATTGGAGAATCTTATCA
Source organism: Clostridioides sp. ES-S-0006-03 (assembly GCF_020662275.1). Classification (NCBI taxonomy): domain Bacteria; kingdom Bacillati; phylum Bacillota; class Clostridia; order Peptostreptococcales; family Peptostreptococcaceae; genus Clostridioides; species Clostridioides sp. ES-S-0006-03. The sequence continues at coordinate 234,246 of NZ_JADGMM010000004.1, forward strand.
AATGGGAATGATAAAGAAAATGGAGTTTGACTATGAAATATGATAATTATGAAAATTTACTAAACATGTCTATAAAAGAGATAAAAGAAAACTACTCTATGGCCTTTGATTTTTTCTTAAATTACAATCTAAGTAATGTAGATGATTCAATTACTTTTAATAATCTAATAGAATCTTTAGATGAGGAATTTTATATAACTTTTGGGATAGAAAAAGAAGAGTTATACATTAAATTGGTGGAGTTTTTAAAAGAATTTGGCCAAGATGAAAAGAGTTTAAATATAGAAAGCATTACTATTAATGGTGGGTACAATAAGCTAAAAGAAAAAGAAGCTATCTCATTGAAAATAAAGACTGGAGAAATTATAAGTATTGTTGGACCTACAGGTTCAGGAAAAAGTAGACTGTTAGAGGATATTGAATGTTTAGCCCAGAGAGACACTCCTACTAACAGACAAATATTAATAAATGAAAGTATTCCAAGTGATGAAACTCGTTTTGTTATGGATGGAAAGCTAGTAGCTCAACTTTCACAAAATATGAATTTTGTAATGGATTTAACAGTAGAAGAATTTTTACAAATGCACTCTAAAAGTCGTTTCTGTGAAAATCAAGACGATATAGTAAAAAAATGTTTTTATTGTGCTAATAAACTAGCTGGAGAAAAATTTGAATTAACCACAAAGATAACCCAATTATCAGGAGGTCAATCAAGGGCTCTTATGATATCGGATACTGCATATATGAGTTCTTCACCAATAGTTTTAATTGATGAAATTGAAAATGCAGGTATAGATAGAAAGGAAGCTCTAAGACTATTATCTAAAAAGGAAAAAATAATTTTGATTTCAACACATGACCCTATATTAGCTTTAAACGCTAATAAAAGAATAGTTATTAAAAATGGTGGAATTTCAAAGGTAATATCTACAACAGATGAAGAAATAGAAAGTATTAAATACATAGAAAGCTTAGATAATATTTTACTAGATATTAGGCACAAGGTTAGAAAAGGTGAAGTCTTAAATAGAAAAGAAATAGAAAGTATTGTACAGGAGGAGGTAAATGACTTTGTGGGAACTTTATGATGATTTAATAGAAGGAATTCCTAAGGAGATAATAGTTGAAGATATAGCTGTTGGGCAACATAATATTTTAGTAAGAAGTAGTGTAGGTAGTGGTATAGGTTTTGTATATAGTGAAGATGGGCGTCCTCCAGAGTTTGTAAAATCTTTTAAAGGAAAATCTTTATATGAAATAGCTGGATGTATTAAGTCTTGGAATATCACAGAATCAGGAATTGGCTTGGCTGCAATAAATTCTTATTATAATTCTGTAAAAGTTTCAAAAGAAAATAATATAAAGTTAAATGAAAACAATTTTATAGAAGATAGAATTAATGACCCTTTTATTTCATACCAGAATATGATAAGGGGAAAAAAGGTAGCGGTTATAGGTCATTTTCACTATTTAGAACAACTATTTGCACCTGTTTGTGATTTATCCATAATAGAAAGTGAAGATATATATGGTGATTATCCAGAGACTTCAGCACCATATATCTTACCTGAACAGGACTTTGTAGTTATATCTTGTTACACATTAAGTACAAAAACTTTTCCTTGGTATTTAGAATTAAGCAAAAATGCTTATGTGGTATTGGTAGGTCCAGCAACTCCAATGGCACCTATATTATTTAAGTATGGAGTAAATGATTTATCAGGATTTGTAATTAAAGAACATGATAAAGTAATGAGCATAATAAGTGGAAATGAGAGAAATAGTATGTTTTACAGTACAGGTCAGAAAGTAAATTTAAAAGACAGTGGGGAAATTTAAATATGAGAATGAATTGGAATGATACTACAATAAAATCTTTTGTTGATGCAAGTGAATATACTGGTTTTCACAAGATATTAGCTAAAGAAATAATTCCGTACATCAAAGATAGCCAAACTTTTTGTGATGTAGGTTGTGGATTAGGTTTAATAGATATGTATTTAAGCAAAGAACTGAAAGATATAACTTGTATTGATATAAACCAAAATGCTATAAATTATTTAGAAAAATCAATAAAAGACAATAATATAAGCAATATTAGGTGTATGGTAAAAGATTTTAAAGATATAAATACAAAATTTGATACTATACTAATTTCTTTTTTTTCATATGAGAATATAGAATTTTTTACTGGGCATTGTGATAGATTAATTGCAATTGTTAATGATAAGTCCAAAACTCATATTCCAGTATCTAAGAAAAGAATGGATGTGGTGGAAAGACATAGTTCAAAAAATTTAAAAGTATTATTAGATGAAAAGAAACTTAGATATGAATTAATACCATTAAGTCTTGAATTTGGACAGACATTTACTTGTGAAGATGACATAGTTAGGTATGCTAAGTCTTATGATGAAGGCGGAGAGTATGAAACTATATACAATCATATTATGAAAAATATAGTTAAGGGAGATAAAGTAGCTTATTACCTTCCATATGAAAAAAATATATCTGTTTTTATAATAGACTTTAATAGATAGATAATTGTAAATTTTAATTTTGCATATAGTGCTATATTTTGATTTAAGTTGACAATTTATATAAGATTGCATACAATTAAACTAAGAATTGAATAAACGTATTTAAAGAGTAGGGAAGTTGGTGAAAATCCAACACGAACCCATCACTGTAAGCATGGATAAATTCTGCATAGCCAAAAGATGTTATTTAGAAAGGCTGAGAAAATGAAATGTAAGTCAGATACCTACATTAAATATTAGTAAATAAATTTAGGGGGGAGCAACTAGATTTATTGTCTTGTATATGGAATTTAGAATTTAAAGTATACATATTAAAATGGGATGTTATAGCATTATTTGCTATAACTTTTTTTATGCTCATATTTCTAAATAAGGGGGAAATGTATTATGAGGAAGATTTCAAAAGGGAAGCTGAGTAGTATAATTTTAGCAATTATGCTGATGTTATCATTGCTAACAGGGTGTAGTAAGCCAGAGGAAAATAATGATGTTAGTAAGATGAATAATGAAAAGGAAGTAGTTTTAGCAGCAGCTAGAGATTTGGCACCAGGTGAACAAGATGCTTATTACACAAGTTCTATACTCTATGTTTGGGAACCGTTAATAGGGTTGGGTGATGATGGAAAACCAAAGGCAGAACTTGCAGAAAAATGGTCAAATTCAGGTGATTATAAAGAATGGACATTTACAATAAAGAAGGGTGTAAAATTCCATGATGGTGTAGATTTGAATGCAGATTCAGTAGTAAAAAATTTTGAACGTTATATGAATATGAAAACGAAATCTTCACCTTTTTATTCGTTTGATATAGAAAAGACATATCCTAATTTACAAAGTGTGGATAAAGTTTCTGACTATGAAGTTAAACTTACTTTCAGTAAACCAATATCAACTTTAATATACAACATGGCTAGATTTGGAAGTGCTATGTATAGTCCAGAGTGTTTTGATGTAAAAACTGGAGACTTTACTAAGTATGCACAAGGAACTGGTCCATTTAAGATAAAAGAACGAGAAAAAGAACAATTTGTTTTGTTAGAGAGAAATCAAGACTATTATGGAGATAAAAGTAAAGTTAAAAATGTAAGAGTAAATGTAATTAAAGATGCACAAACTCGTTACACAGCACTTAAATCAGAGGAAATTATGGGTGTTATGGATTTAGGGGCTATTACTCCAGAGTTAGCTAGTGAGCTAATAAAGGATGAAAACTTTGAGATTAAAACATCTCCATCAACAATAACTCAATTTGTATCTACAAACGGTACTAGGGCACCATTTAATAATGTTAAGATAAAAGAAGCACTAAGCTTGTTGGTGGATAGAGAAACTATAGTAAATAAATTTTATGGAGGATATGGAACTCCGACTATGAATATATTGAACCAAGGTTCACCTTTTGCTAAGGAAATTAAACCTGTTTATGATGCAGAAAAAGCAAAAAAAATTATAAAGAATGAGTTAAAAGGGGAAACAAAAGAGTTAGAGTTTATAATACCATCTTATGGTGTAGACCGTTATCCATACAAAACTGTAGCAGAGTATATACAATCTGTATTAAGTGAAGTTGGATTAAACTCTAAAATAACTATACTTGATGGTGCTGCTTTTAAGGAAGCACAAAAAGCAGGAAATTATGACATAGCACTTCACACTCAAGGGCTTCCAAATGCAGAACCATTTTCTATATTTGATAGTTATATGAGAAGCACAGGGTCAAGTAATATAGCTTATTCATTGGGCTATAAAAATGAAAGAGCAGATGAATTAATAGGTCAATTAGAAAAAACAATGGATTTAGATGAAAGAAGTAAAATATATAATGAGCTTCAAGATATATCAGCAGAACATCCATCAGCTATACCATTATTTGAAGATGTTAACTTAATTGCCTATAATAAAAAAATAACTGGATACAAACCTACATTATATGGGACTACATTAGCAAATATGGAGTGGAGTAAGTAGTGAAAACACCATTTAAATATTTAATTAGAAGGATATTGATGACTATCCCTATTTTGATAGGAATAACTTTTCTAGGATTTATATTAGGGGTTATAGCACCTGGTGACCCAGCAGTTGAATATTTAAGCATGGATGGTATTTCTGCTCCTACAGATGAAGAAATAGAAAGAGTTAGAGAAGAATTAGGGTTAAATGATAATATTATAGTTCAGTATATTAATTGGACTAAAAAAGCTATGACTGGAGATTTAGGACTTTCCTATATCAAAAAGACATCTATTACAGAAGAGATATTAAGAAGGTTACCAATAACCTTCTCTTTATCTTTAATGGCTATGTTTTTTGTTATAGTGTTATCTATACCATTAGCTATAATCATGGCTTTAAAAAAGGATTCAGCGATAGATAAGATTGGCACTTTTGTATTTTTACTTATGATATCTATTCCAGGGTTTTGGTTAGCTATTATTATGTTAAGTATATTTTGTGAGAATCTTAGATGGCTACCTACGAGTGGGTATGGTACGATTAAACATTTAATAATGCCTGGATTTGTTTTAGCAGCTGGGACTATAGGAACTGTAGCAAGGTTAAATAGAGCAACTTTAATAGAAAGTATAGGACAAAACTATATAACAGTGGCAAAAGCTAAGGGTCTGTCAAATAAAATAGTTATTTTTAAGTATGCTTTTTTAAATTCATTAATGCCCATTGTAACAGTTCTGGGAAACTATTTTGGTGCTATTTTAGGAGGCTCCACAGTGGTTGAGGTTATTTTTAGTATTCCAGGTATGGGAAGTTATGTAATACAAGGAATAATGAGTAGAGATTATCCAGTGGTACAAGGATATGTGCTATTTACAGGGATTATATTTATAGTGTTTAATTTAATTGTAGACATATGTTACCTATTTCTTAATCCTAAAATGAGGGTGGGAGGTAAATGAGATGGATAAATTTAAAGAAATGTTATTTATACATAAACTAGCTTTTTTAGTGCTAATAATTATGATACTTGTTGCAATATTTGCACCAGAGTTAGCTCCATATGACCCTAATAAAGTACAAATGGATGATAGATTAATGGGAATTTCTAGAGAACATATACTTGGCACAGATACTCTAGGCAGAGATATTTTAAGTAGGATATTATATGGAGCCAGAGTATCAATATCTTTAGCTTTTTTAGCAACATTATTAACAATGCTATTTGGTAGTTTTGTGGGTATAATAGCAGGATATTGTGGTGGGATAGTAGATACGATAATACAGTCAATTGTAAATATATTTCAAGGTCTTCCAAGTCTTAGCTTTATGATTGCTCTTGCTGGAGTTCTTGGGCCAGGTATAAAAAGTTTATTAATTGCAATAGTATTCACTTCTTGGGCTGGTTTTTCAAGAATAGTTAGAGGAGAGGTATTAAAGGTAAAAGAAGAAAAATATGTTGAAGGTGCAAGAGCACTAGGGGCTAGTCATATTTATATAATTTTGCACTATATAATTCCAAATATATTTGCTCCTTTTATAGTACTATTTGCAATAAGGGTAGGAAAAAGTGTACTTTCTATGGCATCGTTAAGTTTTTTAGGTCTAGGAATACAACCACCACAAGCAGATTGGGGTGTTATGATAAATGATGCTAAGACTCATTTTAGAAGCTATCCAAATCTATTATTAGCACCTGGGTTTAGTATATTATTATTGTGTTGCAGTATAAATTTAATTGGAGATGCACTAAGGGATATGTTTGATGAAAAAAGCAACACTTTAAGCCAATATCTTTAGAAGGAATAAAAACTATGAATAGAGATATAAGTATAAAAGATTTAAAAATTCATTTTAATACTAAGGAAGGAAAAGTAAGAGCTGTAGATGGAGTATCTAGAACCTTTCAAAGTAGTAAAATTACAGGAATTATTGGAGAAACTGGAAGTGGAAAATCGGTACTAGGACTAGGGATTTTGAACCTTGTATCTAATAACTCAACTGTTTCAGGCAGTGTCTTATATGAAGAAAAAGATTTGCTAAAAATTAAAGAAAATGAAATTAGAGAAATCAGAGGGAAAAAAATAGCGTTAATACCCCAAAATCCATCAAGTTCTTTTAATCCAATATTGAAAATAGGAAGTCATATGAATGAACTTTTTTATTATCATAGAAAAGAAAAAAAGAATTCTTGTAAGAGTAAAAGTTTGGAGATATTAAAAAAATTTTTTTTCTCAAATAGTGAGTTGGTTTATAATTCGTATGGATTTCAGTTAAGTGGAGGTATGAGTCAGAGAGCATTAGCAGCTATAGGGACAGCACTAAAACCTAACTGGGTAATTGCAGATGAACCAACTAAAGGGTTGGATGCAATAATAAGAAAGCAAGTATATGAAGTATTTTATGATTTAAGAAGTAATATGGGTGTTAGCATGATACTTATAACTCATGATTTAATGCTAGCTAAAAAGCTTTGTGATGAAGTTGTAGTTATGTATGCAGGTAAAATCATAGAAGAGGGTACAAAAAATAGTATCTTTAATAATCCACTACATCCTTATACGAGAGGTTTAATTGATTCACAGCCAAATAAAAAATTAATACCCATTGAAGGGATAGCGCCAAGTCTAACAAACTTACCAAAAGGATGTAGATTTTCTCCGAGATGCAAGGTTGCAAAAAAAACATGTATTGATTATGAACCAAGACTATTTGATGTTAATGGTTCAAAAGTGAGGTGTTTTCTTTATGATAAGAGTTTATAACCTTTATAAGGAGTTTAAAAGCGGAATAATCAATAAAAAGATAGTTAAGGCGGTAGATGATGTATCTTTTGAAATCAAAGAGGGAAAAACCTTAGGTCTTGTAGGAGAAAGTGGATGCGGAAAATCAACTTTATCAAGGCTTATTTTAAGACTTATTAAATGTGACAGAGGTAAAATTTATTTTAATGGTAGAGATATCAGTAATTATGATTTTTCTCAAATGAGGGATTTAAGAAAAGAGATGCAGATAATATTTCAACATCCAGATTCTGCCCTAAGCCCTAAAAAAACTATATATGGCAGCCTTGTGGAACCATTAAAAATTCATAAACTCTACGAAAAGAATAAAGCAAGAGAATACATAATGGAATATTTAAGTTTTGTTGGGCTTAGTGAGGAAATTTTAAATAGATACCCACATCAAGTAAGTGGAGGACAAATACAAAGAGTTGCTTTAGCTAGAGTGCTTTTATTAAATCCTAAATTTATGATATTAGATGAACCTACATCAATGCTAGATGTATCTGTGCAAGCTCAAGTTATACAGGTTTTGAAGAAAGCTCAAAAACAGTTTAATATAACCTATTTATTTATATCTCATGATATAGACTTAGTAAAAGAAGTTAGTGATGAGGTTGCAGTCATGTTAAATGGCAAGATAGTTGAAATTATAGATGCTAAGGAATTGTATAAAAGTGCAAAGCATGCTTATACCAAAGAGCTTGTTGAGAATTTCACTAATTTTTAAAATATAGTAATCAATTGTTTAATCAATCATTACATTAGTAAGAGTAGTTTTTTGAGTATAGAAAATTACAAATCTCGCCCTAATATTTTTAGAAAGGAAAAGTAATTATGTACTATAAAGATATAGATTTTGAGAAAAAATGGCATGAGTATATTGAAAGTAAAGAAGGATATGCAAGAGAAAGAGCTTTTGATGATGAAGCGGAAAGAAAGTTTTTTAAAAAATTATCTCATAAATATGATGATAGACCAACGCTTTATGATTATTCAAAAGAAGTATTTAATTTTGTAGATAAGTTAATAGATGAAGGAAAAAATCTTATAGAAATTGGTGCAGGTACCGGAAAATTTACTATTCCACTTTCTAAGAAATGTAAAGGTATAATTGCTAATGATTTTTCAATAGATATGCTTAATGTGCTTGAAGGAAAGGCTAGGGAACATAATATAACTAATATAGATACAATACAAGGAAAATGGGAAGAGATTAATGTTGGGCATAGTGATTATATTTTATCTGTGAATTCTCTTTATCGAATTTGGGATATTAAAGATGCTTTGAGTAAGATGGATAAGCTAGCTAAAGAAAAAGTGATTATAGTGAGAACTATTCAAAAACCATTATTTAATGATTTGTATATGGATTTAGGTGATAAAGATAGAACTTGTCCAGATTATATATACATTCCAAATATACTACATTCTTTAAATATATGTGCAGATATAAAGTTTATTGATGTAGAAAATGAAATTGAATTCGATAGTGTAGAGGATATACTTTTTAAAATGGAAACAGAATTAAATAAAAAGATTAACTTTAGCGATATGTTGGATAAGTATATAGACAATATAATAGAAAAAAGAGAAAACAAATATATTTTTAAACATAAAACTAAAGTTGTAATTATATACTGGAATAGTATAAGCTAGATTTGTTAATATTATGGAAGCATATAAACTCTTCTGAAAATATTTACAATCTCGACATATTATGCTACAATTATTTAGAATAAATAAAATTTAATAAGAATTACCTCATCTAATAAAAAGATTGAGGTAGAGGTCGCATTTACTAAGATTAATATTGAAGAGGTCGGAAGCCAATGAAGCAATATAAAAGGAGTAAGTGCCGAAGTGCTAGTGTCCAAATCTAGTGCTGGGGCTGTATTTAATAAGTACAGTACTGTCATCAAAATTATCCCGAATTTTGATGGAGAGCTATCTTAACTAAGATAAAGGGAAGATGTAGGTATATTGTATTTAGCGCATTCAGCTCAACATGTATCCATGTTGAGCTTTTTTACATCTATATAAAATAGGATAGAAAAGGAAAGCAATAATAAAATATTTTAATTTTAAAAGTGGGGGAGATTAAAAATGAGCAGTTTAAAAAAGAAAAAGTTTACTATGCCACAGACACTTACTATAATATTTTTACTAATAGTAGTAATGGCAGTTCTTACTTGGATAGTACCAAGTGGAAATTTTGAAAGGGTAGATATAGATGGAAGGTCGGTTGTTGTAGCTGGAACTTATGAAAAAGCAGCATCAAATCCACAAGGAATTACTGATGTATTTACAGCACCTATAAATGGATTTATAGATGCAGCTGAAGTAGTTGGATTTGTTTTGATAGTTGGAGGAGCTTTTGGAATAGTTAACAAAACAGGAGCTATAGAAGCTGTTATAGCTCATACTGTAAATAAAATGAAAAGATTCCAATTCTTAATAATACCTATATCAATGATTCTATTTGGATTAGGTGGAACAACATTTGGAATGAGTGAAGAAACACTACCTTTTTATATGATATTTATTCCACTCATGACCAGTATGGGATATGATTCATTAACAGCAGTGGCTACAGTATTTATAGGAGCAACAGCTGGATTTGGAGCAGCTACTACTAATCCTTTCTCTGTAGGAATAGCACAAGCATTGTCACAAATAACACCAGGTTCTGGGATAGAGTTGAGAGTTGTTATGTTTATAATATATATGGCTATATCTATAGGATTTGTTATGATGTATGCCAATAAAGTTAAAAAAGACCCTAAGAAGTCTTTAGTACATGGTATATCATTGAATCAAGAATCAATGGCTAATACTGATACAAACATAAAAGAATTTACAAAAAGAGAAGCTATGGTAATAGCAATTTTCACAATAGGTATGGCAATTATGATATATGGAGTTTTAAAGCTAGGATGGTACATAACTGAAATTGCAATGATATTTACAGCTATAGGTATAATATCAGGAATAGCATCAGGGCTTAAACAAGATGACATAGTTAATTCATTTATAAGTGGAGCAGGAGATTTAATGACAGCAGGGCTATGTATAGCATTTGCACGTGGAATAGTAATAATAGCAGAAAATGGATTTATAATAGATACAATTTTAAATTCTGCCGCAAATTTATTAAATGGACTTCCAAAGACTATATTTATAAATTTAACTTTCTTAATAGAAGGTTTAATAGCATTTTTTATACCATCTGCATCAGGACTTGCATCACTTACAATACCTGTACTTGCTCCACTTGGAGATTTAGTAGATGTATCTAGACAAATGATAGTTACAGCTTATCAATTTGGTATAGGTGTAACTAACTTAATAACACCTACATCAGGTGTTTTAATGGGAGCACTAGCAGTAGCTAATATTCCTTGGTCAAAGTGGGTTAGATTTGTAATGCCTTTAATGGTAGTATTAACAATTACTGTAATGGTGTTTTTAACAATAGGATTATTTGTTGGATTCTAATAGGAGGTATATTATGATTGAAAGTATAAAGAAAAGAGCTTATGAGATAGAGAATGAACTGGGAAAAGAAATTGAAGAAGTATGTGATTTTATATTTAACAATCCAGAACTAGGAGAAGAAGAATATATATCATCAAAGTACTTGGTAGATAAAATGAAGGAATATGGATTTGATACAACTTATCCATACTGTAATATGGATACTGCTTTTAGAGCAGAACTAGGGGATAATGATGGTCCAACTATAGCATTTTTAGCTGAGTATGACGCATTGCCTGGATATGGAGAAAATAAAGAACCAGGTCATGCTTGTGGGCATAACTGGATTGCTGCATCTACATTAGGAGCTTGTATAGTACTAAGTAAGTTAAAAGAAAATTTTAAAGGAAAAATTGTACTAATAGGAACACCAGCTGAAGAAACAACAGGAGGAAAGTGTGATTTAGTTAAGGCAGGAGCTTTTGATGATGTTGATGTAAGTTATCAGATGCATATAGAAGCTTTTAATAACATAAACTGCAAGGCTTTGGCAATAGATTCAATAGAGTTTAGTTTTGAAGGGGTATCAGCACATGCAGCTAGCCATCCTCATATGGGTGTTAATGCATTAGATGCAGTACAACTTACTTTTGCAGGAATAAATGCACTAAGACAGCATGTAAAATCAGATGTTAGAATACATGGGATAGTTTCAAATGGAGGAGAAGCTCCAAACATAGTTCCAGAAAAAGCTGCCTGTGAATTTTTCGTAAGAGCTGCTGAAAGAAGTTATTTAGATGAAGTAACTAAAAAGGTTATAAACTGTGCAAAAGGTGCAGAGTTAATGACAGGAGCTAAACTTTCTTATAGATACTTTGAAAATTCTTTTGACAATATAATAAATAATAAGGTGCTTCAGAATATAACAAAGAATAATCTAATTGAGGCAGGTATAACAGATATATTAGAAGGAAAAGAAGGTCCAGTAGGTTCTACAGACATAGGAAACGTAAGCCAAGTTTGTCCTACTATGTATACGGAAATAGCTCTAGACATAAATCCAATGGTATATGTTCATGAAAAAGAGTTTCTAAATTATGCAAATTCTGAGGAAGCTTATGATAAACTTCACAAAGCAGTAAAGGCAATGGTAGGATGTGCATTAGAAATTTACCTAGAAGATGGGCTACTTGATGAGATTAAGAAAAATCATTTGAATTAATTTAAATTAAAAATAAGATAAAAAGGTATTACCAGAAAGTTGGTAATACCTTTTTATTTTTTGATAGGAGTCATGTTTTTGTAGATTCTATAGCTAAAGTTATATTATTTATCTAATCTTAATCATATAATAATATTTCTAGTTTAAGGTTAAATAAAAAATAAGAAATCTATCAATTTGGCATAACTTTTGCTTTATATAAGTTAAAAGATTTTGAACTATATTAGAACTATTAAAATTTTATATAATATAAACAAAAGAAAGGATAGATTTATAATGAAAACAATAGCAGTAGTAACTGATGGATTATCTAAATTAGAGTGTTTTTTAAATAAAAACCTAAAGCTGATATTTAAAGATAAAGTAATAATAAAAAACTATTATTTAAATAGAATAACAGAAGAAGAATCGATAAAAGATGACATAATATTAGTAATGATAGATGATAGAGTATTGAAAATAAAAAAATATGTAAAAGATGTCTCAAAGATAATAATTATAAATAGAACTATAAAGCAAAAGGATATATACAAGTTATTTTCATTACCAGAAGGAATAGATGTATTAGTAGTAAATGATAATAAGCACACTGTATTAGAAACAATATCTAATTTATACAATATAGGAATAAATCACTTAAATTTCATACCATATAATCCTAATGAAGAATATAGAAATATTAAGATAGCTGTAACACCAGGAGAAGCAGATTTAGTTCCAAAATATATTGAAGAAGTTATTGATTTAGGGCATAGGTATATTGATAGTTCAACATTTATTCAAATAATAGCAAAACTCAAACTGGATGATAAGGAAATTACTGAGAGGCTAATTAAGTATACAGATGAAGTGATTAGTTTATATTCAGGAATAAATACTAAATATAAAGAACTTACTATAAAAGCAGATGAATTGAATTCTATAATAAACTTATCAAACCTAGGTATGGCAATGATATCAGAGAAGGAAAATGTAATTATTTGTAATAATAGCTTGAGTGATATACTAGATATTAAAAATGATATTATAGGAAAAAATATAGATGAATTAGAGAATGAAAATATTAAAAAGATTTTTAGATTAAGTAAGGCACATGATGAAGTTATAAAGTTTAATAATAAATATTTAAATGTAAATAAGTATAATATAGAAAGTTTTGGAAGGGTGACTGGATATTATTTTTGTATTCAAGAAATAACTTACATAAGGAAATTGGAACAAAACCTATCAAAGAAGCTTAGAGAAAAGGGACAAGTTGCTAGGTATACCTTTGATGACATAAAAACAGTATCAGTAAAAATGGAAAGAACTAAAGAGCTAGGTATGAAAATAGCGGAATCTGATTATACAGTTCTTATAACTGGAGAAAGTGGAACAGGAAAAGAACTTATGGCTCAGTCTATTCATAATGCATCACCAAGGCATAGTCAGCCATTTATAGCGATAAACTGTGCAGCTATGCCAGAAAACCTACTTGAAAGTGAACTTTTTGGATATGAAGAAGGTGCTTTTACAGGTGCTTTAAGAGGAGGGAAAAAAGGTTTATTTGAGCAAGCTAATAATGGAACTATATTTTTAGATGAAATAGGAGACATGCCCATATATTTACAAAGCAAATTACTTAGAGTATTACAAGAAAATCAAGTCATGAGAGTTGGGGGGGAAAATGTAATAGACACTGATGTAAGAGTAATTGCAGCTACAAATAAAAATTTATTAGAAATGATAAAAAAAGATAGGTTCAGAGCTGATTTATATTATAGGATAAATGTATTGCCTATAAACATACCACCTTTAAGAGAGAGAAAAGAAGATATAGAAGTTATGCTAAAGCATTTTATGAAAAGGAAGAGGGAAATTAGTCAAGATGTTAAAGACATTATTAATTCATATGAATGGCCAGGGAATATAAGAGAATTAAAAAATACAGCTATGTATATTAACATTATGAGTTCTGAACATGTTATTTTAATTAATGACTTACCTCATAATTTACTAAATATAACTGAAGACTATAGTAAAGAAATAAGTACATTAAAAGATAGAACATCTATAGAAAAAGTAAGATTAGTAATGGAATGCTTAAAAAATGCCAATAACCTTAATAAAAACATAGGTAGAAATGGTATTGTTAATTCAATAAATGAATTAGGTTATAGTATAACAGAAGGTGAGGTAAGGGGAATACTTAATATACTTAAAGAACTAGATTTGATAATATGTGAATCAGGTAGAAAGGGAAGTGAGTTAAATAGAAGAGGAAAAAATATATTAAATAGTATTTAATAGGTTAATAAAAAGGAAAGTATGAATGCCTATTTTGCCTATTAATTAGAATTAACACTATTCAAAAAGTCGAATTAAATAGGATTAAAATAAAATATAAATCAATAGAGTGATTTATATAACTGATTCCTTAGAAAAAGTATTTTAAAAATAAATTAGAATTTTTAAACAATTAAAATATTGGTATGCTACTTGCTCTTTAAGAGAGAAGTAGCATTTTTTATTGTTCATAAATAATTTAAGGGGTGAAGAAAGTGATTAAAAAGAAATATCCAGTAATAGGAATATCAGGAAACTTATTAATTGATGAAGGGGGGATGTTTCCTGGTTATGAAAGGGCTTATGTAAATAATGACTATATACAGTCAGTAGCTATGTGTAAAGCTATACCATATATTGTACCAATTGTATATGATGATGAGATTATAAAGGAACAAGTATCAAATATAGATGGACTTATACTATCAGGAGGACAAGATGTAAATCCTCTTATATGGAAGGAGGAACCTCATAATAAGCTAGGTGCAATATCACCTAAAAGAGATGTTTTTGATATGAAGTTATTAAAGTATGCTTTAGATATGAAAAAACCAGTGTTAGGTATATGTAGAGGTGAACAAATTATAAATGTAGCTGAGGGAGGGAGTTTATATCAAGATTTATCTTTAATTGAAGGAGCTTACATAAAACATAATCAGCAACATTTATCTAATATACCTACACATACAGCACAGATAAAAGAGGGTACAAAGTTGTATGAAATATTAGGAGAACAAGAAATCCTAGTTAATAGTTTCCATCATTTAGTTGTCAATAAGGTAGCTCCAGGATATATTGTTTCAGCTACTGCTAAAGATGGTTTAATTGAAGCTATAGAAAAGGATGGGAATGAGTTTGTAATAGGCATACAATGGCATCCAGAAATGATGACTAAGGATTGTGATAATATGAAAAAAATATTTATGGCGATAGTTAAAGAAGCATCTAAAGAAAAATAATTATAACTATATTTTAAGTTGAGTTTGGAGGAATAACAATGAAAAAAAGTGTTAAGTTAGGTTTCTGGAGTATTGTATTATTAGGGATTAATGCAATAATAGGGTCAGGTATATTTGGCTTACCTGGAGATGCATATACAAGTATAGGTCCAGCGAGTATCTTAGTATTAGTTTTTTGTATGTTTTTAGCTGTCTCTATTGCTTTATGTTTTGCTGAAGCAGGGAGTTGGTTTGATACTGATGGAGGGCCGTATCTTTATGCAAAAGAGGCCTTTGGAGATTTTATTGGGTTTGAAGTTGGATTTATGAAGTGGATAGTTAGTATGATTGCTTGGGCAACTATGGCAAACTTTTTTGCAGTCACACTATCATCTATATGGCCTCAAGCAGCAGAGCCACTTATTAAAAATATAATAATTGGTATATTAGTTGGAGGGCTTGGGCTTATAAATTTTATGGGAATGAAGCAATCTAAGCATTTAAACAATATAATGACTATAGGAAAATTATTACCAATAGTTTTATTTATAGCTGTAGGTTTATTTTTTATAAAAGGCTCTAATTTTACGCCATTTATAATAATACAAAAAGGTCAAAGTACATCATCAGCTTTTGTAGCAGTATCAATAACTTTATTTTATGCTTTTACGGGGTTTGAATCTTTAGCTGTTGCAGCAAAAGATATGGAAAATCCTAAGAAAAATGTACCTAAGGCATTAGTAATGGTAATGTTTGTAGTATCAGTAATATATATGCTTATATTGGGGATAAGTATAGGTGTATTGGGAGATGGATTAAGAGGGTCAGCGACTCCTGTTGCAGATGCCGCTATTAAAATGTTAGGTCCTATAGGTGGATATATAATTACAATAGGGACTATAGTATCTGTTGGAGGAATAAATATTGCATCATCTATATTTACACCAAGGTCTGCGGCTGCTTTGGTCGAGCAAGGATTAATGCCTAAGTCTATAAGAAAAACTAATAAAAATGGAGCTCCATATATAGCAATTATAGTTTCTGTTATAGGAACTTTATTAATAGCATGGTCAGGGTCATTTACAACACTATCTCAAATAAGTGTTGTATCTAGATTTATTCAATATATTCCTACCTGTCTAGCTGTATTAATATTAAGGAAGAAGTATGCTGGTAAAGACATAAACTTTAGGATACCTGGAGGAGCGATTATACCAATATTTGCAGTAGCTATAAGTATAGTATTATTGATAAAAGCAGGTATTGATGAACCAATGAAGATAGTTTGGGGACTAGGTGGTATGGTAATTGTAGTTCCTATATATTTCTATATGACTAATGTATATTCAAAAAAATATAATGATATTGAAGTCAAGTAATTCTTATAATTATTAGAGAATAAAATTATAAAGATTGTAATAAATTTTCTATCTATAAATTGGATGTATAAATATAATCGTGTGTAGTTTTTGGAATTTTATCTCTAGTATTGAAATTCACAAAGGGCTATATTTATAGATATTTTATAAGGATTCTTTTAAATTTATGATAAGTGGTATAGCATTTTGGTGTTATACCGCTTTTTGTATAAATAGTTTTATTTTTTTACTGCTCTAGTTGCGTAAAATGATGGAATATTAAATTCATGAAGATTACCAGAACCATTTGTATCTTGATAAATATCTGTTAAAATAAATTCTGCTTGTAGTTGTCCACCTATTTGTTCTTCAATTGTATGAGAAAATTGAATTCCCCAATCATTTTGGATTGATTCATCATATATATTTTTATTTTTTAAAGGATTAAATGGAAGCCTATATTGGAATTCTGTTCCTTCTTCATTAAATACAAAATTGATGCCATTATCAAGTCCAGATAAAAGTATGCCACCTTTTTTTAGTATACGATAACACTCTTTCCAAATTGGTAATACATCTTCTACATAACAATTAGAAACTGGATGAAATATTAAGTCAAAACTTTCATCTTTAAAAGGTAGTGGCTTTGCCATGTCAGCTTGTACAAGTTCAATAGAATACTTTTCCCTTTCTGCAACCTTTTTTTCACTTAATAATTGTGAAGTTGAATAATCTAAAACTGTACATTGAGCTCCCAATGTAGTGAAAATTGGCATTTGTTGTCCGCCTCCAGACGCTAATCCTAGTATTTTTGTATTTTTCATATCACAGAACCAATTTTTCGGAACGGGTTTAGTGGGTGTCAGTACAACGGACCAATCTCCAGCTTTGGCTCGTTCAAAAACTTCATGACTGATAGGTTGTCCCCATTCCCAGCCTTCTTTATTCCATTTATCAAAGGTCTTTGAGTTTATTTCTGTATATTTAGATTCCATAGTTTTATCCTCCTAAATTATGATTTGACAACTTGCTAATTATGATAAAGTATAGCATATTTCTAGTAAGAGCTGGATGTAAACAAGAAACTGTATGTACAAAGAAAGGAGTAGAGTATAAAATAGAATGTAAATTAAAACTTATAAATTTTTATTTTTAAAATAAGGAGTAGATAAATATGAAAATATTAATTTCTATAGATTCTTTGAAAGGCAGTTTATCTTCAATTGAGGCAGCAAATGCAATAAAAAAGGGGATATTAAAAGTTGAAAAAGATGCAAAAGTAAAGATATTGCCACTTGCAGATGGTGGGGAAGGAACAGTAGACGCTTTAGTACAAGGTATGAATGGTGAAAAAGAAACTATAGAAGTCACTGGACCAATAATTACGAAAGTAAATGCGACATATGGATTATTAAAAAGTACAAATACAGCAATAATAGAAATGGCTCAAGCATCAGGATTAACATTAGTTCCAACTGAACTTAGAAATCCTTTAAGCACCACAACTTACGGTGTTGGAGAAATAATAAAAGAAGCAATAAATAAAGGCTATAGAAATTTTATAGTTGGAATAGGTGGAAGTGCTACTAATGATGCTGGGGTAGGTATGCTTCAAGCTTTAGGATTTGAGTTTTATGATGAAAACAACAACTTAGTAGGGTTAGGTGGAAAAGTTTTAAATGAAATAAGACATATAAAAATAGATAATAGGTTAAAAGAATTAGATAAATGTAGCTTTAAAATAGCTTGTGATGTGAATAATCCACTGTTTGGTAAAAATGGAGCAGCGTACATATATGGACCTCAAAAAGGTGCAACACCAAAAATAATTGAAGAGTTAGATAATGGCCTTAGAAATTTTGCTAAGATAGTTAAAAGTGATTTAGATAAAGACATAGCCAATATAGAAGGTACTGGAGCAGCAGGTGGATTAGGTTTTGCATTTTTAGCGTTTTTAAATTCAAAATTAGAATCTGGAGTAAAAATAATATTAGAAGAAATTAAAATAGAGAACGAGTTAAAATGTGCAGACTTTGTAATAACTGGAGAAGGTAAATTGGATAATCAAACAGCTATGGGCAAAGCACCAATAGGAGTTGCAAAGATGGCTAAAAAAAATGGGGCAAAAGTAATAGGTTTGGCTGGAGCAACGACAGAAGATGCAGTTAAGTGTAATGAAGAAGGGATAGATGCTTATTTTTCTATAGTAAATAGGGCTATGACCATAGAAGAAGCAATGGATAAGGAAACGGCAAGTAATAATATGACTGCCACAACAGTACAAATATTTAATCTTATAAAGGTATTAAAAAGTACTAAATAAAAAGACTGACATAGCTAGGGTTTGATATTGAAATAAGTCCTTTAGAGGATATATTAATCCATATTGAAAATAATTTTAAATATTCATAATAAGCTACTTGCAGGCTAAAAAATTTGTAATTACTCAATCTTAGTGATTAAGTAATTACTTTTTTATTGCAAAATAACATAGTAATTACAGAATAAATTAAAGTACAAAATTATAATATTATAAATTTATACTTATAGACATTGACTAAATCATGATTGTGTATAAAAATAAGTAGTTAAGAGGAAATATATTATTATATTACTTGATAAATTTAGACAAAAAACTTATATACAAGGAGAGAAAAAATATGATAATTGAGCTAAACAAAAGTAATTCTGAAAATCTAACGAAAACGGAACTTGAAATAATTAAATTTATAAATCAAAATGAGTCAATATTATCAGAATTGTCCATAGTAGAGATTGCTCATGAAACATATTCGTCTCCAGCAACTGTTTCAAGAGCAATTAGAAAATGTGGCCTAAATGGATTTAATGAACTTAGATACAGGTTGACAGTAAAAGATGAAAATAATGATATACACAATATGGGGGATATAATAAACAAGTCTTTTATAGAAGCACAACGAGTTATAGAACAAATATCCTTAACTACACTAATTAATATAATAAAAACTATAAATGAATCTAGTAAGATATACGTCTTAGCAAGAGGTCTTACTGAATATGTAGCAAAAGAGTTTAGCCTTAAGTTACAATTACTTGATTTTAATGTGTTTTTTATAAATGACCCTAATATAATGAAAATAAAATCTAAATCAATGAAAGAAGATGAACTTATAATCATATTTTCGTTGAATGGAAACACTAAAGAACTTGTAGAATCAGCACAAAATGCCAATTTAAGTGGAGCCAAAGTTATAACATGTTGTTGTAGTGAAAATGCAAAACTTATAAACTATTCTGATTTATATATTGTAGGATATAAACATTATCATATCTCAATCTCTGAGTATGAAGTGTCATCTAGGTTACCATTGTACATTATATCTAGGATAATTATAGATTATATGGTCAAATATAATAATTCTGAAAATTAAATTGAAAAAGTCTATGAAAATCTATTTTCTTTTTATGAAAAGATTTTCATAGACTTTTTTATTATAATGAAAACATACACAGCAGAAGCAAGGGGGAAGACAATGATATATACATTAACCACGAATCCAGCAATAGATATGAACATATCTACTAACGGTATAAAAAGTAAATTAGTAAATCGTACATCAAATGCTACATATTCTCCTAATGGAAAAGGTTTAAATGTGACATTTGTACTAGGTTATTATGGTATAGAGTCCAAGATATTAGGTTTTTTTGGAGGATTCTCAGGAAAATATATAGTTGAAGAAAGTGAAAAGAAAGGGTTTGATGTACTACCTACCTGGGTAGAAGATACTACTCGTATAAATATATTTTTAAATGATGGAAATGATGAGTTTAAATTTGTAAACTCTGGGTCATATGTAAATGCAAAGCAAAAGCTAGAAATGATAGAGAAGATAGAGTCATTAGAAGATATAAATTACTTGTCAATAAGTGGAAGTTTACCACCTGGTATTGATGATAATTACTATGAAGATATATTTGAGATTTGTAAAAATAAAAATATAAAAACAATACTTGATATAAGTTCACCGAAATTAAAGGAGTTATTAGATTATAATCCATACTTGATAAAACCAAATGATGAAGAAATCAAAGATATATTTGGAATTATTGTAAGAGATGAAGAGGATATTAAGGATGTGCTTAAGTTACTACATTTGAAAGGAGCTCAAAATATATTACTAACTTTAGGAGAAAAAGGTTCTTATTTTTACAATGGAGAAGCAATTTATTATGCTAGTGCTCAACCAGTTACAGTTGTTAGCTCTGCATGTGCTGGTGATTCTGCATTAGCTGCTTTTTTAAGTATATGGTTGGAAAATCCAGAAGATATTGAAGAAGCATTGAAAAGGTCTGCTGCAACGGGTGCAAGTGTGGCTGAAAGTAATGGTATCGGTAGTTTGGCGAATGTAGAAGAGTACATAAAAAATATAAAAGTCAGAAAGGTGGTATAAAAATGGGGAGAAAAATAATCCTTGGGGTAACAGGTTGTCCAACTGGAATTGCACATACATTTATGGCAGAAGAAGCATTAAAAAAATCAGCTAAAGAATTAGGATGTGATATAAAAGTTGAAACAAATGGAGCCATAGGAGTAGAGAATAAATTAACAGCAAAAGATATCGAAATGGCAGATGCAATAATAGTTGCTTGTGATAAAAACGTTGATATGGATAGATTTAATGGAAAACCAGTAATAGAGGTGCCTGTAAAAGAAGGTATACACAAAGCTAGTGAGCTTATACAAAAGTGTATTGATGGTAAAGTAGCAGTTAGAAAGGGAAATACATCAAGTAGCAAATTTACAGAAGAAGGGAATTTGTCGTTTGGTCAAAAACTATATAAAGACTTAATGAATGGAGTATCTCATATGCTACCTTTAGTAGTAGCAGGTGGAGTGCTAACTGCTATATCATTTTTGTGGGGGATTTACTCATTTGACCCAAATTCAGAACAGTATAATCAGATAGCAGCTACATTAAAATCTGTTGGTGGATATTCTATGAATTTGATGGTTCCTGTATTAGCGG
Source organism: Clostridioides sp. ES-S-0006-03 (assembly GCF_020662275.1). Lineage (NCBI taxonomy): Bacteria > Bacillati > Bacillota > Clostridia > Peptostreptococcales > Peptostreptococcaceae > Clostridioides > Clostridioides sp. ES-S-0006-03. The sequence goes on from NZ_JADGMM010000004.1 coordinate 255,854, forward strand.
CGTTTATAGCTCAATCTGTATCAGGTAGACCTGGTATGTTGGCAGGGCTTGTTGGAGGAATGATATCGTTTGACACAGGTTCAGGGTTCTTAGGTGGAATTATATCGGGATTTTTGGCAGGTTATGCAGTTAAATTATTTGTGTACTTATTGAGAAAATTACCAAGACAGTTAGAAGGACTTAAATCTATTTTTATAATTCCTATAGTCAGTGTGGGTGTTGTTGGTATATCTATGTTGTTACTTGGGGGACCATGTTCAGCTCTTAACAATGCTATGATGAATTTCCTTTCAGGGTTACAGAACTCAAGTCCTATAATCCTAGGATTAGTAATAGGATGTATGTCAGCATTTGATATGGGAGGTCCAGTAAATAAAGCAGCATATGTGACTGGAACTATGCTTCTAGGTCAAGGAAACTACTTATTTATGGCAGGTGTATCTGCAGCTTGTATAACACCACCATTAGTAATAGCTATAGCATCTACTTTATTTAAAAATAGATTTACAGAAGAAGACAGAGCGGCAGGATTAATTAATTATATACTAGGTAGTACTCATATAACTGAAGGAGCGATACCTTTCGCGGCAAAGAATCCACTGAAAGTGTTGCCAGTACTTATGATTGGGTCATCAATATCAGCGATTTTAACTTACATAATGAAAATAGAAGTACCAGCTCCACATGGAGGATTTTTAGTCTTAGGACTAGTAAATAAGCCACTTTTATGGGTAGGATGTATACTTGCAGGTTCATTAGTAGGAGCAATACTTTATATGATAGTTACACCTAAGGTAGTAAATAACAATAATACTATAGAAAATACAGATGAAATTAAAAATGAATATAAAAATGAATATAAAAATGAATATAAAAATGAAATTACAAAATCGGAAAACGTATCTAATAACATCTCTTTGTATAACGAAGAAACAGTAGTTTTAGATGTTAAAGGAAAAAATAAAACAGATGTAATTGATGAAATGGTTGAAATACTTGATAAATCAGGTGTTCTTCTAGATAAAAATAAATTTAAAGAAGAAATTCATAAGAGAGAAGAAATATCATCTACAGGTTTTGGTATGGGCATAGCGATACCACACGCAAAAACAGATGCAGTAAAAGTACCACGAGTAGCAGTTGGTGTATCAAAAGAAGGGTTTGATTTTGAATCAGAGGATGGAAGCCCAGTACATCTTATATTTATGATAGCAGCTACAGACAATGGTGATAATTTACATTTAAAGACATTGTCTCAACTATCTGCAAAACTAATGGACGAAGAATTTTTAAATGAGTTAATAAATAGTAAGACAAGCATAGAAATAGTATCAAAATTAAATAATGAAGAAATTAAATCATTATAAATATATAGGAGGATGAATTATGGCATTAGTGACAACTAAACAAATATTATTAGATGCACAAGAAGGGCATTATGCAGTAGGAGCATTTAATGTTGAAAATATGGAGATGGTTATGGCAGTAATAGAAGCTGCTGAAGAACTTAAATCACCTGTAATACTACAGACAACACCTTCAACAATAAAGTATGCAGGATTGGATTATTATTTAGCAAATGTAAAGGTTGCATCAGAAAAGGCAAGTATTCCTGTGGCTATGCACTTAGACCATGGTTCAAGTTTTGGACTAGCAATGCAGGCACTTAGAGTTGGATATACTTCTATTATGATTGATGGTTCTCATGAAAGTTACGAAGATAATATATCAATATCTAAAGCTGTTGTAGATGCATGTACACCTTCAGATATACCTGTTGAAGCTGAATTAGGTAAAGTTGGAGGTAAGGAAGACGATTTAGATGGTGGTGATGGTGGAGCATATACAGACCCACTACAAGCAAAAGAATTTGTAGAGAGAACAGGGGTATCATCTTTAGCAGTAGCAATAGGCACAGCACATGGGTTATATAAGGGAGAGCCAAAGCTTGATTTAGATAGATTGTCTGAAATTAGAGAGGTTGTATCAGTTCCATTAGTATTACATGGTGGGTCAGGGATACCAGATGAGATTATTAAAGAATCTATAAAAAGAGGAATTTGTAAGGTTAATTATGCAACAGAGTTAAGGATTGCTTATAGTAATGGGGTTAAGGATGTGCTTAATTCTGACCCAGAGGTAATTGACCCTAAGAAATATGGTAAAAAAGGTCTAGATTCGGTTAAAGAATTTGTTAAGAGTAGGATGGAAGTTTGTGGATGTGTAGGAAAAGTAGTAGGGGCAGTGGAGTGTTAATAAAAGAAAATAATAAGTAGGATTAATGTAAGGGTTCTATCATAGAACCCTTATTTTATTTTTTGATTAATAAACTGGATAGTCAAAACAATCTAAATACTACCTAATTAAGTTGTTAATATTAAAAATTAATAAAAATATTATACAAAACGAGTAGATGACTTCATTATAAAGATTAATAAGTCAGATGTGATAAATTACTTATTAAGACGAGCTAGATGTATTTCTACTATATTGGCTTATAAAACCTTTAGGCATTTTACATATAAAATATACCACCATAATGCAAGATAAAGGCTTGTCTACTATATTGCTAAGTATTCTTGGAAAGAATGCAGCAGTAAATATCTTCTGACCAGACTGAACTAAAAAACCGACTAATAAATCAGCACCACTTCCACTTAAACCACCAAACAATAAAACTGAAATAGGAGTACCAATTAAAGGACAAACAACAGATAGAATTAGTCCTGTAATAATAGCCTCCTTATAACCAAAACTTTTTTCTTAGAAATATAACCAACGATAAGACCAAGAACAATATTTACAAGGGCAAAAGGTATATTCGTAGGGCCTGATATAACTCCTAAAACCAAGTTTGTACAGCCACCAATAAGAGCACCCCAAAAAGGCCCTAATACTACAGATCCAAGCACAGTACAACCGTATCTAAAAATAATAATGGTATATTTATCATAGATATAGCTATACCTAAAACAATGTTAATAACTATACACATTGAAGAAAATGTTATTTTCTTAGTATTCAATTATAATACCTCCTAAAAAAGTGTATATATTTATCATAGTATAGATTATAAAAGATTACTAATTGTATATTTCTATATAGAATACTATAAATATAGAGCAAATGAATAATATAATTATCAAAATATGTAGTATTATTAAAAGTGAGAATACTTAAGGAGAATATTATGAAAAGAAACAGAGAGATTGTAGTAGTTTGCCATTGTATATTAAATTGTAACTCTAAAGTAGAGGGTCTATCAGAGTTTAAAGGTGCACAAAGTATAACAATAGATTTAATAAATAATGGATATGAAATAATTCAATTACCATGTCCAGAGATGATTTTGTATGGAATAAATGGGTGGGGACATGTAAAAGAACAGTTTGACAATTTGTTTTTTAGAGAACAATGTAGACAAATGCTAATACCTTATATAAGACAGTTTGATGAATATTTAAAAAATAATTATAATATAAAAAGTATCATTGCCGTAGATGGTAGCCCAAGTTGTGGATATAACAAGACCTGTAGTTCTAAAAATTGGTTTGGTGAATTAAGTGGTTGCAAGGATTTGATGAATAAAATAAATGATATCCAAATGGTAGAAGAGAAAGGTATTTTTATAGATGAGTTAGAAAAATTACTTAATGAATATAATTTAGAAATACCTATAGTTGGATTTGACGAACTTAGAGAAGATAAGTAAATATATTAAGGATATATTATAAAAGCTTACTATCTTATCTAAAAGAATATTAGATAGCTATAATAATATAAATTCAGATTCAAAAACTTCATATAAATATTTGTAATAGAAGCTTTTATATAAAAGGGTGATTATTCTGAAGAAGGAGAATAATCACCCTTTTTATGAATTTATATAGTAACCTAAAAATTGAAAAATACATAAGTTTAACCCCAGTTGTGTCTCCCAAATACCCACTTGTGCTATAAATATTGAACGTAGAATGCCTTAATGCTATTTTGTATTTAAGATAACTCAATTAAAAAAATAGTATATTTGTTGGAGTAATTATATAAATGTTGATTTATATAATTATCTTAAAGTCATATGGAATGTACATGTATATGATTAAAACTATAAAAAATAAAACAGTTATATTCTAAGGAGGGTAAAATGGGTATTTTACAAATAAAAAACCTAACTAAAATATATGGAAAAGATGAAACAGAAGTTAAGGCATTAAATAATATAAATATAAAAATAAACAAAGGTGAATTTGTTGCAATAATAGGCAAGAGTGGAAGTGGAAAGAGTACATTATTACATATAATGGCTGGTCTTGAAACTTCAACAAGTGGACATGTAATTATAGAAGATATAAATATCTCATCTCTTAATGAAAAACAACAATCTATTTTACGGAGAGAAAAAATAGGTTTAATATTTCAATCATACAATCTAATTCCTGCTTTAACAGTTGAGGAAAACATAAAATTACCAACAATAAATATCAATAATAAAAATGATAATTATGTTGATGAATTAATGCTATTACTAAGTATAAATGATAGAAAAGAACATCTACCACATCAACTATCTGGTGGACAGCAACAAAGAGTAGCAATAGCAAGAGCACTTATAAACAAGCCATCAATAATATTAGCAGATGAACCTACTGGTAATCTAGACACTAAAAGTGAATCTGAGGTTTTAAATTTGCTAAAAAAATCTCAGAAAAAATACAATCAGACAATAATAATGATAACTCACAACATGAATATTGCTAAGTATGCAAACAAAGTGATAAAAATAGAAGATGGAGTTATAAGAGAGTAGATGTAGCTATGGACCTAAAAAAACTAGCAAGAAAATATATGATAGGAGATAAGAAAAATACATTATTAATAGTTATAAGTATTGTAATTTCAACTGCATTATTTTTAGTAATGAATATAATAAGTGAAGATGTTAGAAATTTAATGATAAATCAATCTAAAAAAGAGTTAGGTACAAAGGATGTTATATACTTTGAACCATCACCATAATAATATCAGTATTAAAACCACTATATTACAAAATACAGTAAGTTATGATAAAAAAACTTTAAAAGAGATAGAAAATATAAATGGTGTTAAAAAAGTAAATGCTCATAGAAATAAATACTTTATCACGATGAATAGTATCGAGAATATAAATAAAAAATCAAAATATTGGAAGAAAAATAAAGATGCAATAGAACAGAATATCCATATTGAAAATGGAAAAAAGATAATGCCAAGTTTTATTGAGGTTTTAGAAGTTGAAGATAACGATATATTAAACAAGGTATTAATAGAATGTAAAGGAAATTTAAGTAAATTTTAACAAGTAGTTGTATAGTTATGAATCTTAACTGATTAAATAAAAACTAGGGAGTATTCTCTAGCTTTTATTTTAAAGTGGAAGACTAAAGATGCAAAGTAAGAGGCCAAAGATACTAAAAAATTAATTTAAATTACAACAAAGCGCCTATATTTGAATAATAAATCCAAAATAGGCACTTTAAAATTATTGTAACCAGAATGGCATATCTACAAATGGAGTAAATTCATCAAATAAGTCCAAATAATCTTGGGCTTTTTGTGGTTCATTACATTTTGCTAGACCATTTTCAATAGCTTCAATAATATTAACTTCTTTTGTTATTAGCTTTGCCCATATTTCTTTGGAAGCATCAATTGAAACATCAGCTTCTATATCACTATCTTGACCATGTATTTCAATAATTCCTCTACGTAACTCTAAATTAAACACTTCATTAGTATCAGTTACACATGCTAGTAGTGTCATATGAACAGCAGAACTTTTAGGACCATTTAGCTTAACTTTGAAAGATTCAAACATAGCTTTGGATGTTAGACCTATAAATGAATTTGAAAAAGGAGGGAATCCTGCATTGGCTCCACCTTGTTTTACTATCTGTTCAAAAGTTCCATCTAATGCCATTGCACTAGTTAGATACCAATTACGCCAAGTGGCATTCTCTGTTTGATATCCAAGCATACGAACAGCAGATGCCTTAAGGCTTCTAGCTTCCATATCGTTATTATTTATACGGATAGGATAGTTTAATATTTCTGCAGCCCATTCATAATCTTTGTCATCGATAGCCTTTTTAGCTTCAGTTAATATTACTTCACGACCACCCATAATTTTTATATATTTTTTAGCTGCATCTTTAGGATAAATAGGATTTAATTTACTTGCTTCACCATTAAACCAGCCTATATATTGGTCATAAACACCTTTAATGCCTTGTTTAAAAGTTCCATAAAATTCACCTAAACGTTCTCTTTGAAATAGATGCGGGGGAAGTTGTCCTAATTCATTTATTGCATAATCAGGAGTATATCCCATATTTATAAGTCTAACTGTTTGGTCATGAGTATACTGTATAGCATCTCTATAGTCTGTTAGAAGAGAAGTACATTCATCTTTACCATGTAGTGGTCTCATATGAGTTCCAACTAAATAATGTGGTTGATAATTACGAATTTTATCAATTCCTGCATACCATTTCTTAGCATCGCGAACAGTACCTCTAACAGTATATATGTTAGGAAATATTTCGCCTTGAACAGCATCTCCAACAAACATTATCTTTTCTTTAGGTAAAAATACACATACAGCATCTTCAGTTTCAGCCTCACAGTGGAATAACTCTAAATCAACACCTGATATAGTAATTTTCAATCCATTTTCAACAGATACAAATGTGTTTGGTGTAATAAATTTATTAGAACCTTTAGATAAAACAGGTCCACAACCTAAGTTAACATAGCCATGTTCTCCTTTGGGAAGTATAGAACCATACATCCAAACAGCTCTTCCCATTCTAATATCTAGTAGTTCCCCACTAGCTTGAGAGAAATGTTTTATAAATGTTTCATCGACAATAACTAAAACTTCTTTATTTTGGCTTTGTTCTTGACTTACACAGACACTCATACCGCCCCAATGGTCACCATGATTATGAGAAACTATGACTGCTTTGACTGGTTTATCAGTGATTTTACGAAAGCCCTTCATTATTTCTTCCATCATTTCTATAGTTTCAGCTGGGTCTATGATTATAATGCCATCAGTTCCTTCAATCATAACTGGATAAGATAATCCAAATCCAACAGCACTATATACATTTTCACCTGTTTTATAAATTTTTTGTTCCATTGTTTTAGAATGTTCTGTCAATCTAGGATTAACAAACTTCGATTTTTCAGTATAAGCGAAATTACTCATAGACATAACTCCTTTTAAATATTAAAAATTTTATTAGTTTACTCTAGTAACAACAGGAGGTAACCATTTACCACAAATAGCATCTATCAAGTGTTAGGTACTTCTATTATTACAGGTTCTTTACGTAAGTCAAGCCAAGCTGTTGAGTATGTAGTATCATTGTTTGGTGCTGGTATAAACGATGTTTGTGGTGATGCTACAGTGGCAGTATGAGCAAATTCATTAAAATTTGTTAATTTAGTTTGGGGATTCATAATCTGTGTATATAGCAATTCATACATACCTACTATTGGATATCCATATATATAAGTATTTTTAACTATTTTAAGTAAATCATTCTTATTCATTGAGAATTCCTCCTTTAAAATAACCTTACTATGTTCCATGAACATGTTATTATTACAAACAACATAACAGCATTATAAGCAATGATTAATTTTGCCTTACTTATTTTTTTATTAATAGCAGTACCTAACAACCCACCTAAAACTGCAGCAAGTATTATGCATAATAACATTGATATATCAAGACCTAAAGGAATAGAGTTTGAAATTAATAGAGTTATTATTTTTGAAGCTTGAGAGAATAGTATCAGTATTATTGAGTTAACAGATGCGTTCTTTAAATCCATCGAGAAAAACAACGTCAGGGCTGTTATGTTTATAGGACCACCACCTATTCCTAAAAAAGATGAAATCATTCCTAAAGTATATCCAAGTAAAATTATAAATATACGATTCTTTATATGGAATTGTTTTTTATTAGGTAGATTTATGTATATTAATATAGATATTAATAAAGTAAAAAGAAGTCCATTCTGAATTATTTTTACAAGTTTATCTTTGTTAATAAATTCAACTATAAATTCAAATATTTCAGTACCAATTAAACCTCCTAAAATTGCTCCACTTCCAAGCAATATAGTTGTTGGTTTTTCAAATTTAGTTTTATATCTAATATGTTTAATAACAGCTGAACAAGACATAGTAAATACAGCACAAGTTGATAAAAAACTTATAACTGAAGCATCTAGTGTAGTTACTGCATCTAGAACTGGTTTTATAATAATTCCTCCACCAAGTCCAGAAATTGCTCCTACAATAGATGCAATAAATCCTACGATGAAAAATATCATATGTGTTTCTCCTATCCTAAAGTTTTATGCTAATTTTATTAATAGTAAGTATGCCCTAAAACAGTAAAATAATTTATTTTTAATAAGGGTTAAATTTGAAATAATTCATATATTTTTACAAATACTATTATCTATAATGAAATATAAAACTATGTAATATTAATAGTAGAAAATAAAAAAGGATTATATAAAAAATAATTGACTTGTTAAAAGAAAATATAGAAAATTCTATATCAAATAAGATTACAGTATGTATGGTTGCAGTTAAAAATTAATTATAATATTTATGATAGTTTTGTAAAATAATATATGTACTTAGATATAAAAGAAAATTATTTAAATAGTAATTTTACTTTAGAGTAGCCATATTCAAGTATATTTATATATTTAGAGGCTTTTTATAGAATCATAAGAAGACGAATTTTAAGTATATTTGTGGAAATATAAATTATAATAAAATATAAGTATTAGTGTAGAATAGTTATAATAATATAGGCTATTAAAATATAAACTTGGAGAGTTGATGAAAATTGTATGAAAAAGAAAATATTGTTTTTAGGAATTATTTGTATATCTATAATTTTACTAAGTAATAATACTTATTCCCAAAAGAAGCAACTATCTGAGGAAGAAAAGATAGATGACTTTAAATATGTATATAATGTTATAAAAACAGGGTATCCTTACTTGGATGTAAATAAGAGACTTAATCATATTGACTGGTTAGAAAATAAGGACAAATATATAAAAAGAATTAAAAATACTGAAAGTGATGAAGAGTTTATAGAAGAAGTATCCTCTATATTATCAGAATTAAACAATAAACATACTGAGTTAATAGATAATAAAAACAGATATGAACTTTTTAAAAAATCATACTCTAATAATAATTGGTATGACTTTCTTAATGACAAAAAAGTTGTAGATAGATATAATTCTATAAATACTAAAATAAAAATACCAAATGATATTTTTGTAAAAAAAGAACTGATTTTAGAAGATATAATTAAAGGTAAGGTTGGATACATGTATTTACCATCAATGTCACCACAAAATGGGTCAATGGATAAGGATTTAAAAATGATAGGAGATTATGTTAATACTTTAGAAAAATATCAAACTCTAATTATTGATATAAGAGGAAATTCAGGCGGAAGTGATAGGTATTGGAAAGGAATTGTATCTAAACTTATAAAAAATGATATAAAAATAGATGGTTATAGACTCTATAGAAATAATAATAAAATAGTTAAAAAATACACCAATGCAAGAAATATAAAGTTAGAGCCTATAGAAAACCTACCAGTAGGTGTAAAGAAAAATGCACCAAAGGAAACTTTAAAAAATTTTAGTGATTTTGAAAAAACTTCTTATACCATAAATACTAATAATGATTTGGAATTTAAAGGTAATATATACTTACTTGTAGATGAAAAAGTATATTCATCATCAGAGTCGTTTTCTATGTTTTGTAAAGAGACTAAGTTTGCAACTTTAGTAGGAGAAACTACTGGAGGTGATGGTGGAGGAATAGACCCTGTGTTGTTTGAGTTAAAAAATAGTGGTTTAATAGTTAGAATGTCAAGTTGTATGTATTTAAACAAAGACGGAATATGCGATGAAGAATTTAAAACTATTCCTGAGTTTAAAGTAAAAGACTGTAAAAGAACAACAAATTTTAAAGATGATAACAGTATAAAAAAGGTATTAAAGCTTGAAAATATCAATTATTAAATAACAATTAAATGTTGCTGGATATTATTTTAGAGATTTATCTTTAGCATTAAAAATTATAGAAAAATTGTAAAAAAGTAACTCAAAATGATTTTAAATGATTTTGAGTTACTTTTTTATGTAAGTTTTGAAGTTTTTTATAAGATTTATTTGTCCTTTTAGAATTTGATTGGAACCTCTATACAAAGATTATAATAATTTCAATAGAGCATTAAAAAGCAATAAAATATAATAAATAGCAATAAAATACAAAATAAATTTGACTTTTTGATATTCTTAAACTAATATATTATTATTATTATTATCAAATGAAAGGTAAGTGTAGTTATGGAGGAAAAGTTTTATACAATAGACCAAGTTGCGAATATTTTAGAAATGCATCATAAAACAATAAGAAAGTTTATAAAAGATGGGAAATTAAAAGCTAATAAACTCGGTAAGCAGTGGAGAGTATCACAAGAGGATTTAAATAGTTTTATGGATGTAAAGAGTGAAAATGAAGATAAGGGTATAGAATTTAGGTTAAATGCATCTGAAAACTTAGCGAGCATCCCAAAAGTTAATGTATCTACAGTAGTTGAGATAAATAATATATCTAATAATGAATATTCACGTTTATCAAATTTGCTTTTGGCACTTACAAATAATCCAACTTCAATATCAAGTGGTTCTACCATTAATTTGAAGTATGCCGAAAATGAAAATAGGCTTAGGGTTATGTTATGGGGAGATATAAAGTTTATTGAGGAAATGTTAAGCTCTATATCTTTATTAATAGAAAATATTTAAAGTAGAAATGAGGAACTAAAATGAATTACGATATAAGAGAACAAAAGGATAAAAAATATATTTTTGTAGATAGTAAATTTAGTAATGAAGAAGAAATCATGGATATTATATCACTGTGTATGGAACATGGTACAGATTATTTGATGTTTAGTAAGAATTCACTTACAGATAATTTTTTTAATTTAAAGACAGGTTTGGCAGGTATTACAATACAAAAATTTATAAATTATAGGATACAAGTTGCTGCAATTGTTGATGATAAAAATAGGATAAATAAAAGATTTTCAGAACTAATGTTAGAGTTAAATAAATCAAATAATTTTAGACTATTTGATAATTTTGAGGATGCTAAAAATTATATTTTAAATCTAAAATGACGGAGATTAATAAAATAAATAATATAAGTAAGGCATTTAGAAGTATTGAATATAAAAATAAAATACATATATATGATGATTATTTAATAAGTAAATGATATTTTCAGAATTAAGAAATTAATATAAATACAAACTTAAGAAACATATTTATTAATAACCTTTCTATGTTACAAAAGTGTAATACTGGTAGATAAAATGTAATATTTACATAAGGATTTAACCGTACAAAACCTTTAAAATAAAGATATACTAAGAAATGAACAAGTGGAGGTTATTAATTATGAAAGAAATATTAAAAATAAAGAATATATCAAAAGATTATGGTATAAAAGGATTTAAAACAAATGTATTAAAAAGTATATCTCTCACAGTTAACGAAGGTGATTTTATAGCAATAATGGGTCCATCAGGTGCAGGAAAAACAACATTACTTAATCTAATGTCTACACTTGACAAACAAACCTCAGGAGAAATAATACTCGATGGAATTAACATATCTAAAGTAAAAAATAATGAACTATCAAAATTAAGAAGAGAGAAGATAGGATTTATATTTCAAGACTATAACTTATTAGATAATATGACACTCATGAATAATATAGCACTTCCTCTGGCATTAGGGAAAAAGAAAAGTAAAGAAATTGAAGGTAAGGTATTTTCGATAGCCAAAAAATTTGGATTAGAAAATCATTTAGATAAATATCCATATCAATTATCAGGAGGTCAAAAACAAAGAGGTGCAGCAGCGAGGTCACTAATTACAAATCCAGCAGTAGTATTTGCTGATGAGCCAACAGGTGCTTTAGATTCTAAATCAGCTTATGAACTTTTAAACTCATTAGAAAGAATAAATAAAGAGAATAATGCTACTATTATAATGATTACACATGACCCTCTAACAGCAAGTTATTCAAATGAAGTATATATGATAAATGATGGAACTATAAAGTGTAAATTAAACAAAGGAAGTAGTAGAAAAGAATTTTATGGAAAAATTATGGATATGTTGGCCTCTATGGGAGGTGAAATGTAAGTGAGTGTACTTGGAATTGCTTATAATAATTTTAAAAGTAATATAAGAACTTATCTGGCATTTTTTATATCTATGGTCTTTTCAGTAGTTGTACTGACTAATTTTGAACTACTAAGATATGGTGATGCCATAAATGTATTGCAAGGGGAAAATCAGAAATTCACATTATCAGTGTTAATATCTGTAATAATAATATTGTCAGTATTTTTATTTTTCTTTATATGGTATGCGACAAATATATTCTTTAAAAATAGGTCAAAAGAAATAGGGATACTATCTTTTATGGGGTTGGATTTATATACTATAGGAAAAATATATTTTGTAGAAAATATGCTTATAGGAATAAGCTCTTGTATCACAGGAATACTTATAGGGATAATAACATCTAGATTTTTCCAGGTAGTAATAATAAAATTATCAGGATTTGATATAAATGTATCCAATGGGTTTAGTATCAAAGCTATAATGTATGCCAGTTTGATATTTATTTCTATATTTATGATAATGACTATAAAAGGTTTTGTAACAATATGTAGAAGTAGTGTAATAAACCTAATTAACACATCTAAGAAACAAGACAAAATACCAAAAGTAGGTATAGGATTATACATATTAGCCATAATATCAATTTTAGTATTAGGATATGGTTATTATCTTTCTATGGATATACGCTCTGGAAACATAGCTAGTGTAATACCAGTTATAGTGATAATAATAATAGGTACTTATGGTTTATTTAAATCAGTTATGCCTGTTGTATTTCATATGATAATGAAAAATAAAAAGGTATTATTCAATGGAAATAATATAATAGCAATAAACAATATAAATTATAGATTAAATAAAAACTATAAAACTTACTCTATAATAGCTATAATTATAACGACTACAATATCAACCCTTGGTGCATCAGTTGCCATAAAACATATGCAACAAAATGCTCAAGAACAGAGGAATGTATATACTGTTAGTATAGTTTCAACAGATAAAAATGAAGTAGATAGAACACAAATAGAAGATATAATAAAAGATACTAATAGTATAAGATATTCAGTAAATCCAGAACTAATAGCTTTAGAAAATCCAGATAGCAAAGATGATTATGATAAATTAAATATAATAATGAAATACAGTGATTTTTACAATATTCTCAAAGTAAATGGAAATGAGAAGGAATTAAAAGAGTATGGCGAAAAATTAGTTGAAGGAAATAATGTAATGCAGTTAAAAAGTCCTCAAACGATATTAACATTAGCTAAAAAAGAAACTAATGTGAACATTGATGGACAAGTATATAATATTACAAAAGGGGAAATAAAAGTACCAGTATTGGGAACAGGGATTAATGACAGCATTATAGTAGTAAATGATAACATCTACTCTAAGTTAAAAGACAAAGGAGAACAAATATATTTTTATGGAGCGAAAGTATCTGAGGAAGAAAATAGCCAAAAGATGTTCGATAATATTGAAAAAAATTTAAGTATGAAAAGTGGCTACATGAGAAATGGATATAAAGCTCAAAACGAAAGTCAATGGATGAAATTTGCATATGTAGTGCTTGTATTTTTATTTTTAGTATTTACGCTTGTGGCTGGAAGCATAATATACATGAAAATATATAGTGATGCTTATGAAGATAGAGATAAATATAAAACTTTATTGAAGATAGGAACTACAGAAAAAGAAATAAATAAAGCTGTCTTTAAAGAAGTAGCTATATTTTACACTTTACCAATGTTAAGTGCAACAATATCAAGTTACTTTGCATTAAGACTAGCAGGCAGTTTACTAATGGCTGATTTATTTAGTATATATATATTAAGCTTAGTAATATGCTTAATAATCTTCATAATATATGGAGCAGTATCTATTAATAAGTTTAAGAAGGTAATATACGAAAATTAATCAATAAATTTGTTAAAACAAAGAGACTCTTACAATAAGAGTCTCTTATTAATTAGGTTTAAGCCGTTTGACTAATAAATGTATACAAAATATAATATGATAGAGATAATTTATATTATAATAAAATATTAAAATAATGGAGATTGCATAAATGTATAAAATTTTATTAATAGAAGATGATATTGATTTATCAAAAGAAATTGCTTTGGCGTTAGAACGATGGGGATTTAAAGTAGAAGTAATTGATAATTTTGAACTGATTTTAGAAGAATTTATAGATAAAAAACCAGATGTAGTACTTTTGGATGTTAATTTACCACTGTATAATGGATTTTACTGGTGCGAGAAAATAAGGGGTGTTTCAAATGTTCCAATAATATTCCTTTCATCAAGAGATTCTGATATGGATTTAATAATGGGAATAAATAATGGAGGAGATGATTATATTACAAAACCATTTTCTATAGATATCTTAGTTACCAAAATAAATGGGATAATAAGAAGAGCTTATAATTATAGCGACTCTAATAGTATTCTATACTACAAAGATTTAATGTTTGATGTAGGAAAAGGAATTATAAAACACAAGTACAAGGAAAAAGATATAGAATTGACTAAAAACGAAATAAAAATTTTAAACTTATTATTAAAAAATAAAAATAAAGTTGTATCAAGAGAAAGTCTTATGATGACTTTATGGGATAATGATGAATTTGTTACAGATAATGCTCTTACTGTAAATATAAATAGATTGAGAAGTAAGGTTAAAGAGTTAGGTGTTGATGATTTTATAAAAACTAAAAAGGGAATAGGATATATAATATAATGATAGTAAAATATTTAAAAGACAGATTCAAGTATATTGTGCTTTTTTTTATTATCATTAGTATAATAAATATTTACTTATTTGCTATAAATATATTTGAGAATCAATATGCAGAGTTAATATACTTAGATTTTCTAGCTTTACTCATAATAATAGTATTTTTTATTGTAGATTATATAAACTTTAAAAATAGCTATAAAGATTTATGTAAGTGTCTAGAAAATAATGATGATATAGACAACTACTTGATTAGTGGACAATCCTTTGAAGCAAATATCATGAGAGATATTATTGGAAATTTGAAATCAAAGAATAATGATGATACAAAAAATTACAAACAATCTCTAAAAGAATTAGATGAATACATAGCTAAATGGGTTCATGAAATAAAGATTCCAATATCATCTTTGAGTATAATTACAGATAGATTAAATAATATAGAAGATAGTATAGATATTAAGAATCAAATTGCAAAAATAAACTTTTTAGTAAATTCTATTTTATATAGTAGTAGAAGTAATAGTATGTTTGAGGACATATTTATGAATAAAGTTAATTTAGAAAAATTAATAAAATCCTCTATAAAGAATAACTCGTTTTTACTCATAAAAAACAATATTGAAGTTAGTTTAAACAACTTAAATTATACTGTTTACACTGATTCTAAATGTATAGCCTATATTTTAGACCAAATTATTAATAATGCTATAAAATACTCAAAAGAAGTTGGTAAAATTGAATTTAATGCAAAGCCATTAGAAAACGGAGTAGTGTTATCTATAAAGGATTATGGTATAGGTATAAATGAAGAGGATATATGTAGAGTTTTTAATAGAGGATTTACAGGAACAAATGGAAGAAATAGATTGTATAAATCTACTGGAATGGGATTATACTTTGCAAAAAAGATGATAGATAACTTAGGTCATAAGATTGATGTATACTCAGAAAATGGTGTTTATACAATTTTTAATATTCATTTTTATAATATATCTGATTATTTAAATCTAAATAATTAAATTAATAGATTGAGTGTATCCACTTTAAATCTAAAAAATATAGTAGTATTTTACTGTAGAATATAATTTGAAATAGTATTACGAATCAAAAAGCAGGGAGATTATCTACCTGTTTTTGATTCATAATACTATTTATAAAAATTATTATCTCTGAGAACTTGAGCACGTATACGGTTAATTAAAAACTGTTTTAATTTAGTTAAGCAGAAAAATAAAATAGCTCTATTTTCAAATTCTGTTCTATCAACAGGTAGAGGTTGATTTTGCATACTAAGCATTAACCTGCCCAATTCTTCAAGAAGAAGATTCCCTGTTTCGGCTTCAAATTCAGTATAACCTATCTTATGTATGAAAGCAGATAGAATATGAGCTTGTGGTGGAGTAGAGTCTAGTTGAGATACATAACTATACAAGTCTTCTAAGATATCCCGTTGGCTTTTTATAATATCCATATGCTCTAAGAAAAATTTAGTATCACTTAATAAAGTATTATTAATATTATCATAAGTTTCAGAAATGCTACTATCAATAAGTGAATTTAAGGTATATAAATCTCTACTGAACCTATTTTCTTTTTTAGGATTTACAATAATATCGGCAATATCTATAAGCACAATACTCACTTCTTCTTGTAACTTTTTTTGTACTTCATAGATTTTATGTATATTTGTTGGAATATACATATTTATTATGACACCTATTCCAGTACCTATTGCAAATATTCCAGCTTCATTTAAAATCCATTTAATAGATGTTTCTCCTTGTAGGAAGTAATGGGATGCAATTACTACACACATGGCAATAACATCTTGAATTTTTAATAAAAAACAAAGTGGTATAATTATGAATATAAATATTGAAAATGAAGTCAAATTATATCCTAAAATATTAAAACATAAATAGGAAAAAATAGTACATAAGAGAAAACCATAAACCTTTCCAATAGAACCCTTAAGCGTTTCTTTTTTAGTGTCCTTTACTGTAAGTAGTACTATAACTCCAGCGACCATAGAGTATTCTAATTTTAACAGCCAAGCAATAGATATAGCAAGAGAGCATCCAAGAGATAATTTTATTACTTTAAGTGAATTAATATTATTCAAATATAAACCTCCTGTAAACAAATATAATAAAGATAATTTTAACATAAAACTAATAGGGTTTGAAATGTAATTAATTATACTTAATTATTTTATTGCCCTATTTAGCTAAATACAATCAATATATTTTTATTTTATGAAAGTTTTTTGTATATATTATTTGCCAGTGTAAAATCTCATACATTTGATTGAGTTAAAAATATTAACAAGAATGATGTAATAATTGTTGCTTTTGATGATTTGCTAATAATACCAATAAATAGCGCTATAAAGCTCATACTGACAAGTACAACTGACTTTAAAATATGATTATGTGATTATAAGTATAATATGTTTATAAGAATATTAGAAATGCAAGAAAACTGGTATACATCATGATGATATTTTTTTTATTTCATATCATAATAACAAATAAAAATAGTTGTAGCAAATGAAAATAGTCAAAAATGTATATACTATTATTAATAAAAAATAAAATTATATAATTAATATGATTTTATAATTTGTTTTGTATGGTGATTTTTAACTTTTATGTTATACTATTTATAAAAGTAAGTATAAAGATAAAAATACATAATTAAATATGTATGAGAAGTTTTAAATAGCCTTATTAATGAACTTAATTATTGTTCATAATGACAAATTGGAGGAGATAAACATGAAAATTACTGAAGGATACATGCCTTTTGAAGGTTTTAAAACCTATTACCGTATAGTGGGAGAAGCTACAGAAGGAAAGAAACCATTAGTACTACTTCACGGAGGTCCAGGTTCTACACATAACTATTTTGAAGTATTGGACAAGATAGCTGAAAGTGGAAGACAAGTTATAATGTATGACCAAATTGGTTGTGGTAATTCATTTGTAGAAGGGCATCCTGAGTTATTTAATGCAGACACTTGGATAAAAGAACTTATCGAACTAAGAAAACATCTAGGGCTTGATGAAATACATCTATTAGGTCAGTCTTGGGGAGGTATGCAGGCTATTTGGTATGCTATTGAATATAAACCAAAGGGTATCAAGTCGTACATTCTTTCATCTACTCTTTCTTCTGCAAAACTTTGGGAAAAAGAACAAAAAAGAAGAATATCATATATGAGTGAAGCTGACCAAAAAGCGTTACTTGATGCAGTAAATACTGGAGATTACTCTAGTAAAGAATATAATGATGCATTAGAAAAGTTTATGGAGATGTATTGTGCAGGGGAAGTAACTGAAGATTCTCCTGAATGTTTAAGAAGACCTAAAAAGTCTGGTTCTGAAGCATATATTGTAGGATGGGGATATAATGAATTTTCTCCTACAGGTACTCTTTCTGGATATGAGTTTACAGATAGATTACATGAAATAAAGGAACCTTGTTTAGTAACTAGTGGAGCGATAGATTTGTGTTCACCATATATTGCAAAGACTATGTATGATAGGATACCTAATAGTAAATGGGAACTATTTGAATATTCAAGACATATGCCATTTGTTGAAGAAAATGATAAATATATAGAAGTTCTAACTAAATGGTTAAATGAAAATGATTAAGCTTATATAAATTTATAAAAGAGATTAAACTGATTGTTTAATCTCTTTTTTTATTATTTTATTATAAATTAGAGTATTTTTTATATATGATAAATTTTGAATAAGAATAATATGAACAATTGTAAAAAGTTTAAAAGTGTTTAAAGAGAAAAAAAGTCTTAAAACCTCAATAAATCATACAAATTATTAAAAAACTACTATAATTAACATATAATAATAGAATTTAAAAACACTTAGTTTTATGAGATTTTAGAAATTTTTTTTAAAATTGGTATAATTATTCTGTTTAAACTTGCTTAAAAAGTATATTTATTATAATAAGAAACAATTATATAAATAGGAATAGATTATTATATTAATATATAAATAAAAATAACTATAGAAGGAAAGGCATATTATGGAAAAGTCAAAAGTTATTGAAATGATAAAAAATAATCCTAATATTATAGCAACTATAAATAATCCAACTGATGAGATGAAACTATTAGCTATCAAAGAAAATGGACTTGTACTAGAATATATAAATAATCCAACTAGAGAGATGCAAGAATTAGCAATTGATAACAATATTAGAGCAATTAAATTTATAAATGACCCAACAGAAGATATGATGATAAAAGCAGTAAATGATGGATGGAGTATATTAGACTATATAAAAAATCCAACTGATAAAGTGATTAAATTAGCTATAAATCAAGCAGGGTGGGCTATTAAATATTCTAAAAATCCAAGTGAAGAGTTACAATTATTAGCAGTAAGAAAAAATTATGATTCGATAAAGTTTATAAAACAACCTTATGAAAGTGTACAAGAAGAAGCAGTAAAAATAAGTTATGATGCATTAAGATATATAGATTTTCCTAGTTATAATACAGAACTTATAGCTATTAAGAATAATGAGGCAGCTATTAACTTTATAACTAATTTAGATAAGAATAAAATATTAGAATTCCTAAAAGTAAATATTTTAGTGATTAAGTATATTGTAAAGAAAGTATCTAAAGAGGAATTAGAAGAAGTATTAAAAGAAGTACTATCAAAAGAAGATGTTGAAGAAAAGTATATTAGAGATTTTTTAAATTGTAATATTATAGATAGAAACAGTGACTATATAGCAATAGACAAAATGATGTTTATTTACAAATATGGAAGTAAAACAGCAAAAAAAATAGCTGTAGACGAAAAATTGAAAATTATGTAGGAGAGAGAAAAAATGAATTTTATAGATACATTAAAAAGCGTTGACTTAATATTATCCACTGGAGAAGTACCTCTAATAGTTGGTGAAAGTGGGATAGGAAAAACAGCTCTAGCAAAAAAACTTGCTAAAGACAATAATTGGAGTTTGATTGTAATTGATGGAAATCTACTTAAAGAGGGTGAAATAGGAGGTCTTCCAACTATAGAATCTTATGTAGGAATTAATTCTAATGGATATAAGACAGAAAAGAAAACTACAGTATATGCTGTTCATAATAAATTAAGAGAAATTGATGAAGAAATATCTAAAGGAAAAACAGTTCTTTTATTTATAGATGAGATAAATCGTTGTGAGCATACTGTACAACAAGAACTTATGAATCTAATTTTAAATAGAGAGATTAATGGATATAAGTTACATGATGATGTAAAGATTTTAGCAGCAATGAATCCATCAAGTAAATATGGTTCAGATTTCGATTATCAAGTTGTAGATATGGATTCAGCTCAAGAAAATAGATTTGTTTGGTTAAATATGGAGAGTGACCATACACAATGGTTGAAATGGGCAATAGATGAAGGAATTGAAAAAAAGATTATAGAGTTTATTTCAACTTTTCCAGAATATCTGCATAAAACAAATGAAGATGATGTAAGAGCAACTCCGAGAAGTTATGAGAGAGTTTCTAAAATTTATAAAGTTTATAAGGACAAAAATAAAGAAATTCCTAGATCAGTATTTCTAAATGTTATAAAGGGGAATGTAGGTAAGGTTATAGCAGAAGAGTTTATAAGTTTTATTGAATCAGATTCTAGTCCATTGATATCTTATGAAGATGTTTTTTTAGGTGATACTATTGATGAACATCTTGTAGAAAGAGTAAAAAATGAAAGTCATACAAGACTTTATTTATCAGCGATAAATATTCTAAAAAACTTAGAATTAAATATGAAAAATGATGAGTATGAATCAAAATATTATATTGATAGATTTATTGAGTTCTTAAAAATATATCCTATAGATTTAATGATAGGAATTATGAAGGATATTAGAAATAGCTATATTGAAGTGTATAAAAAAGCTATAGAAAATGAAGAGTTTGTAAAATCTTACTTTGAGTCATATCGTTTAATAAGGGGATAATATATGGAAAATTATTTTGATAAGCAGGCAAAAGAACTCTATATTAAAGCTAGTGAAATTATAAATACTCATTCTATGTTAAAGGCAAATCGTGCTAATGAGAAATTTGAGGTAGATATACCAAAAGATTTTAAAGATGAATTTTTTAGTCTTGTAGATAAAGTTAGCTTAAGCCTTATGGAAGAAAAAGATAATTTTTATGGCTATTTTTTGTTTCAGATGTCAAGAGAGATAAGATTTGATATAAGTAGTCCTACAGGTGTGAATTTTAAAGGAGCTAAATACGTCATATACTTTAATCCAATAATTTTTTTAACTCTCAATATAGAACAGATGGAAAGTACAATAAAGCATGAAATTTATCATATAGTATCTATGCATTTGGTAAGAGCAAAAGAATTAAAAGGAAAGTATAGTACATTAGCCATTAATATGGCAATGGATATAGTAGTAAATAAATATTTGAATAATTTACCACCATATGCTACTACTTTAGAATGGGTAAATCTAAAATACTCTCTAAAGCTAGAGCCATATGAACCTTTTGAGTATTATGTAGAAAAGATTCAAACTGAATTAGATTTGTTAGAAGAAGATGAAGATGGTGAAGAAGATGATAGCGACAAGTATGGAACTATAGAAACTGATTATAGACCAGAAAAAACTCATGATATATGGGAAGAATCCGATGATATAGATGAAAGAACTCTTAGAGAATTTACAGAGAAATTTATTGATAGTTCTCAAAAAGGTAAAATTCCAACACACTTAGAAAACATGATAGCAGCTCTTAAAAATAGTAAAGGCGAATTACCATGGAATTTATATCTTAGTAGGTTAATGGGAACTGTTGAAAACAATAAAAAGAAGACTATAACAAGGAGAAATAGAAGACAGCCTAATCGATTAGATTTAAGAGGAGAACTTAGAAGTCATAAAGCAGAAATAGCCGTTGCTATTGATATAAGTGGAAGTATTAGTGATGAAGAATTTAAACAAGCAATTAAAGAAGTTCTTAATATAGTTAAAAATTATAATCATGAAATTACTATTATAGAGTGTGACAGTGAAATTAGACGTGTATATAAAGCAAAAACTATAAAAGATATAAAAGATAGAGTTAAAATAGGTGGAGGCACAAAATTTACTCCAGTTTTCGAATATGCTAATAATAAAAAGATTAACTTATTAGTTTACTTTACTGATGGTAAAGGTGAAAATAAGCTACAAGTAATACCTAGAGGTTATAAAGTTTTATGGGTTATTTCTGGAAATGGAGATAAACTTTCACTGAGAGAGCATTATGGAGCAGTTAAAAAACTTAGTAAAGTTGAAACAAAAGATGATATATTAGAGATAAACGATATTAGAAATGATGGATACTCAATGAATAGTCAAGCACCAATTTTATAAATATTATAATGGGTATGATTGTTATGATTTGTTCGATTGTTATGGTTTACTTACTATCCAAATTAATGAAAAATACATTGATTAATAGTCAATGTATTTTTTATTATTTAAACAATAAAAGTTTTACTTAGCTTAAACTCTCAAAATATGGTACAATTAGTATATAGTAGATAGTTTTGATGATGTAAATTCAGTTGTCAAAACTATTTTTTGTTAAGGATGGTGAGGTTTTGTGTTTAAGATTGATGATTATATAATGTACGGAATGACAGGTGTTTGTAAAGTTTTGGACATAACAAACGAAAAAATTACAAATGGTGTACAAAAAGAATATTATGTATTAAGTCCCCTTTATTCTAATAATACAATAATAAAAATACCTGTTGATAATAAGAAAGTTCCAATGAGAAAGATACTTTCTGAAGTTACTGTGGCTTCGCTAATAAATGATATACCTAATATGGATACATCATGGATAGATAATGAAAAAATGAGAAGTGAGCAATTTAAAGTGATGCTTAGAAGTGGTAAGTGTGAAGAGTTACTTAAATTAATAAGAAGTATATACTGTAATAAAGAACATATAAAATCTCTTGGTAAAAAATCACATCAAGCAGACGATAATATGATGAAAGAAGCAGAAAGATTATTAAATGAAGAGTTTGCAACTGTTTTGAATATTTCTCCTGATGAAGTTACTTCATATATATCAAGTCATATACCGCAATAAAGTATTTTTTATATTATCTCCTACTTAAAAAGTATAGCATAGTTAAAACTATAAAGAAAAAGAAAATAATATTTAAATATAATTTTACAATAAGTATTTATGAATATTTTATTGCTATTTTTAATTATTTCAGAATATTATTTATTCGCATTGTTTTACTAAAAATTGAATATATAATATTATAGGAATTGTTAAAATGATGTTTATAATATACAATTCTTAAAAAATTAAATTATTATTGAAAATACTTTTTAATCAAGGGGATGATTGAATGGTAAGTTTAATAAGCATGTTGAAAATCTGAAGTAAAATTAATAATATTATAAGAGTATTATCATTTAAAATATATGACAATATAAAATATATTCTAGTGTTAATTGATAAGGTGACTACTATATTAAATAGAAGTCATCTTATTTAATTTTACCTACATCGTAAAAATTTATATTTTATTAAAGTAAAATAGGCTCATTTAAGTTACACATAGTTTTAATTTCTATGTAAAAAATCTTATTTTTAGCTTCATATAAACAAACTTTTAACTTAAATTTATCCAGATTATTATTTTTATATTATTGCTAGAATTAAGTATATTACGAAGATGTTTTTAAATATTAACATTAAATTATTTGGAATTATACTAATATAAACATAAGCTATATTTATTATAAATACTACAATTTAGCTATTTATTTAAGAAATAATTATTTTTTATAAATGAAAACATAGATTAGATAAATGCTTCTAGCTTAGAAGAGTACATTATAAATATAATCGACAAAATAAGACTAAATATATCTTTATAATTTGAATTGATATATTTGCTGTATATTTATAGTGTAACTTGAAAAATTATAGATATACAAAATTTAGAGTATTTCTAAAATAGTAATATATAATAATTACTATAGTTTGTTTTTAATCAAACTTTTTTATTTTAATTAAGTAAATATTAAGTTAACAGATAAAAAATGATGGATTTTAAAGAATTTAAATTTATTAAAAAAGTATTTACTACTTTTGTTGTATTTATTTAACAATTTCATTGATTGTGTATTTAGAATAATTATGATTAGGTGTAAATTTAGAATTTATAAGTTTAAGAAATAAAGTTATATCTTAAAGGTGAAGTATCTCTACTATTCTAAAAATTAATGAAATTTATTAAATTAATCAAAAAAATAACAATCGTTTAAAAGTTAAAAATAGTTAATTAAAATTGATTAGAATATCCTTTTTTTTAATTTTATCATTGATAATATTTCTTAAATAATAAATGTTCTTTGGTGGAGTATAGTCTAAATAATATAAGTTTCATATCAAAAACCTATCCAATAAATAATATGAATACATAGAACAACAAAATTTCATATCTAAAAAACTATTTTGAGGCTTAGTTTAACTTATATTTCCAGACAAAAAAATTATATAATATACTTGACAAGTATAATTTGATTTATTCTAATTATTTACTGTCGATTATTCGATTTTTTTCTTATTTTTTTGTTGCATATAAGTATGTGTTTATGGTACGATTTACATGGTGAAATAAATAAAGGGAGGTGAAAAATAAATATTCGTGAAAAAGTTTTCAAATTGAGGTATTTTATGGTTAATAAATTATAATAGTATCACCTCAATTAATAATGTCAAAGCGAATATCTAGGTAATCACTTTAAAACAACAGTTTTTATATTTAGGTTCACAGAATTCATGTGTATGTTTAATAAGAAATAAATTTAATCTGTGAAGAGATAGTAGTTTATTTATTTAAGTTGACAAGTAATTGAATGAAGTATTTAGAAATTTTTCAAAAAAATAAAGACAGTATTTATTTGTATAAATACATGTTGCTTTATTCAAAACTCCTTTAAAAAGGCAATAGTAAGGTGATTACACCGTTTGCCATAAAAGGAGGAATTTAGTTTGTAAAATACTATCAAGTAAAAAAATAAGAATTGCATATAGTAAAGAGTTTCACATTTAATTAGTAGTAGTTAAATTAGAAAAAATTACTAGAGTGATGAATTTAGAAGTTAGATATAAAATTATCCATTGTGTTATGGCAATATTGTATTTAAGCTAAATAATAATTAATGAACTAATAATTTATAGTTTGGTTTTTTGTGGTGTCAATTTATAAAGATAACAGGTTATAAATATACCTGAAAATAATGAATTTATATAATTTAAATTTATAGCTATATTATTTTGAATTTATTGACAATAAAGATGTTAATCTTTATTCCATGAAAACATCTAGATTCTACAAATAAAAACGCAATTATCTTAATAATTATTACGAATTGTTTTACAAAACAATATCACCATATCTTTCATTGAAAGAAAGAGTCTGGATAAAACGTAGAAAATATAAAAATACAATTAAGAAAGGATTTAAACTTATGAGCACAACAGTAAATAAAAAGGGTAAATTCCCTATAGGATTTTATATCTGTGCAACAACTTTCTCGTTTGAAAGAGCAGCATATTATTCTGCAAAGTTTTTAATTTATATATTCCTTACAACAGCAATTGTTAAAGGTGGTCTTGGAATAGATAAAGGACAAGCAGCTATAATGCAAGCTAACCTTGTTGCATTCACATATCTTGCGCCAATAATTGGAGGATATATATCAGATAGATGGATAGGAGCTAGGTATACTATACCTATAGGTATGCTTATCATGGGGATAGGATACTATCTTGGTTCTATTGCAACTACAGCTTCTATGGTAAATGCAATGATAATTCTAGTTTCAATTGGTACTGCATTCTTTAAAGGAAATGTATCAGCAGTAAATGGACAACTTTTTGATAATCAAGAAGAACTTGATACAGCATTCTCAGTACAATATTCTTTTGTTAATATAGGTTCTTTCATCGGAACAACAGCAGTAGGTATACTTTATGCTAATACATTCATGAAAAATGGAGTATATGGTTTCTCTCAATGTTTCTTCATAGCAGCTGTTCTTTGTGTAATTGGTGCAATATGGTTCACATATGGATGGAGATTCCTTGGAAATGCAGGAAAAAGACCTTTTAAAGAAGGTGTGGTAGCTGAGAAAGTTGAAGAAAAAGATAATGCTCCTCTTACAAGTATGGATAAGAAGAGAATTTGGGCTATTATACTTATTTCATTCTTCTCTGTAATTTTCTGGTTATTCTGGTACCTAACTTATCTTGCAGTTTATGATTATGGTGCAGCGTTTGTAAACATGACTATTGGAGGATTTGACATTCCTTTAGCTTGGTTTGACTCATTAAATGCACTTGTATGTATTGTACTAGGACCAGTTCTTGGAGCATTATGGTTTAAACTTGCCAGTAGACCACAAGGTGATATAAGTTTATTTAAAAAGACAGGTCTTGGATTAATATTCTTAGGTCTTGCATTCTTAATGCTTGTTGGAGCAGAGCTTACAAGAGGTGTTGGAGCTCCTGAAACTGTTAAAGCTAGTATAATATGGATAATTATGTTTGGTATACTTCTAAGTTTTGGAGAAATGTTATTCTCACCACTTGGGAACTCTTTCGTAAGTAAGTATGCTCCTAAAAAACTTCTAGGTGTTCTTATGGGAGTTTGGACATTTGCTACTTTTATAGCTGGTCAAGGATATGGATATATATATGCATTTACTCTTAAATTTGATATGATTAAAGTATATACTATAATTCCAGTGATACTATTTGTTGCAGCTATATTATTATTCTTATTTGACAAGACATTAAGTAAACTTGTTGAGGAAGATAACTAATCAATAAATAACTATTATACTAATGAGATTAATTTAGTATGGTTATATTGTATTAGATTGATATAAAGCTAATTGTTAATAATCATAAAGTGTTACTTTTTAACACGATATATGGTGAAATAAGTTTGTTAAATAAAATATATAAATAAAAATACTAGTCAATTAAGACTAGTATTTTTATTTATTGTTAAATCAGATAAAGAATTAATACACAATTTCTCCACTTAAAATAGTATAGGCGCTTCCTCCAATTTTTACAGAAGTGATATCATTGTTTTCTTTACATATATTTACATATACCTTTCCAGGTCTATTTATGAAGTTTCCTTCTTCACCAATAAAGTCAGTTTTATCTAAAATATTGTGTTGTACTATATAAGATGATACACAAGCATTGCCAGTTCCACATACAGGGTCTTCTGTGACTCCAACATATGGAGCTATAGATCTTAAATGATAGTCACAATTTTTATCTATAGTTTCTATACAAAATGGAGTTATTCCAATTAGATTATTATCAGCACTAAATTCTTTTATTTTATTTAAGTCTGGAGAAATATTTTCTAAATCATCTAGAGACTTTAATCCAAAAACAAGCCACCAAATTCCTGTATTTACTTTCATAATTGGATATTCAAGAAGTCTATCTTCTTTTACACCTATCATTTGTGCAATCTCTTTTTTATAGCTATTTAGATTTTCGAATTTAGGAGGATTTTGTTCCATCATAAATATGTTTTCATTATCTATTTCCTTAAGTTCTACAGATAGTACACCAGCTTTTGTCTCTTGATAAAAGATATTCTTATTAGTATTAAGTTTTCCTTCTTCTAAAAGAGCATGGAATGTTCCTATTGTAGCATGACCACACAAGTCAACTTCTAAGCCAGGTGTGAAAAATTGAACCTTGAAATCTGCTACATCAGATTCTGAAACAAATGCAGTCTCTGATAAATTCATTTCCTTTGCTATATTCTGTTTGATTTCGTCAGAAATATTGGATGCATCAGTGACTACACCAGCAGGATTTCCTCCAAAAGGTATTGTTGTAAATGCATCAACTTGTTTGATTTTAACTTTATTCATCTTTAAGACCCCCTTTTATTTTTTGTGAAATATAAATTTCATGTTGTATGTATTGATTTCCAATATATAAAATATTAGAATTTTTTGTCCAAATTGAAATAGCTTCATTACCTTCAGATAAATTTCCTGTTAATATTTCAGACTCATCTACAATTAAAAGAATACCTTTATAAAGTTTTTTGTTTTTAAGTGTAGTTTCATTACCTCCATGGATATGAATATTGCTTAGACCTTCTATCTTTTTATCTTCCAAAAGTAGTATTTCAACATTAACATTTTTTTTAGAAGCAGTTAAAAGCTCATCTTTTAGGTCTAGAATTTCTTCATGAGAACAAGAAATTATAATTTCTTGTTTGGCGTTATTTATCATTTCGATTGCTTTTTTTAATATATTTTTAGAGCTTTTTATGTTTAAAACATATTCTATACTTTTTCCTTTATTTAATATCTGTAAGTTGTTTTCTAGTTTGTCCATAGAATTATTGAATTCTTCTTTTTTACTTTTTAGTAATTCATTAGGGTTTATAGGTACATATTTTATAGGGTCAGTTTCAATATTGATAATTATATTATTGTTAAGTAATTTTGTTATATTTTCGTAGACTTTTGATTGTGGTACACCTGATAATTTACTTATTTCATAACCAGTTAGAGGATTTTCCTTTAGTAATGATATGTAGATTTGTGATTCATATTTGGTAAATCCTATGTTTTGTAGTTCGTTAACTATAGTATCCATATATAAACTCCTTTAACAAAAGTATAATAACTACCTTAGTAGGTACTGATATTATTTTATAATGTATATATATAATTGTCAATCATACAAAGCAAAAAATTAAGTTATAAATTAGAAAAGTTTTTTAGTATATTTTTGAAATGAAGCTCAAATTTAGTTAACATATATATAAAATTTACAGATTTCTATAATTACTACATAAGTAACTATTGAATTTTCATAAATAAGTTTAATTAATGTTTGATTATGATGATAATCTTAAGAGTGTTAAAAATAGATGGTTACAAAAAAGTGACTAATTGAACTAGTACATAAGTCGTAGTATATTAATATCAAGAAAACAATAAAATAATAAAGGAGATATATATTATGGCAAAAATAATAAATAACAATGAATTTATAAATGAAGTAAATAACAAAGAAGGATTAGTAGTGGTGGATTTCTTTGCTACATGGTGTGGACCTTGTAAAATGTTATCACCAGTATACGAGGCTTTAGGAAACGAAATGTCTGAAAAAGCAAATTTCTTAAAAGTAGATATAGACCAAAGTATGGAATTAGCCCAAAAGTTTGAAGTTTCTACAGTACCAACTGTAATAATATTTAAAGATGGTAAACCTATAGATAGATTAATAGGGTTTATACCTAAAGATAATTTGAAAAATAAAATTGAATCATATATATAACTAATTTCAATTATATATATAAATAAAAAACTCATCATAAAATGAGTTTTTTTATTTATAAGATTTATTTATGTAGTTACAAATAAGTGCCTAATTGTCAGTGATATTGGCTATTGATATTATATTTATATAAAAGAAAAAAGAAAGGTTACTAGAAAATAGGTGAGATTATGAGATACGACATTGAAATAATAGGAAGTGGACCAGCAGGACAAGGTCAAACTGCTGTATCTAGTGCAATTTCACATTTAGATAAACAGAAAATAAAAAAATCTGTACTTGTTGATACTTATTAAGTAAAAGTAAATAGTAGTACTAGTGGTTGTAACTATAAGTTTATATTTATAATATAGTTAATAAATTTTTACATATATTTGAAATTATTATAAGTATTTATTGTTGTTTTATACAATATTGAAAGAAGTTATTTCAAAATAAAGATTTGACTACAGAAAAAAGTGGACTTTATCAGATGAGTCCACTTTTTTTGTAAAGTGTTGAATAGTCTATATGTAAATAAAAAAGGGTATCTCATTTATAATTTAAGAATATTGTAAGACATCCCCTTTTTAAGTGTGCAATAAAATTGTCTTTTTAGCTATTACTTATCTATTACTAAAAAGGAATAAAAAAATTTTATTTAAAAGCCAAATTTTTAATAGCATATAAATAATTCTCTTTCGTATTTTTAAATTTAATAAACTCAAGTTTTAGTTATGAGCTTGTTTAATATAGGTTATGTTCTTGTAAAGAATTTTGTTAATTAATTCTTATTAATCTATATTTTGGAATTATTAAATATGATGAACAAGTTAATAGTTATATTGGTAGAGATATTAAATAGAATATTAATTAAGCATAAATTTGACAAGTATGAATATTTAAATAATAATAAGGTTAGATTTTATATAAGAATTAAATAATTATAATATAATTAACATTCAATAAACATTAATTATATATAATGATTAAGTTGATATTTTATTTAGGAGATGATTATATGAGAGTATTAATAATAGAAGATAATAAAGAGCTTTCTTATAATATGAAGATAGGGCTGGAAAATGAAGGATTAGTAGTAGATATAGCAAATTGCGGATTAGATGGAGAAGAGAAAGCATTTATAAATGACTATGATGCTATATTATTAGATTTAAATTTACCAGATAGAGATGGAATAGAGATATTAGAATTTTTTAGAAGTAATAATCTAAATACTCCTATAATAATTGTAACAGCAAGAGATGGAGTAAATGAATTGGCAAAAGGTCTTGATTTGGGAGCTGATGATTATATAGTAAAGCCATTTCAAATTATAGAATTGAGAGCTAGGATACAAGCAGTTATAAGAAGATTTTATGGTAGGACAAATTCAAATATAGAGGCAGGTCCTCTTACAATAAGTCCATCATCTAGAAAAGTGTATGTGTATAACAAAGAAGTAAACTTAGGAACTAAAGAATTTGATATAGCAGAATATATTGCAAGTAGATATCCAGATATTGTATCAAGTATAGATATATCAGAACATGTTTATGATGAATACTTTGACCCATTATCATCTGTATTAAGGGTGCATATAGCTAGATTAAAAAAGAAATTAAGAGAAGTTGCAGGAAAAGAGATAATAATAACTACTAGAGGGATAGGATATTCTATATGCAAGGATTAAAAGATAAAAAAACTATAGTTTTAATTTTATATTCTGTTATAGTCTTTATAATTTTTACAGTAGGTTTGAAATATATTATAAATATATCTAATACAAGTAAAGAATTAATAGCTAATGATTCAAATTCATATTATGGAACGAATATAGATAATACTTATAACACTATGGAAGATAAGACTTTAGATAAAAGATTAAGTTTTGATTATAATACTGTACTTAATAGTAACTTTAATATAATTATAATGTTATTTTTTGCCTTTACAGTAACCTCTAACTTTATCCTTTTATCAATATTGAATAGACTAGAGTTTAAAGAAAGAATGGAGATATTAAATAATATAAATAATATAGAAGATGAAGACGAAGTGTTGAGTATAGACCCTATTATGTCTAAAGTATATAAAGATTTAAAAGATAAATTTGATTCTCATATTGAAGATTATAAAAGATTAAATTCATATTTATCTCATGAACAAAAAAATGCCATAGCAATACTTAGAACAAGCTTAGAATTAAGCGGAAATGAAGAACTATTGAATACTCTCAATAAAGTTGCAAATAATGTAGAAGATGTACTTGCAATAAGTGATACAAAAAATAATGAAGATATGTATGAAGTTGACATAGCTTTAATATGTGCACAAGTATGTGACCACTATTCTAAAGTATATGCTAATTTAAGTTTTGATTTTGATGAAGATGAAAATATGAGTATCTATGGGAAAGAAAAGTGGATTTATAGAGGTGTATCCAATCTTTTAGACAATGCAATAAAATATGGTGAAGGTAAAGATATATGTGTAAATGTGAAAAATCAAAAAGGTAGTGTTATTGTATCAGTAAGAGATAATGGCATTGGAATGAGCAAACAGAGTATGAAAAAAATATTTTACGATAGATATAGAATAAATGAATTAAATAAAGATGGATATGGTATAGGTCTTAGTTTAGTAAAACATGTATGTAACTTATGTAATGGATTTATATGGGTAGAAAGTGAAGAAGGTAAAGGGTCAATTTTTTATTTAGTATTTAAAGAATATAAAGAATAAATTAAGATAGATATAATAACTCTAAGACACTATTGAATTGGTAAGAGGAGATGTGAAGTGTATATTTTAAATAATGCAATCAAAAACTTACTTAGAAATAAATTGCGTAATTCATTTAGTACAGTTGTTATATTATTGATGGTCTTAGCAATATTAATTTCCTCAATAATAAATTCAAACGTTAATGTGATAAAGGCGAATTATGAGAAAAAATTTGAATCAGAAGTTCAAATTAAGCTTGATGCTAAAAAGATTGTTCAAAGTGATTCAGGAGAATCTCTAATAAAATATAGTAACTTGAGTGTAAATGATTATTTAAATTTTGCAAAGTCAAAATATGTAAAAAAAGTATCTTTTATTGGAAATATCACAGCACACTTTGATAATAAAAAATATAATTCTAATGATGACAGACAAATCTTATATGATGATATGAGGGCTGAGAATTGCGGGATTATGGGATATACAGAAAAGAATGAAAGTCTTAAGCACTATAATCTGGAAAAGGTAAAAGGGCGATTATTTCAAAAAGATAATGAATGTATGGTAAGCGAAGAATTTATTGATATTAATAAGTTGAAAATTGGAGATACGATATCTCTATTAAGTGATTATAGTACTAATACAAAACTGAATTTAAAAATAGTAGGAACATATAATAAAAAAGATAATAAGAATGTTAACGATATAGAAATAGCTCAAGATGAAAGTATATATGATAATATATTAACTACGTATAATACTTTAGTAGAATTTGAAAAGAAGATTGAATCAGAAAATCCAATAATTTATACAAATGCTAGGTTTTTATTGATAGACTCTAATAGTAGAAAAGATTTTGAGAAAGAGGTAAGAGATAAAGGTCTAAGTGACATTTATAAAGTTACTATAGATGAGTTTGCGTACAGTAAATTAATAACTCCAATGCAACATTTGTCTAATATAGCTTTTACAGTTACGCTTGGAATATTAATATTAGGTTCGATATTATTGATGATAAATTCTATAATATCAATAAAAAAAATAAAGTATTACATTAGTGTGTTAATATTAACTGGAATGCCTAAATTTAAGATAGTTCAGAGTTTCATATGTGAAAGTATTATGATAACTTTAGTATGCCTTATACTTGGAGGAGGAATTGTAAGTATATCAGCTTCAAAACTATCAAATTATGTTTTTGAATATCAAAATCAATATAATGTAATACATAATGTTGATTTACTGAATAATAGAGAATATAAAAATATAGATATAAATAGTGATGATATCAAACAAGAAATAAAAAGTTTAAGAGATAAATTGATTCCAAATCTGATATTTAAGATAATTATTGTAGCGATAATATTGATATTATTAACTAGCATAGTGGCCATATATAGTACAATTGTATATAAACCAATACAGATAATTTATGATAGAAATTAGGTGATGTAGATTGGTAATACTAGAACTGATAGATGTTAATTACAAGTATGAGGGAAGTAATAAATATGTATTAAAAGATGTAAGTGCCAAATTTGAAACTGGAAAAATGTATGTTGTTATAGGAAAGCCTCGGGCAGGAAAGAGTACTTTGTTATCTATAATATCAGGTCTTGATGATTATACTGATGGAAGTATTATTTACAAGGGTAAGGATTTAAGAGATATAAATAAGGATATGTATAGAAATAAAGATGTAGGAGTCATATTTAAAGATTATAACTTATTAAATAATGAAACTATTTTGGAGAATATGTTTTTACCAATGAGAATTAGTGAAAATAAGAAAAAGAATAAGAGGGAAATAGCATGTAAAATTCTACAAAAGGTAGGAATTGATAGAGAAAAAGTACTGGATAGAGTAGAAAACTTATCTTATTATGATAAACAAAAAGTGTGTATTGCTAAGTCATTATCTAATAATCCTGACTTAATAGTATGTGATGATATTATAGAAAGCACGGATGATAAAAGTGAAGAAAGTCTAATAAATGTGTTTTACAATTTGGCACATAAAGATAATAAATGTGTGATAATAGCAACAAGTTCAGAGGAAGTTGCTTTATTTGCTGATGAGATATGGGGAATAAATAATGGAAAATTAATGTTTATAAAAAGTAAAGAAAAGAATATGGATTAAACTTTAAAGAAGTTGTTTCAGTTTATATTGAAATTATATGAAAAATATTTAAATTACACGAAAATGAGCTACAGTTGGGGGGAACTGTAGCTCATTCTATTTTGGGGGAGATAGGTTGAACTTATTGGTTATCCGTATCATATTTTTAGTATAGTCACTTATTTTAGATTATATACATTTTTTTATAAATTTTACATAAAATGTTAAATGTTATAATTGCTTAGATATTATTAGAAGTGATAAAGTTATAATTAGAGAAAATTAATGAAAAAATGTATTATAAATAATTGGAAAATATTATATAAGGTATTAAAATATTAATGTATTTACAGCAATTTAGGAAAAAATACGAAATCTATTCATAAATACAAAATAAAAATATAATTTAAAAAATATTTGATAAAAATTTCATATAAAGAATATTTTATATTAATCTCATTTTAGGTATATCTATTAAAAAAAAACTTATAATACAATATAATTTAAATTTCAATAAATACTTAATAAATGCGCATTTAGATACTTGAAAATACTGGAAAATATATGGTGTAATAAAAAATCTTGAATAACTTTAAAGAATTGAATATATATAATAAATATTTAAATATATTTAAATAAAAAAATACAAAAAACGACAATTATATAGTGTGCAATTAAAATATTTTGCAATTGTAGTATTATAGGGGAAAATGCAAAATATATGCGAAAGTGAAATTTTAAATATTGACATTAAATTAAATATAATATACTATGTAAGTGTGATGAAACATTTTTTTCAGAGGGGATTTATAGTGAATATAAAAAAAGTATTTAATAACAATGTAGTAGTAAGCTCCCTAGAAGATGGCACAGAAATAATTGTAACTGGTGCTGGAGTTGGATTCAAGAAAAAAGTAGGAGATTTGATAGATGAAAGTTTGATTTCTAAGAAATATTTTGTTCAAGATAATCAAAAAGACAAATACAATCAAATACTTAATAAAACCTCAATTGAATATTTTAAAATTTCAGAAGAAATTATAGAAAGAGCTAATGAAGTTTTAAATACTCAAGTAAATGATTCAATAATATTGGCTTTAACTAGTCACATAGAATTCGCTGTCCAAAGAGAAAAACAGGGTATAAAATTACCAAACCTGATACTTAATGAAACAAAACAACTTTATAGAGAAGAATTTGAATTTGGATTATGGGCAATTGATGAAATTGAAAAAAAGATAGGTATAAAGTTGCCTGAAGATGAAGCAGGGTATATTGCTATTCATATAATCAATGGATTAGAAAATTCTCAAAAAGATGAAGGTATTAATATACTAGAGTTTTCAAAACAAGTTGTTCAGATAATAGAAGAAGTACATGGATTTAAATTAGATGTAAACTCACTGAATTACTCTAGGCTTATAACTCACTTAAAGTTTTTCGTTCAAAGAATTTTAAGAAAAGAAACTTACAAAGATAGTGATGTTGAAGATATGTATAAACTAGTAAATAAAAACTATAATAAACCTAAAGTATGTACTGAAGAAATTGCAGCATTGGTATTAGACAGATTTGAATATAAAATTAGTAAAGAAGAAGAATTATATCTAATGATTCATATAAATAAAATAACAAACAGTGGTTGTTAGGATTGTAACTGATAAAGCAGGCAAAACCTAAGTCATTGAACTTAATTTTAGTTAAGTTTTTTGATTTAGGCTTTTTTATTGAATACAGACAGTGACTTTTAGGATTGTAACTGGTTAAGCAGGCAAAACCTAAATCATTGAACTTAATTATTAGATTAAGTTTTTTGATTTAGGTTTTTTTATTAAATAAACACAATGGCTTTTAGGATTGTAACTGATTGAGCAGGCAAAACCTAAATCATTGAACTTAGTTATTAGATTAAGTTTTTTGATTTAGGCTTTTTTATTAAATACAAACAGTGACTTTTAGGGTTGTAACTGGTTGAGCAGGCAAAACCTAAATCATTGAACTTAGTTATTGGATTAAGTTTTTTGATTTAGGTTTTTCTATAAATTAGATTATGTTTTTTATATAAAAATAGGAGGGTGAAAATATGAAAAAAAATAAGTTAGGTCTATGGAATTTCTTCCAAATGTTAGGAAAAACGTTTATGTTCCCAATAGCATTACTTAGTGTTTCTGGTATGATGCTAGGTCTTGGGGCTGGTTTTACAGATCCTAAGATGATTGCAATGGTTCCATTTCTAGGAAATGAATATGTTAATATGATTTTAAATTTCATGTTAACAATAGGATTATTTGCATTTAATAACTTGGGAGCATTATTTGCAATGGCAATTCCATTAGGATTATTAAAAAAAGAAAAAGAGTTTGGTGCATTTTCAGGTTTAGTAGGATTTATAGCAATGCATATAGGTACAAATTTTTATTTAACAAGAGCTGATTTATTAGTAGCAGCAGACCAAATGTCAACTAATGGTCAAGCCATGATTATGGGTATACAAACATATAACACAAGTGTTTTAGGTGGTATTATAGCAGGTTTAATTGTTTATGCAATGTATGATAAAGTTAGTAATTTGAAAATACCAGAATCACTAGGATTCTATAGTGGACCAAGATTAGTTCCAATTGTTAGTTTAATAGTTATGAGTATTGTGGGATTATTAATACCTATTGTTTGGCCACCATTTTTCAATGCGTTCCAAAGTTTAGGAAGATGGATTTCTTCAGCAGGGCCATTAGGATATTTTTCATATGCAGTAGCTGAAAGGGTTACAATACCATTTGGATTAAACCACCTTGTAACATCTGTATTCCGTTTTACACCAATAGGTGGAACTGCTGTTATTGATGGAGAAACATACTTTGGAACATTGAATATGTTTATGGCATATGTGGAGAATAATCAGATTATACCTCTTGATTTAGCTGGTAAAATGGAGCAAGGTAAATTAATGATTCAATATGGTTTAGCTGGAGCTGCATTAGCTATATATCGTACAGCAAAACCAGAAAATAGAAAAGCACTTAAAGGACTTTTAATATCAGGAGTGTTGACAGTTATTATAGGTGGAATAAGTGAACCAATAGAGTTTTTATTCTTATTTATCTCACCAGCATTATTTGCTTTCCATACATTTATGAATGGTTTAGCAAACATGGTACTTCCATACTTAGGTGTATTGATGGGATTCACAGGAGATTTAATAGCATTTATAAGTTTTGGAGTCTTGAGAGGAACAGCTACAGGATGGCCAATAGCAGTATTAGTAGCAGCTTTATACTTTGCAATATATTACTTTGTATTTAAATGGGCAATTCTTAAATTTAATATAAAAACTCCAGGACGTGAAGATAAAGAAATAAAAGTTTCTGAAGGAAATGGTTCAGATTTTAAAAATCTATCTACATACAAAGGTCAGCAAATGATAGCAGCACTAGGAGGGAAATCTAATATACTATCATTAGACAATTGTGTAACTAGATTACGTTTAAAATTAAAAGATGTATCACTAATAAATGAAGATGCAATTAAAGAAGCTGGTGGTATAGCAGTTGTTAAATTAGATGAACACACAATTCAAGTAATTATAGGTACTCAAGTGTATTCTTTAAGAAAGCAAATGGATAAGGCGATGGAAGGTCATTTGGAGGAATGTAATGATTAACTTTGATAAAAAAGTAAACCGATTGGGTACATATTGTACCCAATGGGATTATGTAGAAGATAGATTTGGAAAAAAAGGATTACTTCCTTTTACAATATCAGATATGGATTTGGAATTTCCAAATGAGATAACAGAAGTATTGAAAGAAAGATTAAATCATAGGGTATTAGGATATAGCAGATGGAAGCACGATGATTTCAAAGATTCTATCCGAAATTGGTACTCTAAGAGATTTAATTGCAGTATTGATAGCAATTGGATATACTACAGTCCAAGTGTAATGTATTCAATTAGTAAACTCATTGAAATTTTTAGTGATGAAGGAGATGGAGTATTACTAAACACTCCTGCATACAATGCTTTTTATGAAGTAATAGGAAATAACAATCGCAATATTATAAAATCTCCTCTTACAAATAAGAATGGATTTTACTCTATTGATTTTGATGATTTTGAGAAAAAATGTAAAGATTCTAAGATATTTATTTTATGCAATCCTCATAACCCAACAGGTAGGGTGTGGAGTGAATTAGAGCTTATTAAGATGGTAAGTATTTGTAAGGAAAATAATGTAAAAATAATATCAGATGATATACATATGGATATTGTATATGATAGTAAAATGACACCTGTTTTAAATGTGGCAGACAATTATTTGGAGTCTATATTTATTTGTACATCAGCATCTAAGTCTTTTAATATACCAGCATTGACTGGGTCATATGTAATTATACCTAATGAAGAGATAAGAACTAAGTTTGAAAATATAACTAGATATCGTGATTTTGTAAATTCACCAGCTATACTAGCTATTTTGGGAACAATGACTTGTTATAATGACTGTGAATATTGGCTAGATGAGTTACTGAAATACATTAAAGAGAATCTTCAATATACAATTAACTATATAGAAGATAATTTAAAGCCATTAAAATTGGTTATGCCAGAAGGTTGTTACTTTGCTTGGATTGATTTCTCGGAGCTTAAAATAAGTAGTGAAAAATTCCAAAATCTATTAATAGATATTGGTGAAGTTGCTATTATGGGAGGCAAGGTATATGGAGAAGAAAGTGAGTTTTATTTGAGGTTAAATGTGGCATGTTCAAGAGAAAAACTTGAAGATGGTTTAAATAGAATTAAAAAAACTATAGATTATATTGCAAAAAATATTTAATATAGAAGGGGAGATGATTATGAACTATTTAAAAACAATGGTTGATGTTATGACTACTGAAATGAATGCTATAAAGTGTTTAATAGATGAAGCAGGTCTTGAATATGAAAATATAGTTAATGAAATTGCAAACTGTAAAGGTAAAGTGATTTTTATGGGTGTAGGTAAATCTGCACATATAGGTAAAAAATTGGCAGCTACATTTGCAAGTACTGGTACACCAAGTTTTTTTGTACATGCAACAGAGGCAGTACATGGAGATTTAGGAATGATTGAAAGTCGAGATATTACAATTTTAATATCAAATAGTGGTAATTCTATGGAAGTTGTAAATTGTATAAAATATGTTAAGGCAATAGGTTCTAAAACAATTGCTTTTACCTCAAATAGAAATTCAGTATTGGCAAAAGAGTGCGATTATGCTTTAATATATCCTGCAAAGGATGAAGCTGACCACTTAAATTTAGCACCAACAACATCATCTACAATTACTTTGGTTTTAGGAGATTCTATTGCATGTGCATTATCTAAAAACAGTAATTTTGACTCAGCTGATTTTTATAAATATCATCCAGGAGGAAGTCTAGGTGAAAAACTAAAGGCAGCTAATAATGGTTAAAAGTAAAAAGGAGAGTATATTTTATGTTTAAAATGTTTAAGAAAAAATCAATAAAATCACCAATATCAGGAAAGGTAATAGAGTTATCTAAAATACCAGATGCTGTATTTTCTCAAAAACTTATGGGCGAAGGTGTAGCTATAGATTCTACAGGTGATATTGTTTATGCTCCATCTAATGGTAAGGTGGCAGTTTTAGCAGAAACTAAACATGCACTTGTTATAGAACTAGAAAATGGAATGGAACTTCTTATTCATGTTGGTTTAGATACTGTAAACTTAAAAGGTGAAGGATTTGAAGCATTAGTAAGTGTAGGAGACCAAGTAAAAGAGGGGACACCAATGTTAAAAATTGACCGTTCATTAATTGAATCAAATGGTATCTCACTTATTACTCCAGTTACAATAACTAATCATTCGGAGTACAATATGAATACATATAATGTAGGTAATAATGTAGAGGGTGGAAAAGATACTGTAATTGAGTTTAAATAAAAAGTATAAAATAAAAGATTACTGTCTATAAACTTATGTTGTACAATGTAAATTTAATATAAATATGTTAGATAAAAAGGGACTTACTTGATTTTAAATTGAGTAGTTCCTTTTATTTTATGTAATTAGTTTTATACTCTTCTCTTTGTATATAAGAATAGCTAATTATAAATAATAATTGTTCAAATAGAGATTTAAATATATTGTTTTGAGATACATTATAATTTAAACGTTGTATAATATATGAACTTCATAAACTTAAAATAGAAATGTTGACAATGATAATAAACTTTAGTAATATATGTTTATTGAAATAATAAACTATATACTGGAGGTGAATAATATGAAGATTGAAAATCTTTCTATTAAAGATATCAAAAAAGGTTATATATTCAATGCAGATTTAAATTGTTATAGTTGCATTATTTGTGGAAAAACGTATGAAGTAGGAGAAATATACAGAGTTGGTGACAGATTTTTTGAAGCATCAAGAGCTATTGAATTGCATACAGAATTAAAGCATGGTAACTATTTGGAACAATTGGTCAATAATGATTCAAAGTACAATACATTAACAGATAATCAAAAACAATTATTTAAATTATTTATTAGTGATTTATCAGATAAAGAAATTGCAAAAGAGCTTGGTGTATCTACTTCTACAATACGTCATCAAAAATTTATGTTTAGAGAAAAAGCAAAACAAGCTAAGCTATACTTGGCTTTATATGAATCTGTATTTGAAGATAAATCCAATAGGGATAGTATCATAATACCAATCCACGAACATGCCAAAATGGTAGATGAGAGATACGTAGTAACTGAAGAAGAAAGAAAACACATTTTAGAAACATCATTTGAAAGTATGAATCCTCTAAAATTAAAAGCTTTTTCATCAAAAGAAAAGAAAAAAGTTGTTATTTTGTCTAAAATTTTAGAACAATTTGAGCAAGGAAAGCAATATTCAGAAAAAGAAGTTAATCAAATTTTAGAGTCTATATATTATGATTTTGCAACGATTAGAAGATATTTAATTGAATATGGTTTTATGAGTAGAAATAAAGAATGTACAAAGTATTGGTTAACATAATAAAAAGCCAAAACCTATCAGTATATAAAGCTATTTCTTGCTTGATTAGCTGTGAAAGGAGTTAAAAATGAATGATGAGTTGAAATCTATTTTGTATAATGAAGGTGTAGACATTATTCGTTTTGTTGATATATCTGAATTTCAAATAAATCAAACACTAGGCTTTTCTAAGGCAATTTTATTTTGTATAGGATTATCAAAGAAGTTTATTAAAGATATATACAATAATTTACCTACAGACAGCGATGAGTTTTTGGAAAAAGAGGAAAAGGTGGAAAAACTAGCTGATTGGATTTCTGAATATCTTCAAAAAAAAGGTTATAGTGCTTATGCTCAATCAGAAAAAAATAATATAGAACACAGATACATTGAAAGAGGATATATTGACCCTAAGATGCAATCAGGTATTAGCCCTTTACCACATAAGACAATAGCGAATATTAGTGGTATTGGATTCATGGGAAAAAATAATTTATTTATCACTGAGGAATTTGGATGTGCTTTTAGCATGTGTACAGTACTTACGGATGCACCAATTTCTGTTGAAAAGCATCCTTTGATTGCTTCAAAATGTGGTGATTGCAGTGTTTGTGTAGAAAAATGCCCTGCAAAAGCTATACATGGAAATGCTTGGACTTTTCAAGGGGGAAGAGAGTCTATAATCGATATTTCTAAATGTTTTTGTGTTTTAAAATGTATGGTAAATTGCCAATGGTCATTGAAATATGCAAATCAAAAACTATAATCTAGATATGAGATAGATATTTTTATTATATTTTAGCTTTCTTAAAAAAATAAGCTTATAGGGTGCTTGATAATTGCACCCTTTTTAATATTATTAAATATAATAATTTAGACTGATGTTAATGATAGTCTGAATTAGGATTAATATTATTATATTTTTTATCAAAGTCAAGAATAAAGTAAAAATAAAATAATATGTCCTTCTTTATTTTTCTAAAAATGTATTGTATTATTGATTCAGTGGTAAATACGATGAAATTAAGTTGGATAACAATAATCATTCAGTATTTACATTACATTATAAGTGGGTTATGTGTATCAAATATAGAAGAAAAGTAACATATGATTTTGTGTGAAATGAACTAAAAAATATATTTATTCATATTACACCGAATTATGGAGTGGAGGAGAAAGATTATGAAAAAAGATACATCTCATGTAATTAAGCGGGCCGAGCGATTTCAGGTCATTTTGATTGGAGAAGGGCTTCTTGTAGGCGCTATAGCTGGTTTGATTGTACTTTTATATAGGATACTTTTGGGGCAGGCTGGTATCTGGCTTAACCAAATATTAAATTTTGCAAAAGGTTCAACTGTGAAAACAGCAGTTTGGTTTGCAGTGCTTGCACTGCTTGCGTGGATTGTATCAAGGCTAGTAAATTGGGAGCCAATGATTTCAGGTAGTGGTATTCCTCAGCTAGAAGGAGAGATGACAGGGAAAATCAAGCAAGTATGGTGGCGTGTGTTGCCAGCCAAATTTGTTGGAGGATTCTTATCGCTTATGGGTGGTCTTGCCTTGGGAAGAGAAGGACCTTCTATACAGCTTGGTGCTATGGCAGGAAAGGGTATTTCCAGAGCTCTTGATAGAGGAAAGACAGAGGAAAAGTTCTTGCTTACTTGTGGGGCAAGTGCAGGATTATCAGCAGCCTTTCATGCACCACTGGCAGGTGTCATGTTTTCACTGGAAGAAATACATAAAAACTTTTCAGTGTCTGTTTTGATTTCTGTGATGACAGCATCTCTAACAGCGGACTATATATCAGCTAATTTTCTAGGAATGGAATCAGTGTTCCAGTTTGATATTGGAAATGTGTTACCACAGAGTTATTATTGGTTGATACTGATTTTAGGTGTTGTGCTTGGCGTTATGGGGGCA
The DNA here is from genome assembly GCF_020662275.1 of Clostridioides sp. ES-S-0006-03. Taxonomy (NCBI): domain Bacteria; kingdom Bacillati; phylum Bacillota; class Clostridia; order Peptostreptococcales; family Peptostreptococcaceae; genus Clostridioides; species Clostridioides sp. ES-S-0006-03. The sequence goes on from NZ_JADGMM010000004.1 coordinate 299,089, forward strand.
TTTTATAATTGGTTTACCTTATTTGTTCAGTCTTTATATAAAAAGATTCCCAAAATAGGTACATTTGGAAAAATATTGATTCCATTTTTTATGGCTGGTATTTTGGGTCTTTTGATGCCTGAGGTGCTTGGAAGTGGGCATAATCTGGTGGAAGCACTAACAAGCCATGAATATTTGTTGGGAATGGTAGTTTTGATTTTTGTCATCCGTTTTGTATTTTCGGCTGTTAGTTTTGGGTCTGGTGCGCCAGGAGGAATCTTCTTCCCGCTACTTGTTTTAGGAGCCTTTATTGGGGGAATGTTCGGAATGGTAGGTGTACAGTTTTTTGGAATGAACTTAGACTATGTCAATAATTTTATACTTCTGGCTATGGCAGGGTATTTTACTGCCATTGTACGTGCGCCTTTGACTGGAATTATATTGATTTTTGAAATGACAGGTTCTGTCAGCCAGATGCTTTCCCTATCCGTTATTTCAATTGTGGCGTATATTGTGGCTACACTTCTGAAATCTAAGCCGATTTATGAAAGTCTTCTGGAGAGATTACTTGAGAAAAATGGAGAACCTGTTCATAGAGAGAGGGGAGAGAAAATACTAGATCAGTTTTCCATTATGTTTGGTTCTCCTGTTGCTAACAAAGCAATTCAGGATATTCAATGGCCAGAAAATTGTCTTTTGGTAGCCATTCAAAGAGGAGGAGAAGAAATTATTCCAAAAGGAAAAACAATTCTTAAGGCAAGTGATATAATTGTTACCATGACAGATGAGAGAGACAGTAGTGTTGTGTATGATAAAATGGAAAAACTTTGCAAAGAAAATACATCATATATTGTCTAGGGATAATAAGCTATAAAAAAGATGTTTTCTGTGTGAATGAAAACTAGTAAATAATGTGTGTGTAGAATGTGGTCTGGACAATTCTAAGAGTGATATCAGCTATACTTTTAGATGGAGGTTAAATTATGATAGTAAGTGTAAGTAGAAGAACTGATATACCTGCTTTTTATAGTAAGTGGTTTTTTAACAGACTTAAAGAGGGTTTTGTGTATGTTGTTAATCCGATGAATCCAAAACAAGTCAGTAAGATAGAGTTAAATCCACATACTGTTGATTGCTTTATATTTTGGACAAAAGATGCAACTCCAATGATATGTGATTTGAACAAATTAAAAGACTACAAATATTATTTTCACTATACTATAACTCCATATGGTAAAGATGTAGAAACACGAATTTTAGATAAAAAGAAGATAATAGAGTCATTTAAAGAATTGTCTAAAAGCATAGGAAAAGAAAGAGTAATTTTGAGATATGACCCAATTTTTCTAAATGAAAAGTATAACTTAGATTATCATATAAAAGCATTTGAGAGATTATGTAGTCAACTTAATAGATTTACAGAAAAATGTATAATAAGTTTTATAGATTTATACAAGAAAACAAAAGTTAATACAAAGTCATTACATATAAAACCTATACAAATTAAAGAAATAGAAATATTGTCGAAGGAACTTTTTAGAATATCTAATAAGTATAATATAACACTTGAAATATGTTGTGATGAATATAATTTAAGTAAGTTTGGCATTGGAAAAAGTAAATGTATTGATGATAAGTTAATATCAAAGATTATAGGTAGTGAAGTGAAAGTCAAAAAGGATGATACACAAAGGGATATTTGTGGATGTGTTAAGAGTGTTGATATAGGGCAGTACAATACTTGTAGACATTATTGTTTATATTGTTATGCTAATTTTAATTATACACAAGTAGAAGAAAATTGTAGACTATATAATGAAGAAAATAAAGTACTTGTAGGTGCTATAAGAGAAGATGCAAAAATAACTGTTAGAGATATGAAGACTATAAAAATAGATAAAAACAATAATAATCAGATTAGTATATTTGATTAAAAGTAAATATAAAATGGTTACTATTTTAATATGTTGAAAAAATATATAAAAAAGTAAATGTAAAATAAACACTATTTTAATGTGTTAAAAAAATATAAAATTGTAATAATAGAACAAGTATAAATAGATATTTTCTATAAGATAATAATTACTATAAAATGTATGGGGTTATGACAATGCTCTAGAGAGAAGCAATTCAGTAATTGTACTGTTTAGCTTCTCTCTTTTAATATTTATTACTATTTATGGTCTTATTAAGATTCATTCATAAGTGATAAATTAGTGGCAATATAGATTCTTAATTATAGCTAAATCAGTGATAAACACAGTATTTTAGAGGATAATCAATTTTTCATTTTAATTTATATAAATAAATATCTATTTTATTGTGCTTAACATAAAAACACCAAACATTATTAATATTATTCCAAGAAAAATAGCAAGCCACTCTCTTTTATTTTTCTTTTCTTTAAAGAAGATAATTCCTCCTAAAGTAGCTACTATAACACAACTCTGAGAAATAGAAAAACTTATCGTAACTCCCAAAGTATTGGTTGTAATAAACATACCTAAATTTGCTATTGACCACAATACTCCAGTAATTAGATTAAATAAAACATTTTCCTTATGTAAAGTCTCTCTAGAAAAATACTTAACAATAATTGATGCAGTTATTAACATTCCAACAGATTGAGGCAATATAATTCTATATCCTTCAATTGAAAATATTTGATTAGCTACAACATATAATGCTAAAAACAAGGATGATAATAATGTAACTCCAATACATTTCAACATATTGCTATTAGTAGATTTTTTTGTTTGATAATTTGTGAGAAGTATACCTATTATTATACATAAGATTGATAAGGTGCCAATCAAAAACATTTTAGAACTAGTCCATTCATTAAATAAGATTACAGCTAGTAAAGTTGTAAAAGTTAATTGTGAACCATTTGAAATTGGCATTACTTTAGATACACTAGCAATTTGAATTGCTTTAAACTGCATTAACTGACCTAAACTCCAAAATATCCCAGAAATCATACTCACACAAAATGAAAAAAATGTAATCTCAGGATGCATAACCAAAGTTATTATAGTGGAAAATATAAACGCACTTATAGAGGTACCTAAAAGTTGTTCGTAGGGAGAACTTTTTTTGAGGTTTGCAGCTATGGGCATTAATCCCCACCCTATTACAGGAAGTAATGCAATAATTATTGTCAGCATTAAATTATTTCCTTTCATATTAAATTTAGACAGTTTTTAATTTATCATCTAAAATTAAAGTATTCAATACATAAAAATTACCGTATTTAATCAGGAAATATTAGTAGTTTTGTAGAAAAACATTTTCCATTAAAATAAAAACAAAGGGAAGGAGTAAGTTTGAAAATGTTAACTGATATGATTCAAAATCGTGAAATTAGAATAATAAAGTTTTTATTAAAAGAAGGTCATACAACTGTTAAAGCAATAGCAGATGATTTAGATGTTTCAGAAAAAACAGTTTCAAAATCTCTCAAAGAAGTAGAAATAGTACTTAAAAAGATAGGTCTTTCTTTAGTGAGAAAACCTAAAATAGGTGTTTATATTGAAGGAGATTTAAGAAAAATACTTCCTTACCTAGATAATAAAGGAAGTCAAATTCCTACAACAAGAGAGGAGAGAGTTATATATATATACTCAATTTTGTTAAAAAGTAATGATTATATTACTATACAACAACTTTCTGAAGAATTATATATAAGTCGAGGAACAATTGAAAGAGATTTAGCTGAGGTTGAAAAATTACTAAAAAGTGAAGGAGTTTCTATATATAAGAAACCTAGTAAAGGAATTAAATTGAATATAAGTGAAAGAGACAAAAGACAGCTTACTGCTAAGTTTATACATAAATTTTGGAGTAGAAATTGGTATATTAAGCAAGAACAAGAAAGTTTTTATCAAGCTTTTGAGAAGATACAAGCAGATGTGAATGGTATCTTTTTTGAGGATGATTTATCTATCATTATTGAGATTCTTAGAACTTTTAGTGAGGAAAGAAAATTTGAGTTTTCTGATTATGAATTTCAATCACTGGTTATTCATTTAGCTATAGCAGTAGAAAGAATTAGAAAAGGTGAATATATAGAAGAAAATTTATATACTAATAAGATAGAAAATAATCAAATGCCAAATACAAATTATCTAGCAAAGCAACTAGAAGAAAAATTTTCAATATTATTGCCAAATTCTGAAATTGGATATATAAATCTGCACTTAGTAGCTGCTGACCAGCATAGAAACACTACTGAACTAAAAAGTAATTCAAGTAAACCTTATGAAGCGAATACAAACAATATCTCAAATCTTCGAGAAATTATCAAAAATACATTGTATAAGACAGCCTATGATAAAGATTTAATTGATGGATTAACTACACATATACATTCGTCGATAAATAGATTGACATATGGTCTTAGTATCAAAAACCCATATGTAAATACAATTAAGCAAAACTTTTCTCTATCATTTGAACAAGCTTTAAACTTGAAAAAAGTAATTGAATTTATATATGATATTCGAATAAATGATGACGAATGTGCTTATATAGCACTACATTTTGAAGCTTTTAGAGAAAGAATGAAAGAACTACCACAAAGCATTAGGGTAATTCTAGTATGTAGTACAGGGTTAGGTTCTTCTAGGTTATTATCTGCAAGGTTAAAAAAATACTTCCCTATGGTAAAGATTGAAAAGATACTTTCTGTCCAAGAATTAGTATCTAGTAAAATTGATGCAGATTTAGTAATCAGTACTATTTATTTAGAATTAGAAACTATTCCAACTATAGTAGTTAGCCCTATTTTAAATGAAAATGATATAAGAACTTTAGAGAAAAACATACAAAATGTTCCAAGAACTACTTCTGGAAAATCTAAATCTTTTAAAAAGTTAATATTTGAGGAAAATATTTTGTTAAATATTGAGGCATCAGATTATGAAGATGTAATTAGATGTATAACAGATAACTTAATAAAAAGAGGTTATGCGAAAGAAGGTATAGCTGAAAGTGCAATTGAAAGAGAAAATTTATCTTACACATCTTTTCAATATATAGCTACACCTCATGCTAATCCTAGTTATATTAAAAAATCTAATATATCTGTTGCAACTTTAAAAAATCCTATTATATGGGGAAATGAAAATGTAGAAGTTGTTTTCTTTATTTCATTAGAAAATGACAAAAATTTGGAGCTTGATGAAATATATGAAGTTTTTTATGACTTCATTGACAATAAAAAAAATATAAATAACATATTAAGTGCAACTTCACCAAAAGAAGTGTACGATTTGCTAATGGAGGAGAATATATAGTGAAAATATCAGATGTATTGAAGGAAGAGCAGATTGTTTTTAATCTTGATGCAACTACCAAGGAAGAAACAATAAAAAAATTAAGTAGTATATTTGTTGAAAATGGGATTGTGGATAATGAAGAAGAATATGTTAAGTCTGTTTTAGAAAGAGAAGAACATGCAACTACAGGTATTGGGAATGGTATTGCTATTCCTCATGGGAAAAGTGATGCTGTTAAGAAATCTTCTATAATATTTGCAAAATCCAAAAATAAAATTGAATGGGAAGCCTTAGATGAAAAACCAGTAGATAGCATTTTCTTGTTGGCTATAAGTAACATTGATAAAGACAGTAACCACCTTGTCTTATTGTCTAAATTGGCAACTAAGTTAATGGATGATGACAATGTGGATGCATTAAAATTAGCTGATTCAGCACAAGAAGTAATTAAAATATTTAATGAGGGAGAAATGTAGAGATGAAAAGAAAAATTATAGCAGTAACAGCATGTGCAACAGGGGTTGCACATACATATATGGCAGCACAAGCATTAAAGAAGGCTTCAAAAAAAATGGGTCATCTTATAAAAGTTGAAACACAAGGAGCAACTGGAATTGACAATGAATTAACTGAAAAAGATGCGCAAATTGCAGAAGTAGTAATATTTGCTGTAGATACTAAAGTTAGAAATGCTGAACGTTTTGAAGGCAAAGAAATATTAGAAGTACCAGTTAATGCACCTATAAAAGATGCAGAAAAGGTAATCAATGATGCACTAAAGTTAATTGACACTAAATAAATGGAGGGAAATATAATGTTAAAAAAGATAGTCTCTGAGTTAAAAAAGCATGTTTTAACAGGAATCTCATATATGATTCCATTAGTAATTGCAGGTGCTATGATAATGGCAATATCTCGTGTAGGGGGTTCTTTATATAATATACCAGATATATGGGACGTTAAATATGCAGAAAGTGCTAGTAGTATTGTTAGATTATTACATGATTTAGATGGTTTTGGAGGCACTGCTTTAGGATTAATGTTTCCTGTAATTGCAGCCTTTATAGGATTTTCTATAGCTGATAAATTAGCTATAGTACCAGGACTTGTTGGAGGTATGATTGCTAAGGATATCGGAGCAGGTTTTTTAGGAGCTTTAGCAGTTGGTTTAATCGCAGGATATACATGTTTATTTATTAAAAATAATGTTAAATTACCAAAGTCAGCAGCTTCAATAGTACCAATATTTATAGTACCAGTATTTGGAACGTTAATAACTGTTATATTAATTAATTATGTCATAGGCATTCCTTTTGCAACATTAAATACTGGCTTAGAAAATTGGTTAAATGGATTATCAGGTACAAATCAGATATTGATGGCAGCTATTATTGGAGCAATGATGGCAGTTGACCTAGGTGGGCCAGTTAATAAAGCAGCTTTGACAACATCACTTGCATTATTAACAAGTGGGATTTACGCACCTAATACAGCAGCAATGGTAGGAATTGTTATACCACCACTAGGCTTAGGTCTTGCTACTATATTAGCAAAACAAAAATATAATAAGCAGCTGCGTGAAGCTGGTAAATCATCTCTTATAATGGGGTTGATTGGAGTTAGTGAAGGAGCAATTCCTTTTGCAGTAGAATCTCCGTTAAAAGTAATACCATCATGTGTAATTGGTACAGCAATTGCCTCAGCTATGGCAGTTGGATTAGGTTCAGTGAATGCAACTCCAATTAGTGGATTTTATGGATGGTTTACAGTAGAAAACTGGCCAATGTATGTATTATCAATTGCAGTAGGAACAGTAATTGTAGCAGGTTTAGTTATAATATTACGTGGAAATCCAGTTATCGAAGATGATGAATTTGAAGATGATGAATTTGATGAAGCAGAATGGGAATCTTAAAATTCAATAAAAATTTAAGAAAAGTAATAATTTAGGTTTAATATAAATTTTATAGTTAGTATAAGTTTTGAGTATTGTTGAGTCTTGATTACAGCCTAAAAATATTAAAATGAAGAAATAGAGGAGCATAAATGATAAAAGCACATATTGTTAATCATACACACTGGGACAGAGAGTGGTATTTTACTTCTGGAGATGCATTAGTACTTAGTGAGCAATTATTTACAGATATAATTGATGAGTTAGAGCGTAATCCAGATGTAAGTTTTGTACTTGATGGACAACTTTCTATTTTGGATGATTATACACAAGTACATAAAGAAAAAATAGAAATTATTAAAAAATTAATAGAAGAAAAAAGATTATATATCGGACCATGGTTTACACAAACAGATGCATTCTTCGCTAGAGGGGAATCTATTCTAAGAAATTTAATGATTGGAATATTTGAAAGTAAAAAGTATGGTGAGTACATGAAAATCGGGTATTTACCAGATACCTTTGGTTTTAATGCACAGATGCCTATTTTATTAAGACATGTAGGGATTGATAATATTTTCTTTTGGAGGGGTATCCACTTAGGAAAGCAAGTTCAATCACCGTATTTTAAATGGAAAAGTTTAAATGGAGAAAAGTATATATATGCTGTAAATATGCCACATGGATATGGAACTGGTATGCTTTTAGAACCTTCACCAAAGTATGTCAATGGACGATTAGACCCCGCTATTGATTTTATTAAATCATATAGTGATGTAGAAGAGGTATTAATACCTTCAGGAAATGACCAATTAAATATAATAGGTGATTTTAAAAATAAAGTTGAAGAGATTAATAATATTGGAAAGTATTCTTATATAACAAGTTCATATCAAGACTTTTTGAAATATGTAAAATCCATAGAATCATTAGAAAGCTACAGAGGTGAATTTAGAGAACCAGTGCTTGCAAGAATACATAAATCAATTGGTTCTAGTAGAATGGATATAAAATTAGCATGTGATAAACTTGAAAATAAATTAATTAAGAGAATAGAGCCATTACTAGTAATTGCTAAAAAGAGTGGAATAGAAATAAGCAATCAATTATTAATAAACACATGGAAAAAGCTTTTAGAAGGGCAAGCTCATGACAGTTTGGCTGGTTGTGTAACTGATACTGTAACAGATGATATTCTTCACCGTATAAGAGAAGCTAATGAAATCTGTGATAGCATTGAAAATACTATTGTAAAGAAAATTTCAGAAGGGCTTAAGTTATCTCAAAATGATGTATTAGTGTTTAATTCAGAAGCTAAAAGATTTAATGGATATAAAGAAATACAAGTAGTGAGTAATAGTAAAAATATTTGTTTTAAAGAAAATTTAGATGCTACTATAATTGAAGAAACTTACATACAACCAAGAGAAAATGTATTGGAAGAGACACCTGCTGGTAATATATTTATTGAAGAACCAGGTTATTATATACTAAAAGTAAGAATAAATATACAACTTCCTGCACTTGGTTATAAAGTTATTAGTTTTGAAACAAGTAATAAAGAGATGTTGTCACTTAGTGAGTCTAATAATACCTTTATATCTAACGATAAATACAAGGTAATATATAAAGATGGAAGCTTGGATTTACAACTTAAAGATGGAACTTATATATCAAACTTTTTAACTTTAAAAGATAGCGGAAATGCAGGAGATACTTATGATTTCTCACCATTACAAGATGATGACGAGATAGAACTTTTGTTTAATAGTGTTTCGACAAAAAGAACTTTAGGATATGAAAAGATAGTAGTTGAAGGTACAACTTTACTACCACTTACATTGGAAGATAGAAAAGATAAAAATCTCAATGGAAAATTAAATGTAAGAGCTAGCATTATTTTATCAAAAGATAATCCATTGATAGAGGTAAAACTTCATGTCAACAATACAATATGTAATCATAGATTACGTGTTCATGTAAAAACGGATATAAATGATAATAAAAATATAGCATCATTACCATTTGGATATATAACAAGAGAAAATGGGGTTTTAAGTAATTGGGAAAATACTTATAGTGAAATGCCTATAGATTTGGAACCTTTGGAAAGTAATATTACACTTACTAATGATAAGAGAAGTTGTACTGTCTTTACTAGAGGAATAAAGGAGTATCAACATGTCAATGATGAAATAGCGTTGACTTTACTTGCTACTACAGATGAATTAGGAAAACCTGATTTATTATATAGACCAGGACGTGCTTCTGGAGATACCACTAAAAAGGGACATATCAGAATTAAAACTGAAAAGGCACAAATACTTAGAGAAGTAGAGTTTTCATTTGCAATATATATGAGTTCTAAATCTTTTGATGAATCAGAAGTTGCAAGTTTAACTCATAACTATTTGCAAGAATCTATAAATTATCAATTACAGGATTATAACTTCTTTTTATATCGTATAGATAATAAGATTCAAAGGTCAATTGTTGAAAAATCTGTGAACAGAGAGTTAGAGATAATATCTTTACCAGAAAATTATCTTGTATCAGCATGTTATCTTTCTTACTATGATAAAGAGAAGTTTGTAATAAGGTTAGAAAATCCAACAAGTGAGAAGTTGATATTAGATGAGCAAATATTTAAAGATAGAAACGGGAAAGTTATAAATGCAATAGAAGAATTAGAGGAACAACAAATATATGAAATAGCACCTTTTGAAGTTATTTCAATATTATTAGATTTATAAGTGTAAAAGTAAGTTTATCATTTAATAATCTGGCAGATAAATATCTGTCAGATTTTTTAATTTGTATAATTTTGGGTAGATATCAAGGTATGGGTTTGATGTTGTATATAGAAATTATTAAAACAGGATAAAGAACTTAGATAAAGAATTATTATATAAGAGCTAAATTTATTTAATATAGTTAACTTTAATTTTATGTAGTTATAAATATGTAGTTACAAAAAAGTACCCAATTGTGATGCATTTATAAAACTGATATAGTAATTATATGAAACCTCAGAAATATTTTAAAACTAAAATATATATTAACAACCTTAAACTAGTAAATCTCAACACATTTGTAACATTTATAAATTAAATAAAAGCATGTCTTAATAATTAATAAAAAGAAAGAGGAGATAAAATGTATAATATAGATGATATGATATATGACTGTCCAGTAGAGGCATTATCAAGCATATTAGGTAAAAAATGGGTAGCTATAATAATATGGGAGTTACAAAAAGATAAAAAAAGATTTGGAGAATTACAAAGAGCCATTCCAGAATGTAGTAAGAAAATGTTGACTCAACAATTAGATTTTTTAATTGAGCAAGGAATTATAATCAACAATAAAAAATCAATTAATAATATTGTAGAATCAACATATTTTTTAAGTGAGTCAGGGGTACTATTACTTCCTGTTATGGAAAAGATGATTATGTGGAGCAATAATAATTTAAATTGCGATAAGTAAGCTTTTAAATTACTTTTGAATTTACAGTGACTTAATTAGGCTATCGTGAGAATAAAAGTAAAAGCAATAAAAGGACATAATTTTTTATTGTAATAATGTAAATAGAATGAGGAGGAGCTTTAATTTGCAAAATATAAATTTATTTGTGGTATTTATAGAAGGGATATTATCGTTTTTTTCGCCATGTATATTACCAATACTACCTATTTATCTAAGTATACTGTCAAATAGTAGTGTGGAAAATTTAAAAGAAGGAAAAACTAATTTTATAAAAAGTTCTCTATTTAAAAATACTATCTTATTTACTCTAGGAATTTCAACAACCTTTTTTATATTAGGTTCATCAGTAAGAGTATTGAGTATGTTTTTTAATGAGAATAAAGACTTAATAATGTTTATAGGTGGGATTATAATTATTATCATGGGATTGTTTTATATGGGAATAATTAAGTCTTCAATACTAAATAGAGAAAAAAGATTAAATGTAAAGTTTAAAGAAATGAGAGCAATAACAGCATATTTACTTGGATTTACATTTAGTTTTGGGTGGACACCTTGTATTGGGCCAATATTAGCATCTGTATTAGTAATGGTTTCTAGTTCAACTAATCATTTGAATGCAAATCTTTTAATAGTAGTATATACCATTGGATTTATTTTGCCATTTATAATTACAGCTATGTTCTATAGTAAGTTGTTTAAGACTATAGATAAAATAAAATCTAATATGGAAATTATTAAAAAGATAGGTGGAGCTATACTTATAATATCAGGAATATTAATGATGATAAATGGGTTTGAAAGTGTGAGCAAGCATTTTAATGTTCCACAAAAAAATAAAGTTGAAAATAATCAAAGTGTGAATCAAGAAGATAATAAACAAGGAAATTCTAATGGCAATACACAAGAAGAGTCTGGTAACAGGGATAATAAAAAAGAATCTAATAATGAAAATAGTGATAACGGCTCTAATGATGAAGAGAGAATAAAATCTATTGATTTTACTTTAACTGACCAATATGGTAAAACACATAAATTAAGTGATTATGAAGGTAAGGTTGTGTTTTTAAATTTCTGGGCTACATGGTGTCCTCCATGTAAAGAGGAAATGCCTCATATAGAGCAGTTGTACAAGGATTATAAGAAAAATAATGAAGATGTAGTAATTTTAGGTGTAGCATCACCTAATTTAGGTAGAGAAGGTTCAAGAGAACATGTAATTAACTTTTTAAAAGATGAAGGCTATACTTTTCCCGTTGCACTTGATGAAGATGGAGAATTAGCATATCAATATGGAATTAATGCTTTTCCAACTACATTTATAATTGATAAAGAAGGATATGTAACACAGTACATTCCAGGAGCAATGAATAAAGAGACTATGATGTCTTTCATTGAAAATCAAAAAAATAAAAAGTATTAATATAGAAGGTTACAAAAAAGTACCTAATTGTACCACCTAGAAAATCTTGTTATAGTAAGAGTATAAATAACAAAGGAAAGGGTTGAAATTTATATGAAAAAAACATTTGATGCAATAATAATAGGATTTGGAAAAGGTGGAAAGACATTAGCAGGAGATTTAGCTAATAGAGGATTAAAGGTAGCTTTAGTAGAAAAGTCAAATAAAATGTATGGAGGAACATGTATAAATGTAGCATGTATCCCAACTAAAAGCTTAGAAAATTCAGCAAACAATGTAAAGAATATAAACTCTTGGAATGATGCACAAATCGAATATGCAAAAGCTATAGAAAAAAAAGAAACTTTGGTTACAAAGCTTAGAGAAGCTAACTATAATAAATTAAATTCAAATGATAATGTAACTATATTTACAGGAATGGCGACTTTTATTGATGAAAATACAGTAGAAGTAAAAACTGAAAATGAAGTTTATGAATTAGTATCAGAGAAGATATTTATCAATACTGGCTCAAAATCATTTATACCTAATATAAAAGGTATTGAAAACAATAAGATAGTATATAATAGTGAATCTCTTATGAATTTAAGAACCTTACCTAAAAAAATGACAATTATAGGTGCTGGGTTTATAGGTTTAGAATTTGCAGGCATCTATAGTTCCTTTGGAACAGAAGTTACAATATTAAATTCAAATAATGGGATTTTACCAAATGAAGATATTGAAGATTCAGAAGAAATAATAAAATTACTTGAAAAGAGAAATGTAAAAATTATAAATAATGCAAAGGTAAAAGAGATTAAGGAAGTTTCTAATTTAGCTACAGTAGAATATGATATAAATAGTGAATTAAAGGAAATAACAAGTGATATAATACTTGTTGCTACAGGTAGAAAAGCAAATACTGAAGGTTTAGGACTTGAAAATGCAGGCATAGAGTTAAATGAAAGAGGATTTATTAAAGTATCAGATAACCTTAAGACTAATAAAAAACACATATGGGCTATAGGAGATATAAATGGAGGTCCTCAATTTACTTATATATCACTAGATGACTATCGTATAATAATCAATCAATTATTTGGAAATAAGACTAGAACGACTAGTAATAGAAAAAATATACCAAATGCTATATTCATAAGTCCAGCATTTTCAAGAGTTGGTCTTAATGTTAAACAAGCAAAGGAAAAAGGATATGATGTATTAGTAGCAAAGATGCCAGTTGAGGCAATTCCAAGAGCTAAACAAATTGGAAAGACAGATGGATTTATAAAAATCGTAATAGATAAAAATTCCAATAGGATACTTGGTGCTAGCATGATATGTGAAGATTCTAGTGAGATTATACATTTAATTCAGTTAGCCATAGATTTAGAAGTAGAATATACATATTTAAGAGACCGTGTTTATGCACATCCAACTATGACAGAGGCTCTTAATGATGTTTTATCTCCTAATATGATAAAGGAAGTATAGAATAAGTGTAATATATAAATAAAGTCTAAAATTATCATTATAAATAAATTTTAAAGAAAGGATACTATGAGAAGTTACTAATAGTATCCTTTCTTTACATTATAAAGTATAAATATAGTAAAAAAGTAATTATTTTGTATTTAAGAGAGTATTAAAAGGTATAATCTAAATATTGAATAATATAAATGGATAAGATAATATTAGCAAACTTCATATTAAGGCGGTGAAATATTCTATGAATAAAATATCTAAAAGAGGCTTTGATGAGAGTGATAAACGATGGTTTTCAAGTAAAGAACTTGTAAGACTTGTAAAGGCTCAAGAAGAAATAGAATGGTTAATAAATAGAGATTATAAAATAGACCCAGTTGTAACTTTTGTGGGAGATAGATATCAGTTTTCAATAAGACAAAGAGATGCACTAAAGAGAGCAGTATGTACTGATGAAAAAAATAAAATAAGACAATCAAAGATACTTTCCTTAGATAAAATAAATGAAGGAATTATATACATAGATGGTTTTAATTTGATAATAGCTCTAGAAGTAGCATTATCTGGAGGAACTCTAGTCATAGGTAGAGATGGAAATATAAGAGATTTAGCAGGTCTTAGAGGAACATATAAAATTATAGATAAAACAGAAGAAGCTTTAAATCTAATAGGAAAGTTTTTTAATAAATATAAGGCTACAAAAATTAAATTTTACTTAGATGCACCAGTTTCTAATTCTGGAAATCTAAGATATAAGATATTAGAACATGCCAGGGTATGGAAAATTGAAACAGAAGTAGAGCTAGTAAAAAATGCAGATGTTATATTAGAAAAACTTGATAGAGTAGTTAGCAGTGATGCTGTTATAGTTGATAAATGTATAAGTTATTTTAATGTAGCTAGAAGTATAATTGAAGAATATATTAAAGATTGTAATATTGTAAATTTAAATGGATAATAACCTTTAATTATACAGAGTAAGTTTAAAAATAGAAGAACGAATATATATCGAATTTCATAAAGTATTGTAAAAAGACATATGAGAGGATGGGTATGTGTGAAGCTATTTAAAATAAACATTAAAAAATACAGAGCACCTATATATAAATATGCTTTAGTAAATGTAAATTTGAGGTCTGCGAAATCTACAAGTTCAAGTATTATAACTGTAATACCTAAAGGTTCTAAATTAGAGGTTCTAGATGAAGAAGATGATTGGATTAAAGTAATCTACAATTTTCAAGAAGGGTATGTATACAGAGATTTAATATCAGTAAGCGAATATGCTTGGAGTAATTTAAATTTAAGAGAAGATAAGTCTACAACTTCTACTATAATTACAGTAATTCCTGAAAAGTCTAGAGTCGAAGTTCTACAGGTAGAAGGGGACTGGAGTAAAGTTATATATGATGATAAAACAGGTTATGTTTTTAATTATTTCTTGTCAAGTGATGGAAATAAACCTAATGAATTAGATTATAAGTATTTTTACACTGATATGACTAAATTTGTTAATGAAAATAACATTAAAAGTACTAGTGACTATCTAATTACCACAGACCTTAAAAATAAATACACTTATATTTTTAAGAAAGATAATGGAGGTTGGGGTCAATTATATAAATGGGAATGTACTATAGGTAAACCTGAAACTCCAACTATAACAGGTATTTTTTATATAAGTGGGAGAAAACCTTCTTTTGGAACAGATGAGTATTCAGTTAAGTACGCTACTAGAATTAAAGGTGGGTATTATTATCATTCTGTGTTATATAATTCAACAGGAAGTTATATAATAGATGCTAGGCTTGGTGAAGCTCTTAGCCATGGATGTATAAGACTAAGTACAGAAAATGCTAAGTGGATATATGACAATATACCAGACACAACAACAGTTATAATTCATTAAAAATACTATTTATTAATTTTAAAGAGTTTGAAATTAAATTAAAAATATGGATTTAGTTTAGATAATAAGAGAGTGTCTATAATCAAATAAAAATATTTTGAGACACTCCCTTATAAATATACATAATTAATTTATAAGTGTGATTATATTAAGAGATTTTCTTAAATAATTCTATAATTTTGTCTTTATCAAAGAAAACAGGATTGGCTCCAGCACAAGCATCTTTCATAGAATTTTCAGCAAGCAACTCAAAATTAGGATTATCAACACCAACATCTTTTAAAGATTTTGGAATTCCTACCTCTTCTGAAAGAGCTTTTATTTTATCTATTACAAAATCAACACATTCCTTATCTGATTTGCCATGTATATTCATTCCAATGATCTCAGCTATTGGACGGAATTTAGAAGGTGCAGATTTAGCATTTTCTTCTTCAACTATTGGTAGCAACATAGCATTACATACTCCATGAGGTAAATCATATAAACCTCCTAATTGATGAGCCATAGCATGTACATTTCCAAGACCTGCATTACTAAAAGCAATTCCATTTAGAAAACAAGCATAACACATTTGTTCTCTAGCATCTATATCATTACCATCTTTAACAGCTCTAGGAAGATATTCAAATATCTGCTTTATAGAATATAGCGCAGTTGAATCTGTAACATCATAAGCTCCATTAGCCACTACAGCTTCTATAGCATGAGTCAGTGCATCCATACCAGTAGCTGCTGTCAAATTAGCTGGCTTACTAATCATTAATTCTGGGTCATTAACTGTCATTGTAGCTAGTGCATTTGTATCAACCATTATCATTTTTACATGCCTATCTTCATCCGTTATAACATAATTTATTGTAACTTCAGCTGATGTACCAGCAGTAGTAGTTATAGCAACTATAGGAAGACATTTTTTAGAAGTTTTATTTACACCTTCATAATCTCTAATGTCACCGCCATTGGTAGCTAATATAGAAATAGCTTTACCACAATCTTGTGGAGAACCACCACCTATAGTTATAACGAAGTCGCAATTTTCTGATTTTAGTATTTCAAGTCCATTATTGACATTAGTCACAGTTGGGTTTGGTTTAACTTCATCATAAATAGCAAAGTTCACACCTATTTGAGACAACATATCTGTTACTTTTTTTACAGTACCATTTGAAGTTAGAAATTTATCGCTAACGATAAATGCTTTTTTAGTGCCTAAGGATTTAATTGAGTCTTTAGATTCAATAAGACACCCTTTTCCAAGTAAGTTTATTGGTGGTACATAATAGATACTCATAGTTAAAATCTCCTTTTTTGAATTAATTTTTATGTACAATATACATACCTACAATAGTCTTATACTAATTCACATATTAGATATTGGTTTTTGAGGTTAAAATATATATCGTGAGTTTTTATATAAGAACTAAGTTCGTAATTACGATTATGATTAGAATTTAACATAGTATTTTTATCATGTCAATAAAAATATTAAAAATAAAAAAGAGCATAAAAAAACAAAGTTGCTGTAATTAAGTCAGCAACTTTGTTTTTATCAATCTAATTTATTATAATATCTTCATTACGTTCTTCCATCATAGATTGAATATTTTTTTGTGCATTTAGAAGTAATTTTTTTATCAGTTCTATTTTTTCTTCACTAGACCTAAAAAGTGGAAGTGTTACGCTAACAGCGGCCCTTATACATCCGTTTTTTCTTATTGGTACAGCAAGGCATTTTAGGTATTCCATTGATTCTTCACATTCTGAAGCTATTTGAGTTTCACGAACTTCAAGAAGCTGGTCATATAAAATATCAAAGTCAGTAATTGATTTTTTTGTAAATCCTTTTAATCCGTCTGGATATAAATTTATTAGTTTTTCCTTATCAAAATCACATAAAAGTGCTTTACCAAGACCTGTACAATTAGCAGGTATCTTTTTACCAACATAAGAAATAAGTCTAATTGGCTCTGGAGAGTCAACTTTTCCAATATAAAGAACTTCGTTATTGTCGAGTATACCAAGTTGACAAGTTTCAGAACAAGAATTAACTATATTAGTCATTTCATCAATTATGTAGTTAAAAATAGTTCTTTTCTCAAAAAACGAAGACCCCAATGTGTAAGAACGTATACCTATGGAATATTTAGATGTATTTTTATCAATAGTAATGTATTTTCTAGCATTAAGTGTATGAACTATAGGAAAGATACTACTTTTTGGAGCATTGATAGCATCTGCTATTTCTGTAAGAGTATATCCATTCTCAGATTCAGCTAATGCTTCTAAAATATCTAATATCCTAGCTGTTGGGCGATGATTATCTGAAGTCATAAATTTCCCCCTATCTTTGTTAATTTAAAGTGTTAGAATATGTTGATTTTAGCATACTGTGTGATAATTTACAATGTAGAAATAAAATATATGACAGTATGTGCAAATAAGCTTTAATTATAAATATTTATAGATGATTTTTTTGATGAAAATTCATACTAAAAACTTGAAATAATTTCCAAAATATACCTGAGAAAGTGAACTGTATTTAGCTATATAATTTAAGATAAGACAATAATAATCGTATTTTATATAAAAATATCGAAATATTGTGAATTTAGATTATATAAATTGGGATATATAGATGTGAAATGAGAAAAATTACTTTTTATATTTTGCATATAATGAAGATAATTGCTAACTATTGCTATATTATCAGATAATTTGAAAAAATTTTGACAAAAATTTATTTTTTTTATTGACTCATAATTGGGAAAATGCTATCATTAATTCAAAGATTCGTAAATAAAAACTTAGTTCTTAAATACGAACCGAAACGGCCGTTAAAATTAAAGCTAAAAAATTTAATACAAGTAATTAAATATCATGTTTTAGGAGGAGTAACTTTATGATAATGGATTTTATTAAAAAAATTCCTGCAGGTATGATGATAGTTCCAATGTTTATAGCAGCTTTCATTAATACATTTTGCCCAGATATTGTACAAATAGGTTCATTTACAACAGCAGTATTCTCAAGTGTTGGCTCTGCAACTATAATAGGGGTTCAACTAGTATGTCTTGGAACTCAGCTTCAATTTAAAGAAATGCCAAAAGTATTAAAAAGAGGAGGAATACTTCTTGGTTCTAAATTTGCTATAGGTGCTTTAATAGGCATACTTATAGGAAAATTATTTGGAATGGATGGAGTATTAGGTCTTACAACTTTGGCAGTTATAAGTGCAGTTACAAATAGTAATGGTAGTATATATCTTTCATTAATGACTTCATATGGAGATGAAACAGATTGTGCAACTATGAGTTTACTTACTTTGAATGATGGTCCATTTTTTACATTGATAGCTCTTGGGACTTCAGGACTTGCAAATGTTCCATTAATGTCATTATTAGCTGCAATCGTACCAATACTTGTTGGTATGATAATAGGTAATTTTGACAAAAAGATGAAAGAATTTTTAGAACCAGGATGTAATTTATTAGTACCCTTTGTAGGTTTTGCACTTGGAAGTAGCATAAATCTTGCAAGTATATTAAAAGGAGGACTATCTGGAGTATTACTTGGATTAATATCTGTGTTTGTAGGAGGTGTATTTATAGTATTCTGTGATAGATTTATAGGTAAACGTCCAGGGTATGCAGGATGGGCTGTAGCTACAACTGCAGGGAATGCAATTGCTGTTCCTGCTGCTGTTGCATTAGTTGATCCAACATGGCAACCATATGTTGCAACAGCTACAACTCAAGTAGCAGCTGCAGTAGTTGTTACTGCAATATTAGTTCCTCTTATAACTAGCTGGTGGGCGAAGAAATATGGATGTCCTAAATTCCCAAAACAAAAAGATGATGGGACAATAGTAGCCTGATGAATACAGATATATAATTGCTAAGATGATTTTGTATATTAATAAAACTATATTATTTATAAAGGAGAATAAAGATAATGATAAATGCAGTGATAATTGATGAAAAAGATAATGTTGCAGTGGCTATTGAGGCAATATCTAAGAATAGTGAAATTAATTTTAAATTAAAAGATAAAACGATAAAGACAATAACAGCTTTAGATGATATAACTATTTATCATAAATTGGCTATAAAGGATATGGCTGAGGGAGATAAAGTTACTAAATATGGAGAACACATAGGAGAAGCTAATCAAGAAATAAAAATTGGTCAACATGTACATATTCACAATGTTAAAAGTGTTAGAGAAGATTTAGATAAACAAATTGTATCGAACATATAAAGTAACATTTATAATTCAATAAAAGTCATATTTAGTATTAAATGATTAAATAAGTAGGATTATAGTTATCTAATTAGCAATAAGAATAAAATTTATAGTACAAGAAAATCAAATAAAGTATGATAAATAGACTATTTTAGGAGGAAATCAATATGAAATTTTATGGATATAAAAGACCAGATGGAAGAGTTGGCATAAGAAATCACATATTAATATTACCTACAAGTGTGTGTGCATCAGATACAACGAGAATTATAGCCTCACAAGTTCAAGGAGCTGTTACTTTTAATAATCAAAATGGCTGTTCTCAAGTAAGTTCAGACCAACAATTAACTATGGATGTTATGGCTGGATATGCAGCAAATCCTAATGTATATGGTGTGATAGTTGTGTCTTTAGGTTGTGAAAATTGTCAAAATGACTTGGTAGTTGATGCAATAAAAGAGAGAACAAATAAACCAATAAAGACTCTTGTAATACAAGAAGAACATGGAACTTTAAAAACTATAGAAAAAGCTGTTCGTTATGCTAGAGAAATGGCACAAGAAGCTTCTATACTTAGAAAAGAAGAATTCCCAATATCTGAACTTATATTAGGGACTGAATGTGGTGGGTCTGACCCAACAAGTGGGCTAGCTGCTAATCCGCTAATAGGAGAATTAAGTGATAGACTTGTTGATTTAGGGTCTACTTCAATTTTAAGTGAAACTACTGAATTTATAGGAGCAGAACATATATTAGCTAGAAGAGCAGTAAATGAAGAAGTAAAAGAAAAAATACTACATATAGTACATAGATATGAAAATTCATTAAAATTAGTTGGAGAAGAAGTTAGAGAAGGAAATCCATCTCCTGGAAATATAGCCGGTGGACTTACAAGTTTGGAAGAAAAATCACTAGGCTGTATACACAAAGGTGGGCACAGAGTAATAAGTGAAGTATATGATTATGCAAAGCAAATTGATAAGAAGGGTCTTGTAATAATGGATACACCAGGAAATGATGCCTCATCTGTTGCGGGTATGGTTGCAGGAGGAGCTCAAGTAGTAGTATTTAGTACAGGGAGAGGGACTCCATCAGGAAATCCAATAGCTCCAGTAATAAAAATAACTGGAAATAAAATAACTTTTGCAAATATGGAAGATAATATGGATTTTGATGCTAGCCCAGTTATATATGGACCACAGACAATGGAAGAATTGACAGATGATTTATTAAATCTAGTTGTAGATGTAGCAAATGGTAAGCAATCAAAAGCAGAATCACTTGGATATACTGAAATGGCAATAGCTAGAGTATGTAATTATGTATAAAATATAAGACTTAAAAAAGTATGCACTTAGAATTTTACTAAAGGGTGATAGTATGAAGTTTGTTAGTTTTAGTAGTATAGAAGATACATCTAAAAAGGTAGGAATTCTCTCAAAGGATGAATTGTTTGTTATTGATGTCAATTCCATAAGTCTTAGTAAATTTTTTATAGATGTAAATGATTTAATTCAAGGTATATCTCAGGATGATATTATTAAGTTAAAAAATATTATAAGTGAAGAATCATTTAATGACTATAATGTTTTTAAAAAAGAGGAGTGCACTATACATGTTCCTATAGAAAAGCCAATACACGATATTTTATGTGTAGGAGTAAACTATAAAGAACATCTTGAAGAAACTCAAACTCATTTTGATAGTAGCTTTGAAGAACCTGAGAAAACAGTCTATTTTACAAAACGTGTGACAAAGGCGATAGGTCCAGAAGATGAGATAGATGCTCACTTTGATATAAATAATCAGTTGGATTATGAGGTTGAACTTGGAGTAGTAATAGGTAAAACAGGTGTTAATATAGAAAAAGAAGATGTAGAAGATTATATCTTTGGTTACACTGTGATAAATGATATTTCTGCTAGAAAGTTGCAAAAAGAACATGTTCAATGGTTTAGGGGAAAGGGATTAGATACATTTACATCTTTAGGGCCATGTATCTTACATAAAAGTGCAGTTTCTTTTCCAGTAAAACTTAATGTATATAGTAGAGTAAATGATGAAGAAAGACAAAATTCTAATACAGAGTTATTCATATCAGATATCTCAGATATAATTTCAGAACTTTCAAAAGGGATGACTTTAGAGGCAGGGGATATTATAGCAACTGGAACACCCTCTGGAGTAGGGATGGGCTTTTCTCCTCCTCTATATATGAATAGTGGAGATGTAATTGAATGTGAGATTGAAAGTATTGGAATATTGAAAAATTATGTTAAGTAAATGTTTTATTATATATAATCTTAAAACATAGGCTATAAGCATATTAAATGAACATATCAAAATAAATTTTAGGAGTTTAAATTATGAAAGCAGAATTTTTGACACCAGTTGTTACAATATTTGATGAAGACGGAAATTTAGATAGAGAAGGAAACAAAAAAGTATATGATTACCTTATAGATGGGGGAGTAGATGGTCTAGTTATAATGGGAAGTACTGGAGAGTTCTTTAATATGTCTATGGATATGCAAAAAGAACTTATAGATTTAGTGGTTAATCATGTCGATAAGAGGGTTAAAGTGTTTATAGGTACAAGTCGTATGTGTGCAGATGAGTCTATAGAACTTTCAAACTATGCACATAATAGTGGAGCAGATGGAGTTATGATAATAAGTCCTTATTATTTCTCGCTTGATGATGATAGTATTGAACTGTTTTATAGCAAGATAGCTGAGAACACAGATGCTGAAATATACCTATATAATTATCCAGATAGAACTGGTTATGATTTAAGTCCAGAACTTACATTAAAGCTTGCAAGAAAACATAAAAACATAGTTGGATATAAAGATACAGTAACTTTAATGGGACATACTAGAGATTTAATAAATACTATGAAAACAGAGTTACCAAACTTTAAGATATACAGTGGATATGATGAAAATTTTATACACAACTTAATGTCTGGAGGAGCAGGATGTATAGGAGGATTATCAAATCTAATTCCAGAAGTATGTTCCAAATGGGCTGAAGCTTATAATAATAAGGATATGGATAAAGTTATTGAAATTCAAAAATATATTAATAAAGCAATGGATTTTTATTTAATAACAAATCCATTTATACCAGCAATGAAGAAAGCTATGAATATTAGAGGATTAGAAATAAGTGACTATGTAACTGCTCCATTTATAAAACCAGATGAAAATCAAGTATGTAAAATTAAAACTTTGATGGATGAATTAAATATAAACTAAGAAGATAAAGAGGGTTTTAGATTGATTTTTATAGTCATTTTAAGCCCTCTTTTTGAGTGGATATATTAAATCAACCTTGCAAAGTAATTAACAATAAACTACAATTATCTTAATGAAAAATTAAATGTAAATAATACTAGGGTACTATTTTAGTTTAATAGGGAAAGTGATGTAAATTCACTACAGCCCCCGCTACTGTATACGGATACAAAATCAAATCCACTGAGATTCATAGTAATTTTGGGAAGGTTGATGGAGGACAGGCCGTGAGTCAGGAGACCTGCCCAGTATTACATAAATACAATTTAGGGTGGAGATTGTAGTTTATAATAAAATGAGATATCAATTCATTTTTTATAAAATTGATATAGAAGCTTCTCCTTGCTAATTTAGGAGAGGTTTTTTATTTTGCTAAAAAGCTATATTTATAAAATTAATTTTAGTAAAATATTTTTTTAAAATATGTGTAGCCACTCATAAAAAATAAAATAATGGAGTGAAAGTGATGAAATTCAAGTCAAATGTTTTAAAGCAGTTTTTTTTAGTTGTAATGGTAATTTTTTTGGCAGGAGGTATTGTAGGTTGTAGCAAAAAAGACAAAACTAATGAACAAGTTAGTAATGGGAAAAAATTAGAATTAAAATATGCAAGTGGATTTAGTGTTGAGAATTTAGAAGATGGAATTAAAAAGGTTGTTGATGGAGATAATAGAGAACTAATTTTGATTCCTAAAAAGATAAAAATACCTGAAAAATACAAGAATGCAAATATAGTTAGAACACCTGTGGATAATGTATTGATAGCATCTACAACACAAGCTTGTTCTTTAAGGACAATAGGTGAGTTAGATAGTATAAAAGCAGTAACAACAGAAGAACAATATTGGACTATCAAAGAAATTAAAAATTTAATGAAGGATGGGAAGATACATTATGTTGGTTCAAATTTAGCACCAGATTATGAAAAAATAGTAGACTTAAATCCTGACTTGACTATAGTGAGTAGTGGTTTATCAGAAGCGGATACAAAATTTATAGATAAATTAGAAGAATTGGGACTTAACTATGTTGTAGATAATGAATATAAGGAACAAAATCCATTTGGAAGAATGGAGTGGACAAGCTTGATAGCTGCATTTTATGATAAAGAGGATATAGCTACTAGTGAATTAGATAAAACAGTACAAAAAATAGAAGAGGTTAGTAAAAAAATAAAAAACAAAAGTAAACCTAAAGTTGTATGGGCATCTGTATATGAAGGGAATGCTTATATAGCACCTAAAAAATCATATGTAGATAATATGATAAACATGGCAGGTGGAATAAATGCTTGTGCTTCAATCGATTCAAATGAAGGGCGAGTAAGTATTGAGCAATTACATGAAGTGGCAAAAGATGCAGATATATTTGTATATTCATCAAGTTCAGATTATGCACCAAACTTAGAGTCTATAAAATCTAGTGCACCAGTGTTATCTGATTTAGATGTTGTCAAAAATGGAAATTTATGGGTGTTTGCTCCGGATTATTATCAATCAGTGGATAAGACAGATGAATTAATAGTGGATTTAGTTGAAATATTTCATCCAGGTACTACAGGTGAAAAGATTAAGCATTATATAAATTATGATAAATAATAAATAAGATTAAATTAACAAGAAAACTTTATAAATTTGAGTTAATCTAGTTTTATTAAGAGGAGTATATAGATGGACTTTACCAATAAAAACAGAATTAAAAAGACTACTATATTTATAACCTTAATTGTAGGTATAATACTTACTTTTTTGATATGTGTAGCATTTGGTTCTGTAAAAATCGAATTTAAAGAAATAATAGATGTTGTATTAAGAGGAATGGATAGTACAGAACACTATAAAATAATTTATAATATAAGGATTCCTAGAGTCCTTGCAACTATGGTGGGAGGTGCATGTTTAGCAGTATCTGGTATTTTACTACAGATATTTTTTAAAAACCCAATAGTTGAACCATATATATTAGGGGTGTCTTCAGGAGCGACTTTATCAGTAGCACTTATGATTTTAGGAGGATATACATTAGGATTTGAAAGTATAAATTCAATGAGTATATTTATAGCAGCATTTGTAGGAGCTTTAATTGTAATGTCTATAGTTATTCTATTTGCCAGCAAAGTAAAAAATATAACAACACTTTTGGTGATAGGAATTATGACTGGCTATGTATGTAGTGGAATTACAAATATATTACAATCATTTGCAAATAATGAAAAATTGAAGGAATTTACTATGTGGTCTATGGGTAGTTTTTCCGGATTTACATGGGAAAAAGTAGAAATACTTATGATAGTTGGGATATTAGGTCTTTTGATGACTATATTCATAATAAAACCTCTAAATGCTTTTTTACTAGGAGAAGAATATGCAAAGAGTATTGGTGTAAATATAAAATTTTTTAGATTTTTGGTAGTATTTATATCTAGTATACTAGCGGCAATAGTATCAGCATTTGCAGGTCCTATAGGATTTATTGGTCTTGCAGTACCACAAATCTCAAAATTGATATTTAAAACATCAGACAATAGAGTATTGATACCAGTAGTAATTCTTTTAGGAAGTATAGTTACAGCTCTTTGTGATTTAGTATCCAGAGTAATTTTGTCACCAATAGAATTACCAATAAGTGCAATAACTTCATTATTAGGTGCTCCAATTGTAATAATGTTATTGATGAAAAGGAAGGATAGGGCTTAGACATGTTGAAAACTAACAATTTAAGTGTTGGATATGATAAAAAAGTGGTTGTAAGTGATATAAACATAGAGGTGAAAAAAGGAGAAATATTATGTCTTTTGGGAAGCAATGGAGCTGGGAAAACTACTATATTAAGGTCTCTATCTAAACTTATAACACCGATAAAAGGTGAAATATATTTAAACGATATGGATATAAGGCATATATCCAGAAAGACATTGTCTAAAATGATGGCTTTAGTACTTACAAATAGATTATTAGGAGATTTAATGACTGTACAAGATGTAGTTAATATGGGGAGATATCCTTATACAGGATTTTTTGGAAATCTCTCTAAAAAAGATTTAATGATGGTGGATGATTCATTAAAATCTGTAAATGCTCTTCATTTAAAAAAAAGATATTTTGATGAACTTAGTGATGGTGAAAAACAAAAAGTCTTGGTTGCAAGAGCATTAGTTCAAGAGCCAGAAATAATCATATTAGATGAACCTACAACCCATTTAGATATAAAGCATAGATTGGAACTTATGAACATACTAAAAAAATTAAGTAAGGAAAAATCAATATCAGTAATACTTTCATTACATGAAATAGATATAGCACTAAAAAGTTGTGATAAGGTTGCTCTTGTAAAAAATAACAAAGTCATAGCTTATGGTCAGCCAGAAGATATGGTAGACGAAAATATGATAAATTCACTCTATGAATTAGAGGATAAAAATTTTAATAGTTTATTAGGTGCAGTAGAAATTAGCAATAAATCAAAAAATGAAGTTTTTATAATTGGTGGAGGCGGTAAAGCAACACCAATCTACAGAGCTTTTACTAAAAGAGGCATAGGTATATATTCTGGCATAATACATGAAAATGATATTGATTATGAAATTGGTAGGACTATGGGCATAAAGTTGTTTACAGAAAAGCCATTTGAGTCAATAAGTGATGAAAGTTTCGATTTGGCTATTAGAAATTTAAATAATTCTAAGATTATAATAGACACAGGATTTAGCGTAGGAGAAACTAATAAAAGAAATATAGATATTATAAAAGAGGCTTTAAAAATAAATAAAAAAGTTTATTCATTTAGAAATAAAAGTGAGAGTAATAAGTATTATAAGAGTCTGAGTAATAATATAGAATATGTAGATAAAGTTTCTAAAATGGTGGATAGTATTGATATAAATAATTTACTGTAAATTGTAACTTATGGCATATTTAGAAATGATAAAATATATAAAAGAGTATCATAAGGAGATTTTTAAAGTGCATTTTTTAAATCTCTAGATACTCTTTTTTAGAAAATATTTATTTAGTAATACATTTTTTTACTGTGTATTTTCAATTACACACTTAAATAAAAAAATAATACTTTATAGATAACCAATAGCTTCTTCTCTAGTTAAAAAAAAGTGAATTCCTGTAGTTGATTCTTTCCATCTATTTTCATGAAAATTTTCAGCTACCACCATTTCTCCTACTCTATATATAAAATTTTCATCAGCATATGCACGAGCAGTTTTAAAAGATTCTTTGCCATCTATACTTGTAATTGACAGTACTTTTGCTTTGTCACATCTACAAGCATTTGATGTAGCAGATACTCTTTTTGCGTCACTTGGTATTAATAATTGTACCATTCTAAAATTAAAACATTTTTTATAACCTATAAATGCTCCTGTTTCAGGACAGTATAATTTAAAAAAACGAGTACTTTCATCTGATATTACTCCATCCAATGTAGCATATTCTAAATTAGAATTTTCTAGATTAGTACCTCTAATATCTGAGTTAGATAAATTACAAAATCTAAAATTTGCACCGCTTAAGTCTGTATTTTTTAATATAGAATTTTTTAATGAACAATCTGAAAAATAAGAATTCTTAAAGCTAGAGTTTTCTAAATCTGCATTTTCTAAATTTAAATTGATAAGGTCAGACCAGGAAAAGTCAATATTACCTAAACAATATCCTCTTAAATCCATATTTTCTAATTTTACTTCTTTTAAATCAGCTCTTTCTCCATCGTTATTATTTTTAAGCCATAAATAATGTTTCTCAAGTGTTTTTTCTAATTCTTGTTTAGAAATAGTTTTCATTAAAATCACCTTCACAAATTTATTTTTATATATTTAGTAGCAAAATAGTCATATATTTAATTATATAACAATGAATAAAAAACTTCTAAATAATATATAAAATATTAAATATATTATTGAAGATTTATTATCTCTAGTAACATATAAACACTGGGTAAACATTTTTATGGTTTTATTTAAAGAATAAAATAATATCAGTGATACAATAATAAAAGTTTAGATATAAAAAAATTTGTGTATATACTATATGTAGTATATAATAGATAAAGCACTAACTATATGTAGTGCTTTTGTTTTTGAAAAATACTTATTATGCCCTATAATTATAGGTTGTTTTTGGAATTTACGCTGATAAATATTAAAAGAAATAATAAGTAAATTAAATGAAATTATAGCACAAGATTATGTTAAAAGGACGGTAAATAATGAATTGGATAGAGCTTAACAATCAAGTGATAATTAAAAATGAACAAGGGAAATATCAACTGGAAAAGGATAAGGAAGCCCTAAGTAGTTACATAGAAGAATTTATAAATCCAAAGTTAAAGAAATTTAATAATCTAGAAGAAAGATTGAAGTATCTAATGGATGAAGGTTATTATTTAGAAGAAGTAATACATAAATATAGCATGGATTTTATTAAAAAGATATACAAACTTATCGAGGAACATAAATTTAAGTTTCAATCATATATGAGTGCAAATAAATTTTATCAAAATTATGCATTAAAAAGTAATGATGGAAAAGAGATATTAGAAACATATAATGAAAAAGTATTAATTGTAGCTTTAACATTAGGAAATGGTGATGAGAGTCTAGCTTTAAACTTGGCAGACAAAATAGTAAAACAAGAATTTCAACCAGCTACACCTACATTTTTAAATGCTGGAAGAAAGAGAGCAGGAGAAATGGTATCATGTTTTTTACTATCTGTAGAAGATAGCACAGAAGGTATTTCATATGCGATATCTTCATCAAATCATTTATCAAAAATAGGTGGAGGAGTTGCGTTAAACTTATCTAAGCTTAGAGCATCAGGTGAATCTATTAAAGATATAGAAGGTGCAGCTGGAGGTGTTGTTGGAGTAGCTAAAATGTTGGAACAATCATTCAGCTATTTTAATCAGATGGGAGCTAGACAAGGTTCTGGTGCAGTTTATCTCACAGTATTTCATCCTGATTTTGAATTATTGATGGATACTAAAAAGATAAATGCTGATGAAAAAATAAGACTTGCTACATTATCGCTGGGAGCTATTATACCTGATAAATTTATGGAGTTAGCAGAAAAAAATGAAGTAGCTTATGCATTGTATCCTCATACTGTGTATAAAAAGTATGGAGTTTACCTTGATGAGATAGAAATGAGTGAGTGGTATGATAGATTAGTTAATGATGAAGATATAAGAAAAAAAGAAATAAATCCTAGACAAATGTTGACTAAAATAGCACAAATGCAACAAGAAAGTGGATATCCATATGTAGTGTATATAGATACAGCCAATAGGGAACATACATTGAAAGAGGTTGGTATGGTAAAAATGTCTAACTTGTGTTGTGAAATCTTCCAGTATCAAACATCTTCAGAAATAGAAGGCTATGGTGGAGAAAATAAATGGGGTCAAGATATAAGTTGTAATCTTGGTTCTTTAAATATAGCAAATGTTATGGACAATAAAACTATAGAAAGCACAGTTGAGACATCAATAAGAGCATTGACATTTGTAGCGGACAAAACAAACATAAAGCCAGTACCAACTGTAAATAATAGTAATAGCAAATCTCATTCTATAGGATTGGGAGCTATGAATTTGCATGGATACTTAGTAAGAGAAAATATTTTATATACTTCAGAGGATGCTGTAGAGTTTTCTGATGTATTTTTTGCAATGATTAGATATTATTCAATTAAAGCATCTATGAAAATAGCTATAGAAAAAAATCAAACTTTTGAAGGGTTTGAAAAATCAGAATATGCTAAGGGAAGAAAAAGCAAGGTATTATCAAAATACTATGAACAATCTTATCTACCTAAGCTAGAAAAGGTAAAAGCATTATTTGAAGGTATTTATATACCAACAAAAGAAGATTGGACAAAATTATTGGATGAGGTCAAAGAAAAAGGTATATATAATGCATATTTAATGGCAGTAGCCCCAACTCAAAGCATTAGTTATGTCCAAAATGCAACATCAAGTATAATGCCAATTACTGAGCCAGTAGAAGTAAGAACATATGGAGATTCAACTACAATATATCCAATGCCATTTTTAACTAATGAAAATATGTTGTATTATCAATCAGCATATAGAATGGATATGAGGAAAGTTATAGATTTAGTATCAACAGTTCAACAACATGTTGACCAAGGAATATCAACAACATTGTTTGTTACAGATGAAAAGACAACTAGAGATATAGCTAGACATTACATATATGCATATAAAAAAGGTCTTAAAAGTTTATATTACACAAGAACAAAGATGACAAGAGATACTCATGAGTGTCTAGTATGTTCAGTATAGGGAGAGAAATATATGACATTTAAATTACATAAAACACATGATGCAGTTAATTGGAATAAAGAAGAAGATGGATTCACACAGGCTTTTTGGGAACAAAATGTAAAACAATTTTGGCTTCCTGAAGAAATATCTGTCTCTAAAGATATTAAGGTATGGAATGAATTAGATGATAATGAAAAAGACTTATATAAAAAAGTGTTAGGTGGACTGACATTATTGGATACAAAGCAAGGGAATAATGGAATTCCATCAATGATGGGTTTAACAGATAATCTTCAAAGAAAAGCAGTTTTATCTTTTATGGGTACTATGGAAGAAATACATGCAAAAAGTTATTCTTCCATATTTATGACTTTGCTTTCTAACTCCGAGATAGATGATTTATTTGAATGGATAGAAACAGAGCCAACATTACAACGAAAGGCTGATTTAGTTCTAGCTCAATATGAAAATACTACAAACCAAAAGAATTTATATTTATCAATGGTTACAAGTGTGTTTTTGGAGAGTTTCTTGTTTTATTCAGGATTCTTTTATCCATTGTATCTGTCTGGTCAAGGAAAAATGGTGGCTAGTGGAGAAATAATATCACTTATTCTTAGAGATGAATCTTTACATGGTAAATACATAGGGCTTCTTGCACAAGAGATATACAATTCATTTAATAATACTGATAAGAAAAAATTAGAAGATAAGATGTATTCTATACTTGCTAGTCTTATGGAAAATGAGATAGAGTATACAAATGTAATATATAAAGATAGTGGACTTGAAGAAGAGGTTGTAGATTTTTTGAAATACAATGCAAATAGAGCTTTAGAAAATTTAGGATTTGAAAGACTTTATAATGTAAATGCTATCAATCCAATTGTGTTAAATGGACTTAGTACTGAAACTAAAACACATGATTTCTTTTCAACTAAAGGTAATGGATATCAAAAAGGGGTCTATGAAGAGTTAGAAGATGAAGATTTTATAATATAATTTATTTTATAAAATGTGACACGCTGATGTCACCTTTAGCATGATAATATCAATGTATAAAATGTATATACGGAGGTATTTTTTATGAAATATGAATGGAGAAAAAAAGATAAAGAGTTATATTTACCTAAGAAGAATCCTGTGATAGTTGAAGTACCAGAGCAGAAATTTATCATGTTAAAAGGCAGTGGAGACCCAAATACTAAAGAATTTACTGAAGCAATAGGAGTACTTTACTCTTTGGCATATGCAATAAAAACTATGACCAAAAAGGGAATTGTACCAGAAGGGTATTTTGATTATACTGTTTTTCCTTTAGAAGGTATATGGGATAAGGGAGAAAAAAGCAAATGCTCAGATATACTTATTAAAGAAGATTTGATTTATACTATAATGATACGTCAGCCAGATTTTGTTACACAAGACCTGTTAAATAAAGCTATTGATATATTAAAAAAGAAGAAACCACATAATCTTCTTGAAAAAGTTAGATTTGGGTCTATTAATGAAGGTCTATGTGTTCAAATGCTTCATATAGGCTCATATGATGATGAACCAGAAAGCTTTGACATTATGAGAGAATTTTGTAAAAAAAATAAGCTTCTAAGAAAATCTTATATACATCGTGAAATTTATATAAGTGATGCTAGAAAAGTATCTCCTGAGTCATTGAAAACTGTTTTGCGTTTTGAAGTAGAGAGGGAAATGTAAGCATTATATTATGATATTAGATTGCTTTATTTTTATACTATAATAAAGTAATGAGGTGATTATATGAAAAGTAATAGATTATTTGAAATTATTTATATCCTGTTAGATAAGAAAAGAGTAACTGCAACGGAGTTAGCTGAACACTTTGAAGTATCTAGG
Source organism: Clostridioides sp. ES-S-0006-03 (assembly GCF_020662275.1). NCBI lineage: Bacteria > Bacillati > Bacillota > Clostridia > Peptostreptococcales > Peptostreptococcaceae > Clostridioides > Clostridioides sp. ES-S-0006-03. The sequence goes on from NZ_JADGMM010000004.1 coordinate 331,246, forward strand.
CGAACTATTTGTAGAGATATTGAAATATTGTCATCTTCTGGTATTCCAATTTATACTGATAAAGGTAGAAATGGTGGTATAGGTATTTTAGATAATTTTACTTTTGATAAATCTATTTTATCTGAGCAAGAGCAGAAAGAAATTCTAGCATCACTAGAGGGTTTAAATATGCTTAAATATCCAGATATGAATTCTACATTAGCAAAACTTAGAGCCTTGTTTTGTAAATCAGATTTAAATTGGATAACTGTTGATTTTTCTCATTGGTGTAGTAATAATGTAGAAAAAGATAAATTTATAAAGATAAAATCAGCTATATTAGATTGTAATATTATAACTTTTGAGTATATAAGTACTTATGGAAAGATAACTAAACGTTGTGTAGAGCCACTTATGCTTTGGTTTAAAGAAAAGTCATGGTATATTAAAGCTTATTGTCGTCAAAAAAATGATTATAGAATTTTTAAGGTCGTAAGGATGAAGAATATCTGTATTTGTGAGCAGACATTTATACGAAGCATACCAATTGAAGTGGGAGAGATAAAAGAAGATAAGAATAAAAATATTATTTTAAAATTGAAAATTTCTAAAGATATAGCATATAGAGTTTATGATGAATTTGATATTGATAATATATTATACGATAACGATGGAAATTTTATTGTAAATGTACAGTATCCTCAAAATGATTGGATTTATGGATATGTGCTCTCTTTTGGAAATCACATTGAAGTATTAGAACCCATAGATGTTAGAGATAAGATTTTACAGATTGTTGATGATATTAAAATAAAATATTTATAATTATTGTAAAAAGTGAAGTATTAATTAGACTTCACTTTTTTAGTTTACTGGTAAAACCCAGTTTGATTTTTGTATAATATGTATATTTTTACATGTGTAACATTGACATCAAATTATCGAAACTAATTATATATTTGTCATTATAAGTAGATTAATAGTAAAATGTATATCTTATTGTTAAAATAAATTGAATGTATTATTTTAATATTGTAAGTAAAAAAGTGAAAAATTGTAAATAAACATTATTTTTTAAAGAAAAAATTAATATATTGACAAAAATAAAGTACTCATTTAAACTAATAGTTGAGAATAATATTCAATATTAAATAATAGGAGGAGCTATGAATAAATATCTTCTAATAAATCCAGTAGCAGAAAAAATGTATGAGGAAAAGTTTAATACTATTAAAGAAACTTTGATAAAAAAAGGGTACATAATGGTTGAATGTGAGGCACAATTAGAATATGTAAAGAATCAGTACAAAGAATATGCAAAAAAGACTGAAAACACGATATTAGATTGTAGATGTCCAGAAAGCATAAATCTTTTAAAAAGAAATAATTTGATAGATGGTTTTGAAGTTCCTATGATAGAACCAATATTAGTAAGGACTTGTAGAGTTTTATACGAAAAATATATTAAGAGTAAAGAGGATATGTTAATAGTAACCTGTCCATGTATACAATTAAGAGATTTTGCTAGTGAAAAATTTAAGGATAAAGATAATGCTCTATTTTATACATGGAAGGAATTTGCTGAAAAAGAAGGTATAAAATCACTTGGAAAAATAGATGAATCTCCAATTCCATTAGGGTATTTTAAGGATTCTTTTGAAAAAGTTCTTGAAGTGTCAAGCGAAGATGAAATATTAAGTAAAATACAAGAAATTAAAAATGGCTCTGAGGATAAGTATGATATAGTAGAAATGTTTTATTGTAAAGATGGATGTAATAATGGAGATGGTTTGTAAATGGGCAATAAAATTAATGATAAACTTTTAAGGTTAATAAAAAGTGTTTTGATATTTTTTATAATTCTTGTATTGTGGAAAATTACAAATTATCTTGGTATTTGGAGTGAATATATATTACCACCACCTGAAAAAGTGTATAGTACATTTTTAAATATGATAAATGATGGTTCAATATTTGTTAATGTATATGCAAGTATGAAAAGAGTTTTGATAGGGTTTGTAATAAGTACAATTATAGGTGTTCCTTTAGGTATATTCTTTGGAATTTATGGTAAAGTTTATGAGTACCTTAAATCATTAATAAATTTTTTGAGAAATACACCACCACTTGCTTTAATACCAATGCTTATATTGTGGTTTGGTATAGGTGAAGAATCAAAAATAATAATTATAATTTTGGCATCTTTTTTCCCAATCTTTACAAGTACATTGAAGGGGATTAGAAATTGTGATTCAAAGTTAATTGAAGTAGGTAGAGTATTTGAATTGTCAAAGCTTCAGATAATATTTAGAATAATTATTCCTAATGCAATTCTCGATATTGCTGTTGGTCTAAAGTTAGCACTTGGATATAGTTTTAGAGCAATTATAGGAGCTGAGCTTGTAGCTGCTTCGTCTGGTCTTGGATACTTAATATCTGATGGAAAAGAAATGTCTAGGACAGATGTTGTTATTGTAGGAATAATTGTAATTGGACTTCTAGGAATAATTACAGACTATATATTTTCAATTATTGTAAAAAAGGTAAGTAAGGGAAAGATGGTGGAAGCATATGAGTAATACAGTATGTAATTCTGGGTATATAATCAGAAATCTATCTAAAAGTTATAAAGTTGATAATGAAGAACATGTAGTGCTTAGTGATATTTCTTTAGATATAGACAGAAGTCATATAACTGTAATTTTAGGTGAAAGTGGATGTGGGAAGACTACTTTACTTAGGGCAATTGCATCACTTGAAGATATAAATAGTGGTGATATTAGGTTTGTAAAAGATAATAAAGAGTATAAACCTAATGTTGGTTTTGTATTTCAAGAAAGTAGATTGATGCCTTGGCTAAATGTGAGCGAAAACATAGCTTTTCACAATCAACAAAAAAGTAATCTTTTAAATAAAATATTCAATAAATTAAATCCCTCAAAAAGTACCATTAATAAAGATAGGCGTGATAATAATATTTATTTAAATGAGAAGAACAAAGTAAGTGAATCAAATAAGCAAGACAGTATTGATATAGAAAAATATCTTAAAATGATGAACTTACAGAAGTTTAAAAATTCTTATCCAAATGAGCTTTCAGGAGGTATGGCACAGAGAGTAAGTATAGCTAGAGCACTTTCTTTTAATCCAGATATGTTGTTTATGGACGAGCCTTTTTCAGCACTAGATTATTTTACAAGGATTGATATGCAAAATGAAGTTGTAAGAATACATAAGTCAACCAATAAAGGTGTAATATTTGTAACTCATGATATTGATGAAGCATTAAAGATAGGCAAGAAAATAGTTGTTTTTACAAATGAAAGAAAAATAGAAGAATTTAATATAGAGGATGATTATAATAGAGATTTAACTTCAAATTACTATATTAAATTAAAAAAAGATATTTTAATGACAATGAAATCAAATAAAGGCATTTAAAGAAATTAATAATATTTTAAGGAGTAAAAATATGAAATTAAAAAAACTATTGATAGGTATAACAATATTGACACTTGCGACAGCATCTTTAGCTGGATGTGCAAAAAAGAATGATAGTGAAAATCTTTCAGAAATAAATTTAACTTATGTAAAATCACCACTAAATGTACCTTCTATAATTCAAAAACAGGATGATTTATTTGGGAAAGAATTTAAAAAGGATAATATAAAAGTTAATTTTCATGAAATTACTACAGGACCAGAGCAAACACAGGCTTTAGCTGCTGGAGAAATAGACTTTTTACATGCATTAGGTGGTACATCAGCTTTGATAGCTGCATCTAATGGAGTGGAATTAAAGATACTAAACACTTATAGTAGGTCACCAAAAGGATTTATGATTTTAACAAATAATGATTCAATAAAATCAGCAGCAGATTTAGAAGGTAAGAAAGTAGCAGGACCAAAAGGGACTATATTACATCAAGTATTAATTGCAGCACTTGATAAAGAAGGATTAAGTATGGATGATGTAGAGTTTGTTAACATGGGTATTCCAGAAGCATCAGCAGCTCTTTCTGATGGTAGTGTTGATGCTGCATTGATTGCTGGACCAGCAGCTCTTAAAGCCATGAAGTCTGGAAGTAAACTTGTAGCAAATGGTGAAGGTTTAGTAGATGGCATAATAGTAACTGCTGTTAGTACGGATTTTGCTGAAAAACATCCAGAGGTAGTTGAAAGATTTATGAAAGTTGAAAAAGAAACTTTAGAATATGTAGATAATAACTTTGATGAAGCTATGGAAAAGGTAGCAAAAGAAGTTGGTTTAAGCGTTGAAGAAACTAAAGAATTATATGCTTGGTATGATTTTAGTTTAGATATAACAGACAAAGATATATCTTCTCTTGAGGAGACACAAGATTTCTTAATAAAAAATGGATTACAAGAGAAAAAAGTAAACATAAAAGAATTAATATATAATGCTAAGTAGTAGTGATAATAGTGTTAAAAGTTTAAGTTACCTTATTTAAGGTAACTTTTTCTATTCTATTGATAAAAATATATGCTAATGGTATGTTTATATAGCGAAGAGATATGTTTTAATTTTAAATTATTAGAGTGTTTTTAAAGATATAATATATTTATTTACAGATAGAAGAAGATATTTTTATAGTATTTTATATAAGGTATTTTATAATACAATTATATTAATAAAGTTAACAATAATATTTTATTATATATAGATACAAAGATATCATGCTTAATATAGATAGTATACAGGTATAAATATTACCAATAATTGTTAATAAATATTAATATACTGTATTTTGAAATTTAATAAATTGATAGATATCTGAGTAGGTATCTATACTATACATAAAGCCATATGTGAAAGTTATATGAATATATGGTAAATAAGAAAACTAAAATATGGAGGAATTATATGAGTCATAAAATATATATTGTAGAAGATGATATATCAATAAGTACATTACTTAAAGATTATATAGAGAAATATGGATTTGAAGTAATGGTTGAAGAAAACTTTGATAATATAATTACTACATTTGCAAATTTCAAGCCAGACTTAGTGCTTTTAGATGTAAATTTACCAAAATTTGATGGATTCTATTGGTGTAGATGTATTAGACAACAGTCAAACATTCCTATAATTTTTGTATCAGCTAGAGATAGTAATTTAGACCAGATTAGAGCTTTAGAAAGTGGAGCAGATGACTATATAACAAAGCCTTTTTATTATGATGTAGTAATGGCAAAGATAAAAAGTCAGATAAGAAGGGTATATGGTGAATATTCGCCTAAAATAGATGAGAGAATATTAGAACTAGATGGACTAAAATTTTATCCAGAAAGATTAGAGATAGAGTTAGAGGATAAGACTTTGGTTATCACCAAAAAAGAAGGAATATTACTTGAGTGTCTTATAAAAAAATACCCTAAAGTAGTAAGTAGAGATTATCTATTAGAAAAGATATGGGATGATATTGAGTTTGTAGAGGAAAATACTCTAAATGTAAATGTTAGCAGAATAAGAAAAAGATTTGAGGAGTTAGGTATAAATGATGCTGTTCAAACTGTACGAGGAGTAGGATATAAATTAAATAAAAATTGGTAAGGAGAAAATATGAAATTATTATTTAAAGATTGTAAAGGCTATATTTTTATATATTATTTAGGAATATCTATGACAATTATTTATTGTAGTCTTATGAAATTTATTAATGTAGAAGAAGCTTTGTATATCTTATTGTTTAGTACTTTTATATTATTATGTTTTTTGGTATATAAATATTATAAAAACAGAGAAGTATATACTATATTTACAAAAGGTATAAACTCCTTAGATGAATCCTTTTTATATTTAGGGAACTCTTTTTTCGGAGAAAACATATCAGTTATTTTAAAACAACAACATAGATTATATCAATCAATGATTCAAGAACATAAAAAAATACATAGTGAACACTTAACTTTTATCAACCAATGGATTCATCAAATGAAAACTCCAATATCAGTTATAAGTCTTCAACTTCAGGAATATGAAGGTGAAGAAGTTACTGAAAATATAAAAAAAGAGATAGATAGACTTAATAAAGGCTTAAACATGGCCATGTATTTCGCAAGAGTGGATGAATTTCAGAAAGATTTTGTGGTTGAAAAAGCTAATTTGAATGATATCATAGTAGATACTATAAATGAGGAAAAGAGATTATTCATAAAGAATGGTATAATTCCTAAAATACATATAGATAAATCTATTTATATTTATACAGATATAAAATGGATGAAATTTATAATAAATCAGTTAATTACAAATGGAGTTAAATATTCCAAAGATTACAGTAAAGATTTAATTATAAAATCTGAAGAAAATAATAAGTCTATAATTTTAAGTATAATAGACAAAGGGGTTGGAATTGTATCTAAAGATATAAAAAGAGTATTTGACCCATTTTTTACAGGAGAAAATGGACGTAAATTTGGAGAATCCACAGGTATGGGACTCTATTTAGTAAAAAAAGTATGTGACAACTTAGGTCATATGGTCAATATAAAATCAGAAGTTGGGAAAGGAACTGAAGTTTCAATAATATTCAGTAAAGATAATATAAACTAATAAGAGGCTATTTTAAGATGGATTAATATTGTATTTATAATTTAAATATCTTGTTAAAATTAATATGTCCATATATTTTAATGAGATTTATAATTATACAATCTAATTTTAAAATAGTTTATTTTTTGCAAACATTACATAGATGTAATGTTTGTGTAATGTTTGTAGATAGTGAAACTTTCTAATGTCAATTAAAATTAGTATAAGAAATGACATAAGAAAAGAAATTTTAAGAAGATTATATAGTAGGGAAAGGGTGTTTATCAATGAGTTTGGATATCATTTTTATATTAAAATCAATCATAATAGCTATAGTGGAGGGACTTACAGAATTTATTCCAGTATCATCTACAGGTCATATGATTTTGGTGGGAAGTTTGATAGATTTTAAAGGTCAATTTGCTGAAATGTTTGAAGTTGTAATACAACTTGGAGCTATCCTAGCAGTAGTAGTACTTTATTGGAAAAAAATAAAGAATAGTGTTATAGAGTTTTTTAAATTTATATTTACTGGAGGAAAGGAAGGAAAAATTGGATTTAAGTTTGGAATAAATGTTATTGTAGGTTGCATACCATTTGGAATTGTGGGAGTTATATTTTATGATAACATAAAAGCATTGTTTAATTTACAATCTGTAATTGTAGGGTTTATAGTTGGAGGAATTTTATTATTAGTTGTAGAAACTCTATTCAGAAAAAAGAAGCACTCAACAGATAATATAGATAAAATTACTCCAGTACAAGCTTTGAAGATTGGTGTATTACAAGTTTTATCTGCGTGGCCGGGAATGTCAAGAAGTGCATCCACTATTATGGGTGGATGGATAGCAGGGCTTAATTCTCCTACAGCAGCGGAATTTTCTTTTTTCTTAGCTATACCAGCAATGGTAGCTTCTTCAGGACTAGATTTATTTGAATTTGATTATTCAATAATGACACCAACTTTATGGATTGCTTTAATTGTTGGGTTTATAGTAGCTTTTCTTGTGTCTATAGTAGTTATGGAAAAGTTCGTAAATTTTTTAAAGAAAAAACCAATGAGAGTATTTGCTGTATATAGAATAGTGGCAGGTATAGTACTTGCTGTATTAGCTTTTACTAACATAATTAGTATATAAACTAAAATAAATTCAGTCTTTATATAAAATTTCTTTAATTAATATGAGTAGTATTTAATATATACTGCATGTCATTTTATAACTTATAAAGGAGCTATAAATAATGAAAACTTTAATTGTGAGTAATTTGAGCAAGGTATATGGTAAAAAAATGATTTTTAATGCATTAAACAATATAAGTTTTAGTATAGATGATGGAGAATTTGTAGGAATTATGGGACCATCTGGAAGTGGAAAGACCACTCTTTTAAATATGATTTCTACTATAGATAAGCCAACTACAGGAAAAATAGAATTAAAAGGTAAAAATCCATTATCACTAAAAGGTGAAGAACTTGCATTATTTAGACGAAGAGAGTTGGGGTTTGTATTTCAAGATTTTAATCTATTGGATACTTTAACTATTGGCGAAAATATAGTATTGCCATTGACATTGGATAAGGTAAGTGTAAAAGAGCAAGATGAAAAGCTAAATGAAGTATCTAAAATTTTAGGTATAGAAGACTTATTAAATAAAAGAACTTTTGAAGTGTCTGGCGGTCAAGCTCAGAGAACTGCTATTGCTAGGGCCTTAATCAATAAACCATCAATACTTTTGGCAGATGAGCCAACAGGTAATTTAGATTCAAAGTCATCAAAGACTGTAATGGAACTATTTCAAAAGATAAATAAAGACAATAAAGTCACTACTATGATGGTAACTCATGACCCATTAGCAGCAAGCTATTGTAATCGTATTTTATTTATAAAGGATGGAGCTATATACAATGAAATATATAAGGAAAATAGTAGAGAACAATTTTATCAAGAAGTAATGGATGTGCTTACATTATTGGGAGGAGATAATTAATGAACATAAAACAATTTGCCATTAATAATATTTCAAGAAATATTAAAGCATATCTAGGATATTTAACAAGTATTGTTATATCCTCGTCACTACTTTTTTCTTTTATTATGTTTACAGGTCATCCAGATTTAGATATATCTCAATTTCCTGACTATTTAAAAGAAGGGCTTAAGATGAGTAAAATAATTGCATATTTGTTTTTATTCTTCTTTGTATTTTATTCAGTGAGTGTTTTTCTTAAAAGTAGATATAAAGAGTTTGGAATACTCTATATTACAGGTATATCAAAACGACAAGTAATGAAATTGGTTCTTATAGAAAATATAGTAATAAATATAGTATCTTCTGTAATTGGAATAATAGTAGGTTTAATTTTTTCAAAGGTATTTTTAGTAGTTATGTCTACCTTTTTAGAATTATCACCTCTAAACTTTTATATACCATTAAATGCAATGTTTTCCACTTTAATTTATTTTATGGTTTTAGCTATATTAACATCTATATTTACTTCTTTTATAATTAAAGAAAATCAAGTATTGAGGTTACTTAAAGGTACAAAAACTCCAAAACCAGAGCCTAAAACATCACTAATACTTGCTATATTAAGTATTTGTCTGTTTGTAATAGCATATTATAGTGCTGTTACATCAACTGACCAGTATACAACTTATTTACGATTAGTTCCAGTTACATCTCTTACTATAGTAGCAACTTATTTATTCTTTTCTCAATTTAGTGTGTACTTTATAAAAAAATTGAAGATGAAGAAAAGTTTTTATAGAAGAAATACAAATATGCTTTGGATTTCAAATTTAATTTATAAGGTAAAGGATAATGCTAGGATATTCTTTTTGATAACTATAACTTCTGCAGTGGCATTCACTGCTATAGGTACAGTTTACTCATTTTGGAAAGATGTAAAACGTCAAATTAATTTAATATACCCTAACACAATATATTATTCAACAATGACTCTGCATAATGACACTAATAAACCTGATAGTAAAGAGAAAGATAAGGAAAGAATGAGTTTTATAGAAAGTAAGTTAAAAAAAGAAGGTATAGATTATGAAAGAGTTAATGGTGAGTTTAAAACTGTATTTCCTAAGAAAAGTGATTTTAATGTAAGAATAATTAAAGAATCCAAGTACTTAGAAATTACGAAGAGTATAGGGGTTAAGCCTATAAATTTTGAAGATAATGAATGTATATCATTATTTTCATCAGGACTACCTGGTGATAAAAAGGGAAAAGAAAATGTCATTATAGGGAATATAAGCTTAAGAGTGGCAAAACAGGTAGATGAATGTGTTATGCCAGCATATTATAAAAATATGTATGTGGTAAAGGATAATTTTTATGATAGTATAAAATCAAAATTTATAGTAGATAGATTCTCAGCATTTGAGGTAAAAGGTTCAAGTGAAACTATAGATGTATGTAAACAATTCGAAGATAAATTTGATAATGAGTCTGGAATGCAACCATATTTGTTTTTCTCCAAAGAATTAATGATAGAAACTGGTAAACTAACATATTCTACATTTATGTTTTTAGCAATATTTATAGGTTTAATTTTCTTTGTTACTACAAGCAGTTTCTTATATAATAAGTTTTATATGGATTGTCAAGTTGACAAGAAAAAGTATGAACAGTTAAATAAATTGGGGATGACATATAAGGAGATTAAGAGAGCTTCAACCATTGAGATTGGGATTGTGTTTTTGTTACCTTATGTAGTAGCTGTTATACATTCGATATTTGCACTTACTGCACTGAAAAATTCATTTGATATAGAGGTTGCGTCATCTGCGATTTTAGTAATGGGAAGCTTGTTTATAGTTCAAATAGTGTATTTCTTACTTGTAAGAAATAGTTATTTAAAAGAGATAAGATTAAATTTAGTCAATTTTTAATGGATATAATTAACTAATAACAAAAAGGTTTAAAATTAATTAATATTACTGAAATTATAAATGTTTATTTTTTCAGTAATATTTTTTATTGTATTAATTATTAAGATTCTATACGAATATGACATAATAAATGTCAAAATTATGAAAATATTCTACTTATATAAAGTATAAAGAGGTTATATGCACATATCTGTAGAAATAAATAATATAAAATATTAATTAATGTTATTAGGGGGTGTTATTTATTAGTAAATTAGCTAATGCATTGAGAATGATGATATTAATTCAAAGTAGAGGTAAAATGAAATGTAAAGAGTTAGCAGAAGAGTTGGAAGTAAGTGAAAGGCAAATAAAAAGTTACAAAGAATATTTGGAACAAGCAGGCATATTTGTAAACTCAACACCTGGAATTTATGGTGGTTATGAAATAGATAAATGTAATAGCCTTTCATACATTAGATTATTAGATAATGAAGTTTCAATTCTAGATATGATAAATTCACAACTAAAGTATAATAATGATATTTATAAAAATGAATTTAATAATATTGTAGACAAAATAAAAGCAGTATTAAATACAGGGGAAAAAAGCGATACATATATGGATTATTTCACAATACAAGCAAAATGTAATTGTGATTATGGATTTGAAAAAAAGAAATGCAATGAAATAACTAGAGCATATACAACAAAACGTAAAATTAAGATAAAATATTATTCTTTGAATTCTGGAAATAGTGAAAGAGTTGTACATCCATATGGTTTGTTTAACTATAAATCAGATACTTATATGGTAGCTTTTTGTGAAAAAAGACTTAAGTTTATAGATTTTAAATTATGTAGAATTAAAGATTATATTGTTTTAGACGAAAAATATATTGTAGATAGAAATTTCAATTGGAACGAATATAGTAAGAATAGTATAGGTATTTACAAAGGAGAAGAAATTAATATAGCTATAAAAATTAAGCAACCATTTGCAACAATTATAAGGGAAAAGGTATGGGTTAATAATCAACAAATTAGTGATGTTGATGAAGAATCTATATTGTTTAAAGCTAAAATGAGAGGTTATGAGGAAATAAAAAGCTGGATTTTAAGTATGGGAGCTTATGTTGAAGTCATAGAACCTGAGAGACTGAAGAATGATATCTTATCTGAAATTGAAAAATTGAGAAAACTTTACTAATTTTTTTAATTAGTTTTATATTAAGACAGGTATAGTTCACGGTCTAGTGTTAATATAGTAGTTGAGAGAGGTGATATTATGAAAATGAAAATTGAATTTAGTACAGATTGTATACCAATATCTTATAATTCACTCTTCATGAGTATTATAAAAGAGGCAATAAGGAAGTCTAGTGAATATTATTATAAAGACATGTACTATTATAACGAAAAGCATAATAAAAAAACTAAAAATTTCACATTTTCAGTTTATATAAAAAAATATAGTATTGAAGGTGAGCATTTTATTATCAAAGATAAAGTAATATTGAATGTAAGTACTCCAGATTTAGAACTAGGTTTCCATATATATAATGGATTAATAACTTCTAAAAAATGTTTATATAAAGACTATGAACTTACAAGGATTAGAATAGATTTATCAAGAGAAAAGAAGATAACAGAAGATATGGTATTATTCAATGCTCTATCTCCAATCTGCATAAAATCTAAAGAAGGAAAATTTTTGGATATAAGTGATGATAGATATATAGAAGAGTTAAACTATATAACTAATGAAGTTGTCAAAAACTATAGGGGAGAAGGATTAAAAAGAAAGTTAGAGTTTGAAAATATAGCTCTTAAAAAGGTAGTAGTTAAAGAGAGTTTAAGAGAGTTTAAAAAAATAACAGGTAAGGAATATCAATATGTTAATGGCTACAAAGGTAAGTTTATATTGAAAGGTGATATTGACGATTTAAATCTTATCTACAGTTTAGGAGTGGGATTTAGGCGAGCTCAAGGATTTGGGGATGTAGATATTTTAGAATGGAGGTGATATAAATGAAGCTAAGAGTTTATAGGGGTGACTGGTTCTTTAATATGGGAATAGTTGGATTTCTAAATATACTAAAAAAATCAGGTACTGAAAAACAAATATTTATTAAGGAAGATTATATCGAATTTGATAGTTCGTTTCTTGAAAACTTTCATGAGTATTATTTTAATTACTTCATGGATGAATATGATGTATCAAAAAGGATTAGGAAGAGTGTCGATTACAGTATAAATTTTATTAAATCTAAGCCTGATAAAATCAAAGATGGAATTAAGAAAATTAAAGATAATATAAAGCAACAAAATGATAAGGTTAAAAAATTTGATGAAGATAACTCTAACTTGATAAAAGAAAAGCTAGATATTATGTCTAAGATAAAAAGTTATGATGAATTTGATTTATTAAAAACTTTAATTGATGAGATTATGGATATATTTAAAATGAAATCAATAAATGATAGACTTACAGCTAATCTTTATAAATATGTAGTTCAAGATAATTATTTTGGACAAGTTAGTTTTTTTAATGTTGCTAAGGCTAAGTTAGATTTATATGGATTAAAAAAGGTAATGTTTAATGATTATTTAAGACAAATTATATATTTTGGGGAGTTAGAGGATTTATTAGAAGAGAATAACTATGATAAGTTAAAAAACTATTTGAATGATAGATTAGATAGTATAGCTAAAGATGTAAGTGAAAAAAAAGTTAGTAAGTCTAGTATAAATACTATAGAAAAAATTATGAAGGAAATAAATAAAAACTTTATAAAGAAAAATAAAAGTATAGAAGATATAAAACAGTATATGGATAGTTTAGAAGTATGTGAAATGTGTGGTTCCTACAAAGGCATATTAGATGAGTATTCAGAAAGTAATTTTGCTCCACTTGGAGTAAGTACCAATAATTCTAGAAATATGTTTTGGAATCAGGAGTATACATCATCAATATGTGATGTTTGTAAACTTATATTGTTTTGTACTCCAGCAGGGTCTACTTATACAAGAAAAAATTATTTATCCAATGAAGATAATGAGTTTTATTTATTTGTTAACATGGATACTTCAATAAATGAGCTTTTTGAGAGAAATAATGAGTTAAAATTACAGAAAAGTGAGATATCGGATTCCAAAGATGAAAACTTTTTTAATAAATTTATAAAAAGTATAGTAGAAGAAAATAAATTAAAAAGTGAATGGCAACTTAGGAATATTCTTTTTGTAGAATTTAAAGCAAGTATAGATGCTAAAAAGTGTAAAATAAATTACTTTAATATTCCTACATATTTAGTAAAAATATTTACAAGTGGGAAGGCAAGTAAAAAAATACAAGGCATATATGATTATAAGCTTAAATCAAATGTATTAGATTTACTTTTAAAAAATAGGGACTTGAAGCATTTAATTAATAATATTTTAAGAGAAAAAGTTAAAAATGATATGGAAGGTAGTAATAAATCAAATATATCAGGAACAGATTGCTTTAGACTAGTTGAATTAAGAACAATAGTAAATAACTATAAGAGGGGAGTGTATAAAATGGATTATAAAAAGTTAAAAAAAGTTTATGAATCAGGTTGTGAAATACATGATTACTATATTGATAAAAATGCTAAAAATAAAATAGAAGGAATAACATACAAGCTTTTAAATTTGATTAAGGTTGGTAATAAGAATGATTTTTTTCAAACAGTTTTAAGAATTTTTTCACCAAGTGAAAAAACTCCACCAGAAGAATTTTTACAGATGCTTAGTGAAGATGATTTAGATTTTGAAGCTATAGGATACGCATTTATAATGGGATTAATGTCAGAAAAATGTGATAGAAAAAATATAAAAGTAGATAATAAGGAGGAAAAATAATATGAAAAGAGGATTAACTTTTACTGTAATAACGCAAGCTCAAAGCTTAAACTATGGTGAAGGAATAACCAATATATCTGAATTAAAAAAACTAAGTAGAGGAGATGGAAATATCTATACATTTGCATCTCGTCAATGTCTAAGATATGATATAGTCAGATTAGCAGCAGAGTTATTTAATTGGAATTTACAGGTTGTAGATAAAGGAAAAGGTACAGTTCAGTTTAAAGATAATATAAGTATAAAAGAATCAGAAGAAATGGACCTATTTGGATATATGAAAACAAATAAAAAAGATGAAAAAGATAAAAAAGGAGGTTCAGTGACTAGAGAAGCTACTATAAGATTGAGTAATGCAATTTCTCTTGAGCCATATAGAAGCGATATGGACTTTTTAAATAATAAAGGGTTGGCAGATAGAATAGGAGAACACCCTAATCTTGCCAACATAGAACAACATTTGAGTTATTATACATATACAGTGACTATAGATTTATCTAAAATAGGTAAGGATGGAGATATAGAACTTGATAATAAAGAGAAATGTAAGAGAGTAGTAGAATTTTTAGAAATAATAAAAATATTGAATAGAAATATTAGAGGTAGACAAGAAAATTTATCTCCTCTATTTGTAGTAGGAGGAGTATATGAAATAGCAAATCCATTTTTCTTAGGTAGAATTAAATTAAAAGGAGATAAAAATGGATTTAAAGTAAATAAGCAATCTATAGAAGAAGTAGTTCGAGGTACTTTTTTAGGAAAGGGTCTAAAAGAGTTTACCTATGTGGGTATGGTAGATGGAGCATTTACAAATAAAGAAGAGTTTAAAGAGTTATTTGAAGATAATTTTTTAAGTGTAGATAAATTTTTTGGGCAACTAGTTAAAGAAGTAAAGGACTATTATGAGGTGAATTAATATGAAGGTTTTGAAATTAGATTTATTTCAAGAAACTGCATGCTATAAAAAACCATTTGCTATGAAGATTACAGAGACTTATCCACTGCCACCATATTCTACAGTAAATGGATTAATTCACAAAATATTAAATGCTACAGAGTATATACCATTTAATATAAGTGTACAAGGAACATATGAAAGTATATTTAATAATTATCAGACAACATATTTTTATAAAAAGGATAGTGTTACGTCTATGCCAATGAACAGTCATATGTTATTGAATGTAAATTTGATAATTCATATAGGTGGAGATTTTGAATTATTAAAAAATTTATATGATAGTTTATTAAATTGTGGTGAGCATTTATCATTAGGTAGAAAAGAGGATTTAGTAAGAATTAATGATATTAGATTTGTAGAAGTTAATAAATTTGAAGTAGATGAGGACATACAGTTAGATGATTATGAAAATTATAGGTTATCAAAATATAATATAAGAATGCCTATATATATACCAAAGTCAAGTTTACAAGATGAATATATAGAGGGCATAAGTTACAGGCTTAATAATTACTATGATAATAATGCTAAGGAAGATAAAAAAAGAGTTTGGAATAAGGTAGATAGTTATTATGTTGATGATGGAATTCCTATATCAGTTGGAGATATATTATTAGATAATGAAGGAGATTTGTTATATTTTAATAATATAAATTGGGAGGAAGAGTATGTTATATGCTAAATCTAATCCAGTGGAAACGCTGAGAGAACACACTGATGAGCTTTTAAAACAAATGAACATGTTAAGAGAATACTATGGAACAAATATAAATAGTATAAATTTTCTCAAGAAAGATAAGTTTTGGCAATTACTTGATTTTGTTATAGAATTTCATGATATTGGAAAAGCATTTTCTCCATTTCAAAAACTAATAAGAAGTAGAATGTATATTGAAACAAATGAATCTAAAATAGTAACTCATTTAGAAAATAATATAGGTCATAATTATCTTTCTCCTGCATTTATTGATTATAGTTGTATAGACAGGTCAAAAGATAGAGAATTGAGAGCAGTATTAAATCAAGTTATTGTATATCATCATGAAAGAGATACATTTATAGATAAAGATTTTAGAAATTTAATACAAAAAATATTAGATGAAGATTTAATAAATAAAGTTTATGAGTTACAACATGAATTTAAAGTTAGATATCCAATAAGAACAGAACAATTAAGTAAAGCGTATCTACAGAGTGTAATAAAAAGAATAGATAAAAATCACAAATACTATCATTTATATATTATGTTAAAAGGTATTCTTCACAGGCTAGACCATAGTGCTTCTGCTCATGAAGTTGTGGAATGCAATAGTGTTATAAATATAGGAGAACACACAGAGAATTATTTAATGAAAGAATTTGGTAGTTTAAGAGAAGCTCAATCATTTACTAAATCTAATAGAGATAAAAATATAATATTGATAGCCTCTACAGGTATAGGGAAAACAGAAACCGCTTTAATTTGGATAGATAAAGATAAGGCATTTTTTACACTACCACTAAGGGTAAGTATAAATGCTTTATTTGATAGGACTAAAAATATAGCTGGATTAGAAAAGTCAAATGATACATTCTTAGGATTGTTACATTCAACAGCAATAGATTATCTGGAAGAAAGTAATCAGGAAGATTCAAATGAGATTGTAGATTTAGCAAAGCTATTATCTTGCAAGTTGACATTTTCTACAATAGACCAAATATTTAAATTTCCTTTTTTATATAGAGGGTATGAAAAAGTATACTCAACATTAGCATATTCAAAAGTAGTAATAGATGAGATACAAGCATATTCACCAGAAATAGCAGCTGTATTGGTAAAAGGTATAGAGATGATACATAAGATAGGTGGAAAATTTATGATAATGACAGCTACCATGCCAACTATATATATAGACGAACTAAGAAAAAGAGGTGTAATGGATAGTAATATAGCTAAATCAACATACAATACAAAAAAAATAAGACATTGTATAGCTATTGTAAAAAATTCAATAGATGAAAATTTAGAAAAAATAATACAAAGTGGAATGAATAAAAAAGTTTTAGTAATAGTAAATACGGTTAAAAGCGCTGTAGAAAAATATGAATCAATAGAAGAGATAGTTAAGTCAAAAGGAATAGATATTAATGTGAATCTTCTACATTCTATGTATATACAAGAAGATAGAGCAAAGTTAGAAAAATATATAAAAGAATTTGCAAGTAGTAATAGTAAAGGAATTTGGATTACAACACAATTAGTAGAAGCATCCCTTGACATTGATTTTGATGAGCTTCATACAGAGAATTCAACACTTGATAGTCTATTTCAACGATTTGGGAGATGTTATAGAAGCCGTGAGTATAAAGAAAATAGCCCAAATATATTTATATATACAGAAAAAGCTACAGGAATAGGCAGTATTTATGATAAGGATATTGTAGAAAAAGGACTTGAGTTATTGAAAGCTTCTATAAAGAACAAAGAGTTTTTTAAGATAACAGAAGATGATAAAGTAGAAATGGTTGATAAACTATATTCTAAAGAAAGTTTAGAAAAAACTGATTTTCAAGAAAAATTTAATCGTGCTTTAAATATATTAGATACTATAACACCCTATAGCTTAGGGTCTGATGAGGCACAAAGTATACTTAGAAATATTGAAGCATATACAGTAATCCCAGAGGATATATATAATAAAATTGAAGAAACTTTAATAAAAGATTATAAAGATTTGGGGCAAGAACTTACAGAGGCATATAGTAATGAAGACAGACAATTAATACATGAAATAAAATCTAAGAGAAAAAAAGTTAGAAGAGAAATAGTTAAAAAAAGTGTAAATATACCAAAATATAAAGCTAAGCAAAATATAGTGGACATAGATGTAAAAGGTCTGGAAGATTTAAAGATACTTTTATATAAATATGATATACATGAAAATGAACATACAAAACAGATATTTGGTAAAGGTGTGCTTATAGATAAGGAAATAGACCAAATTATTTGATTTTTATATTAACAATGTGGCTAAAATTTACTAAAGAAGGTGAGTTTGTGCCAATAGATTTAGAAGTATTAAAAGTTCAAGGTGTAAAGATAAATTATTATTATGTATGTAAAAGAAAACTATGGTTATTCTCTAAAGGAATAACTATGGAACAAAATAGTAATAGGGTATTATCTGGAAAGATAGTACATGAAGATTCATATAAAAGAATGAAAAATAAAGAAGTGCTGATTGATGATATTTTAAAACTAGATATATTAAAGGATGAGTATCTAAAAGAAGTGAAAATAAGTTCAAAGATGAAAGAAGCAGATGAAATGCAGTTATACTATTACTTATACTATTTAAAGAATAGTATGGGTATAGAGAAAAAAGGAACTATAAATTACGTTAAGGAAAAGAAGCAAGAAGAATTGATATTGACAGAGGAAAAAGAAAGAATTATTGAAAACACACTTATAAATATAAATGAAATAAATATGAAGTTATCTCCTCCAAAAATTGAAAAGAAATCTTATTGTACAAAATGTGCTTATTATGAATTTTGTTTTGTAAAGGAGGAGTAACAATGTATAGAGATTATTATATTATAAGTAATGGTAATATAAAAAGAAAAGAAAATACAATTTACTATTATAATTTGGAAGGTGAGAAAAAAATATTACCAGTAGAACAAGTTGATGATATTCATATATATGGCGAAGTTGATTTAAACACAAAACTGATAAATTATATAAGTCAATATGGGGTTATGCTTCATTTCTATAATTACTATGGATATTATTCAGGTACATATTACCCAAGGAAGAAAAATGTATCAGGATTCAGTTTAGTATGTCAATCAGCCTGTTATTTAGATAAAAATGAAAGACTATATTTAGCAAAATCCTTTGTGGAAAGTGCGTCATACCATATTTTAAGAAATATGAGGTATTACAAAGTTGATGAAAGCTTAATTGATACTATAAAAGATGAACTAAATAGTTTGAATGATGTCAAAGAAATATCAGAACTTATGGGTAAAGAAGGTAGAATAAGAAAAACATACTATAAATCATTTAATCAAATATTGAAAGATGATTTTGAGTTTTATAAAAGAGAAAAAAGACCTCCCAAAGACCCAGTAAATGCTCTTATGTCTTTTGGAAATAGCATAATGTATACGAATGTTTTAAGTGAGATATATAAGACACAACTTGACCCTACAATAAGCTTTTTACACGAACCATCAACAAAGAGATTTTCTTTAAGCTTAGACATTGCAGAAATTTTCAAGCCTATTATAATTGATACAATAATTTTTAGCTTGATTAATAACAAAAGAATTAATAAGAGTGATTTTGAATATCAGGACAAAATTTGTTATTTAAGTGAAAAAGGAAAGAAGAAATTTTTACAAGAATTTGAAAATAAGATGCAAACAACTATAAAACATAGAAATCTTAATAGAAAAGTTTCATATAGAATGTTTATAAGGTTAGAATGTTATAAATTGATTAAACATTTTATCAATGATGAAAAGTATAAAGTTTTAAAGGCATGGTGGTAGAGAATGTTTGTTATTGTTACTTATGATGTTGTTGAACCTAAATCACTAAACAGGATTAGAAAAATACTCAGAAAATATTTGACTTGGACACAGAATTCTGTTTTTGAAGGAGATATTACTGATGGAAAGTTACATAAATGTATTTCTGAAATAGAAAAGGTTATTGATAATAGTGAAGATTCTATTTATGTTTATGAGATAAAAAATCCTAATTCAATTAAAAAGAAATGTTATGGTATTGATAAGTATTCTGATGAAATGTTTATATAGGTTTGCAGTGAGCGAAATTTATGCTAAAATAGGGTTTAACAGTTGGAATATAAGGCATTGAGAGTGTGTGATAATTATTCTCAATTGCACTGCTGTTCGCTCACTGCAAAATTTGATATTTTTATTTAATTGTAATTGCTTGAGTATAGTATTTTCAATGTACTCAATTAGACCTATTTTGGGGTTTTATATTAACTAAGTGGTATGTAAAGATGGAAATGTAAGAGGGGGAGTATTAGATGATTTCAAGTTTTATATTAACTAAGTGGTATGTAAAGATAGAAGTTAACCCTATTCTAAAACGAATATTAAAGTTTTATATTAACTAAGTGGTATGTAAAGACTTCTGATTTGGTGACTGACTCCATGTCAAGTCTCGTTTTATATTAACTAAGTGGTATGTAAAGAGGAGCATCAAAATCAGATGTAGAGAAAAAATTTCCGTTTTATATTAACTAAGTGGTATGTAAAGAAACTACTGACAACATAAAAAGACCTCTAAACGTTGGTTTTATATTAACTAAGTGGTATGTAAAGTCGTTTGCGAGGAAGTTTATCATGTTAAAGTTGTGCGTTTTATATTAACTAAGTGGTATGTAAAGGTTCCACCAAAACCGGAACAGGTAGTCAATCCGGAGCGTTTTATATTAACTAAGTGGTATGTAAAGATTATTAAAGTGTTGGAAATTAAAAAACGCTCTTTTGGTTTTATATTAACTAAGTGGTATGTAAAGTAGCTTGCAACATTTTCTCATAATCACTTATTTCTCGTTTTATATTAACTAAGTGGTATGTAAAGACAGCAAAAAAAGGTTTAAAAAAATCAGAGAATAAGGGTTTTATATTAACTAAGTGGTATGTAAAGACGAGTCAAAAAAAGATGAAGCTAAAAATGTAATGGTTTTATATTAACTAAGTGGTATGTAAAGGCTAATAAATATTTTAATAAATTAGGAGAGCATAAGGTTTTATATTAACTAAGTGGTATGTAAAGCCCTGCATACGCCCAATTAATCTTTGAAATTTCAAGTTTTATATT
The DNA here is from genome assembly GCF_020662275.1 of Clostridioides sp. ES-S-0006-03. NCBI lineage: Bacteria > Bacillati > Bacillota > Clostridia > Peptostreptococcales > Peptostreptococcaceae > Clostridioides > Clostridioides sp. ES-S-0006-03. The sequence goes on from NZ_JADGMM010000004.1 coordinate 352,365, forward strand.
AACTAAGTGGTATGTAAAGAAAATGCCGACATACTGGGCAAAGGAAGTTATCCTAGTTTTATATTAACTAAGTGGTATGTAAAGTTAATATCACTCAACGCACGTGTACTTTCTTCTTGTGTTTTATATTAACTAAGTGGTATGTAAAGTGTATAGAGTGTAGATATTCAAGCAAATGTTTTGGAGGTTTTATATTAACTAAGTGGTATGTAAAGTCACTTATATACAGTTTAAATCCATTTATAAGCTCAGTTTTATATTAACTAAGTGGTATGTAAAGTTGATATACTTTATAGTAACTTACATCTTTAACGTCGTTTTATATTAACTAAGTGGTATGTAAAGTAATTAAATCCTTTTAAATCCGTTCCTCCGGAATAAGGTTTTATATTAACTAAGTGGTATGTAAAGTTATGTTTACTGTAATTATATCTGTAATATCTTTGTTGTTTTATATTAACTAAGTGGTATGTAAAGGGGGAAAATCTATCCAGGCTTTGCTATTTACAAGGTTTTATATTAACTAAGTGGTATGTAAAGTGTCCCCTTCTGTATTAAAAGAATAATACATGACTTGTTTTATATTAACTAAGTGGTATGTAAAGAAGGATTATTTTAATTATATAGTTTTTTTAGATGAGTTTTATATTAACTAAGTGGTATGTAAAGTGGATTGGAAAGTAGAAGAAGTTTCAAAGCTATTAGGTTTTATATTAACTAAATAATATCTAAATAAAACATACATATTCTATAAATAATAATAAGAAAGCAATAAAAAAATGAGGTGAAATAAAATTTATGATAAGAAAATCAAATAACAAAGATATAGAAAAAATAATGGAAATATGGGAAGAAAGTACAATCAAAGCACATGATTTTATAAATAAAGATTATTGGAAAAATAACTACAATACTGTCAAAAACGAATATATGCCTATATCTGAAACTTTTGTATATGATGACGAAGAAGAAATAAAAGGATTTATAAGTATTATAGACAATGAATTTATAGGAGCATTGTTTATAAGTACAAATTATCAAAACTTAGGAATAGGAAGTAAACTTTTAGACTATGCACTTAAAGAATATAAAAATCTAAGTTTAGCAGTATATAAAGATAATAAAAAGGCAGTTGTATTTTATAGCAAAAAAGGTTTTAATATAGTAAAAGAACAAATAAATGAAGATTCAGGATTTAAAGAATATATAATGGAATATAGTAAACAACTTTAGTATATTCACATTAGAATAGTAATAAAAGAATTTATTACTCGAATAGATGTATTTTTATAATAGTAAACTTTAAAATCATGAATTATATATGCTTGTAATTTAATCAATATTACAAAATATATAACTATGGGAGGATAAAATAATGAATAAAAGAGCATTTATGTATTATTTTAGAATAAGAGGATAGTGCACAAATTGTGGCTATTTTACAAAAACCTATAACATAATTTTATATAAGATAGAAAAATATACCTTATATAAGTAGCCATAATTTCGTGCTGTTTAAATTGAATAGTAATACTAAAACTATTTATGATAAAGAATTATTTGAATCAAGACATGAAATATATAATTCTAAAGTATATGATAATTTAATAGAAGAAACAAAGTATGTAATGCATAACCACATTTTAGATGCTGGATGTGGAGAAGGATATTTCTTAAATAAATTATATGAAGATAAAAATATTAAATATAATTTCTCCTGCAAATTATAAGGAATTTACAAGGGCTTTAAATGATGATGGAATAATAGTAAAGATTGTCCAATAATCAAATTATTTAAAAGAAATAAGGAAAAGTATACAGGGAAATATAAAGAATAATGATTATAATAATAAAAACATTGTAGTTGGATTTAAAAAACACCTTGATGTAATTTATGAAAATAGAATCAATTATAAAACTGATATCAATATATTAAATTTAATGAACTTAGTTAAAATGACTCCTTTAACATCAACATCAGATGAAGAAGAGATTTTAAGGTTGATAGAGTCAGGGATATCTAATATAACAATTGATTTAAGAGTTATGGTCGGTACATTAAAGAGATAGAAAATAAAATTTGTCCAAAATTAATAAAAATTATATTACTAAAAATTGCTATGAAATTAGTTTAATAATATCTAATTTCATAGCAATTTTAATTACTATTAAAGTGTCTATGCAAAAAGCATTTAAATTATATCTCCAAATATGTCCACAAAAATTTCTATAATAATATTTAATAACATAGTATTCTTATTTGAAATTATTTTTAAAATATAAAATATTAAAGCTTAAAATATTCTCGTTGAGAAGAATCTATTTCAGAACCACAATTGCTACAACAATAAGACGTTGAAACATACCCAAATTCTTCAGTATTCTCATTAAACTCCATTTTTTTCTTTGCAATAATTCCTACTTTAGTTAAGCTAGAACCACAATTATCACAGTTTTGAATTTTACATATACTATACAATTTGTCAGTAGTTACATTCTCTATTAATTTATCACAATTACAACATTTAATAGAAGAAATCTCATTAGATACTTCAATCGGTTCAGCATCTTGAAAAGAAAATTTATATGTTATATCATTTGACACTCTATAGCCTGTATCAAAAATATTTGTATTACAATTTGGACACATATATTTTGGAATATATACATCTTTTTTTTCAAAAGTGTCCTTTTCAGTATTGCGATTTGAATCATCTAAAGAGGAGTTTTCACCTATGGTATATTTTTTATTTAAGTTTAAAAGGTAATTGTAAATCTTTTTATCTTTATTTTGTTTTGCTGTGTATAAAAAATGACTCATTATATCTGGATAGTCTTTATTTTTTGATGGCATATTTAAATCTATATAATTGTTTTCAATTGCAAAAGATAGTATATTGTAATAATCATATTTTACTGCAAAAAATAATAACATTTCATCAAAAACTTTATCTATTATCTTATCAGAAATACTTATCCAAAAATCTGGGGATTCTAGATAAACTTTTTTACTAAGTTCATCTAGTTCTTTATCTATGTTGTTTAATTGATTTTCATTAGTTTTCATATTGTCACTTCCTTGTTAATTTATTATATGAAATAAAATCTCATATAAAATATATCATATTATAATTTACAAGTATAGGGCAAATAGATTTGTTTATAAGTAAAATTTTATAAATAACCATTAAAACATAAAGGATTAGAAGCAAGTTTACTTATAAGTTGAATGTAAACCTATACAATATTTTAGGTTGACAAAAAAACAGCTTTCTTTTATACTAAAACAAAGCTTTAATAGAAGATTTGTATATGTACATATAAACTAAATTGAATAAGACATATGAAGGGAATTATGAAAATGAAAAATAATAGAGTAAATATTCAAGATTTAACTAAAATGTCAATATGTGTAGCATTATTATGTATATCATCATACATATATATACCATTACCATTTACACCAGCAGGAGTAACAGCACAAACAATAATGATAAATCTAATAGCTTTAATATTAACACCAAGACAAGCATTTAGTACAGTTGGTGTATACATAATGATAGGTTTAATTGGAATACCTGTATTTGGAGGAGGAGCATCTGGAATTGGTAAATTACTAAGTCCAACAGGTGGTTTTTATTTTGGATTTTTATTTGCAGCACTAATTATTAGCTTATTAAAAGGTAAAAATAATGATATTAAGAGATATATACCAATAACAATTTTTGTTGGTATGCCTATTATATATTTTATGGGAACAGTATTTATGTGTTACTTTAATCAAATGACGGTAGAAGCAGCACTTTTTGCAGCTGTTGTACCATTTTTAATTGGAGATACAATAAAAGCAATTATTGCATCTTTTTTAGGTGTTAAATTAAATAACGTACTAAAAAGAAATCTATGATGAAGAGAGGATATAATGTATGGAAGATGTTTTTATACTAGGAGGATTAAGAAGTCATATTGGTCTAAAAAATGGAATTTTTCAATGTGTTCAACCAGAATTACTAGGAGCAAAGGTTTTAAAACACCTAATTGAAAAGTATGAGATTGATAAGATTGATGAGATTATATGTGGAAATGCAGTTGGTACAGGAGGAAATATCACAAGATTAATGACTTTAACAGCGGGAATAGAAAGTAAAGTTCCTGCTTTTACTGTAGATATGCAATGTGCTTCTGCTATGATGAGCTTAGATATAGCATTTTCAAAGATTAAATCTGGGCAATGCGATTTAATTATTGCAGGAGGTTTTGAGAGTAGTTCTCTACAACCAATGCGTACATATCATAAAAACGATAGGAGGTATAATATTAATAATCCAAGCTATGCAGTTGCTCAATTTTCTCCAGATAATAATAGTGAGAATAGTATGCTTGAAGGTGCAGAAAGAGTGGCAAAGTTATATAAAATTGAGAAAGCAGAATTAGATTATTGGGTGAAAGAAAGTCATAGAAGAGCAAAAAACACAAGAGAAGAAAAATTTCTTGAAGATATTATATTTCCTATAGATAGCAATACATATGATGAAGGTATACGTGATAAAATGAGCCAAAGATTATTAGATAGGATACCTTCAATTTTAGGAAAGGGAAGTATTACAAATGCAGCAAATGCATGTCTTATTAATGATGGGGCTTCATTTCTTATTCTGTGTTCTAAAAAATATTTAGAGAATACAAAAAAGAATCCAAAGGCTAAAGTTATCAATTCTTGTACAATAGGAACAGAGCCACAATTAAGTCCAACATCTGCTATAAAAGCTATGGAGAGGCTTTTGGATATAGAAAAGCTTAACTATATGGACATATCTGCTATTGAATTTAATGAAGCATTTGCAGTTATAGATGTTTTATTTCAAAGAAAATATCCAGAATTAATTGATAGATATAATATATTTGGAGGGGCTTTAGCATATGGTCATCCATATGGTGCTTCTGGTGCAATTATTGCGTTACATCTTTTAAAAGCACTTGAAAAGACTAATGGGAAGTATGGAATTTGCTCTATAGCAGCTGCTGGAGGATTGGGTTCTGCTTTATTGATTGAAAGGGTGTAGATTATGAATTACTATGAACTTTTAAAAGTAAAAAGAAACAACTATAAAGATAAAGATTTTTTGATTATAGATGGAGAAAAGTATACTTATGACAATATATTAAGAGATAGTGAGGAGATTGGGAGACAGATTTCTATAGGTGAAAATATTCCTGTTTTAATTTATTCTAAAAATATAAAGTTCCAATTAGTAAGTTTTTTAGGTGTTAACTATTCAAATAATGTTCCTATCATTTGTCATTATAATCTTTCTAAAATAGTATTAAGTGATATTTTAATAAAGAATAATATTTCAATTGTTATATCCGATGAGAATATAGATATAAATGATTTATCTAATGGTAGTTGCAATAGAATATTAAAGGTAGCTAATTCTTCTACAGAACATTATAGTATAAATGTATATCAATATAATAATATTTTAAACTATTTAGATAAAGAGATTTGTATGGGAGCTTTATCTTCAGGCTCTACAAATGTACCAAAAGTATTATATAGAACATATGAAAGCTGGGCTGGATTTTTTCCTATACAAAATGAAATTTTCCATATTTCTGAGGACTCTATTTTATTTATCAATGGAACACTTAGTTTTACAGGAAATCTAAATTCTATAATGTCAGTACTATATGAAGGTGGTAGTGTTGTAATAAATTCAGGTTTAAATTGTAAAACATGGATAAATGTAATAAAACAATATAATATAACTAATATATATCTTATACCTACAAAGCTTCAGTTACTGGTTAAATATTTAAGTGAGATAATAGTTAAAGTTAGAAGTGTTTTTACAGGTTCTCAATTGTTGTTTGAGGATACAGCAATAAAAATAAAAAAATATATGCCAGATTCTGAAATCATTTTATATTATGGAGCAAGTGAATTAAACTACATTACATATTTGTGTTATGATGAATTGATTGAGAAACCACTAAGTGTAGGTAAACCATTTCCAAAAATAGATGTATATATTAAGGATGGAATAATTTTTGTAAATACCAAATATGCAGTATATAATGCATCAGAGCCTTATTCTGTCAATGACATTGGATATTTTGATGATGATGGATATTTGATATTTGAAGGAAGAAGTGATGATGTTGTAAACATTGGTGGATTTAAAGTCAGTTCTATCAAACTTGAAAATATAGTAAAAAGAATTCCTCAAGTTGAAGATGCAGTTGCATTACCTTATTTAGATACTATAAGGGGAAGTCAAATTGCATTATTTGTAACAACCATAGGTAAGATTACAAAAAAGGATTTATTGATTAAGATTAGAAATTATTTAATTAGAAATGAAATTCCAAGAAAAATTATTTTTTTAGATTCATTACCATATACATCTTCTGAAAAGATAGATAGATTGGCACTATTAGAAATGTTAGAAGTATAATATTTAATAATTTTAGTGAACCAATATATTGATAAAAACATATTGTATATAGTAAAGGAGGCTTACAATATGTCAAATCAATACGATATAACTGTTATAGGCGGAGACCTGCGACAAGTGTACATGGTAAAAAAACTAATTAATAAAGGATATTCTGTAGTTATATATGGAATAGCAAATGAAATTATAAATGGAATCGCTGGAAAAGCAACTTCACTAGCTGAAGCACTATCCAAAAGTTCCATTATTTTATGTCCAATTCCATTTACAAAAAATCAATTTAGTATTGAAAATACTGATGGTTGTCTCGATGCTACTATTGATAACTTGTTAATTAACTTATCTCCTAATCAAATACTATTTGGAGGAAACATACCAACTAAAGTTTACAAATTTTGTGAGCAACACTCTATTCAGGTTTATGATTTTATGAAGATGAATGATGTTGCTATTTTAAATGCAGTTGCTACAGCTGAAGGAGCTATAGCAGAAGCGATTAAAAGAAGTCTAATCAATATGCACCAAAGTAACTGTCTAGTACTAGGCTTTGGAAGGTGTGCACAAATACTTGCTAAAAAATTATATGCTTTAGATGCAAATGTATGTGTTGGAGCAAGAAATAATGATGCAAGGAGTACGGCTAATGCATTTGGGTATTCTAGTATTTCTTTAAATCAACTTGATGAAAATCTTTCAAAGTTTGATTATATTTTTAATACCATACCAGAATGTATTTTAATAAAAGAAAAATTAGAAAAAGTATCAAGAGAAGTAACTATTATAGATATAGCTTCTTCTCCTGGTGGATTAGATTATTCTGTTACACAAAATTTAGGTATTAATGCAAATCTTTGTCTTGGGCTTCCTGGTAAATACTCACCAAAGACATCTGGTGAAATTCTTGTTAACGCTATAGAAAATATTATAAATGAAAGAAGGGATTAGAGATGAGACTTGAAGGACTTACAATTGGAGTAGGATTTACTGGTTCGTTTTGTACTTATGATAAAATATTTATAGAGTTAGAGAATTTGGTAAAAGCAGGAGCAAATGTACACACTATATTTTCAGATGTATCACAAAATATAGATTGTAGATTTGGAAATTCTGAGGAATTTATGAAAAAAGCATATGAACTGACAGGAAATAAACCTATTGTTACAATTGAAGAAGCAGAACCATTTGGACCTAAAGGAATTGCTGATATTATAATAATAGCCCCTTGTACTGGAAATACTGCTGCTAAGCTAGCAAATGGCATTACAGACTCTCCAGTATTGATGGCAGCAAAAGGTCATCTTCGCAATGATAAACCACTTGTAGTATCAATATCAACTAATGATGCTCTAAGTTTTAATTTCAAAAACATTGGAACTCTTCTTAACTCTAAAAACATATATTTTGTACCTTTTGGTCAAGATAATTGTAATGCAAAGCCTAATTCTATGATTGCACATACAGAGTTAATAATTCCAACAATAGAGCTTGCTCTTGATAATAAACAGTTACAACCTGTTATAAAAAGTCCACATCAATAGATTAATGATTGTAATATGATATACATGTATATTTAGTAATATTAACAAAGTCCAGCAATCTTATTTGCTGGACTTTAACTTGTAACATATTAAATATATTTTATTTCACAGTATATAAAAATTATCGGTGTATATATCTCTAATTATAATACATATTATAACTGTTTGTATATCTCAGAGTATTTAATTTACTCTTTAAGTCTTTATTTTCTTTTTAATGTATTTTTTTTTTATAACTTTTATACAATACTATACTTGAAAAAAATCTTTTAATTTTTTCATTAAAAAAATGAAAATATAAGTGTTAAAATAATAACGTTATCCTTAAGCGTTGAGATGAATTTATTCACGATTTATATAAAAAATAAAGTAATATATAATTAATCTAGATATTTGTAAAGTATATTATTATTAATATAAATAATATAATACTAAACAAAAAATAAAATGTTAAAAAAATAACTTGAAAATGCAAAGATAACATGCTATACTGTTAATAAATTAACAGAAAAAGAAGATTATACTATTCTAGGAGGGCATTGAAATGGCTAATAAAGAACAGACTATAATAGAAAATAAAAGGGGAGAAGAAGCTATGGCAGATAATGCATGCGTTGTAAATAATGTTGAAAATTTAGTTAAAAAATTAGCAAAAATTAGAGAAGCTCAAAGAATCTTTGCTACATACACTCAAGAGCAAGTAGATAAGATTTTTTTAGCAGCATCTTTAGCAGCTAATAAGCAAAGAGTTCCTCTAGCTATAATGGCACAAAAAGAAACTGGTATGGGAATTGCTGAGGATAAAGTTATAAAGAATCACTATGCATCAGAATATATATACAATGCATATAAAGAAACTAAAACTTGTGGTGTTATAGAGAGAGATGAAGCCTTTGGTATGACTAAAATAGCTGAACCAATAGGAGTTGTTGCAGCAGTTATACCTACAACTAATCCAACTTCTACTGCTATATTTAAATCACTTTTAGCTCTAAAAACTAGAAATGGAATAATATTTTCTCCACATCCAAGAGCAAAAAATTCTACTATAGAGGCAGCAAAGGTAGTTCTTGAAGCTGCTGTTCTGGCTGGAGCTCCTGAAGGTATAATCGGATGGATTGATGAGCCATCTTTGGAATTAACTACGACTGTTATGAAGGAAGTTGACTTAACTCTTGCTACAGGAGGCCCTGGAATGGTTAAATCAGCATATTCATCTGGAAAACCAGCTATTGGAGTCGGTGCAGGTAATACACCAGCAATAATTGATGACAGCGCAGATATAAAAACTGCTGTAAATTCAATTCTTGTATCTAAGACATTCGATAATGGTATGATATGTGCTTCTGAACAATCAGTTATAGTATTGGAAAATATATATAATGAAGTTAAAAAAGAATTTAAAGAGCGTGGTGCTTACTTATTAAATAAAGAAGAAACAGAAAAATTAAGAAATGTAATTTTAGTAAATGGGGGATTAAACTCTAAAATCGTTGGTCAAACAGCTTGCACAATAGCAACATTAGCAGGTTTTGAAGTTCCAGTTGATGCTAAAGTTTTAATAGGTGAGGTTGAATCAGTTGAAATAGAAGAAGCTTTTGCTCATGAAAAACTTTCACCAGTACTTGCAATGTATAAAGCAAACAACTTTGATGATGCAGTTAGTAAAGCAGAAAAATTGGTAGAAGATGGAGGGTTTGGTCATACATCTTCATTATATATTGATGATGTAAATCAGAGAGAAAAGCTTGATAGATTTACTAAAGCTATGAAAACTTGTAGAATTTTAATTAATACTCCTTCTTCTCAAGGGGGTATAGGTGATTTATATAATTTTAAACTAGCTCCTTCTCTTACTTTAGGATGTGGTTCTTGGGGAGGAAATTCAGTATCTGAAAATGTAGGAGTTAAGCACTTACTTAATATTAAGACAGTAGCTGAGAGGAGAGAAAATATGCTTTGGTTTAGAGCACCAGAAAAAGTTTATTTTAAAAAAGGTTGTTTAGGAGTGGCGTTAAAAGAACTTAAAGATGTAATGAATAAAAAGAGAGCTTTTATTGTAACAGATACATTCCTTTACAATAATGGATATACTAAGACAGTTACTGACCTATTAGATGAAATGAACATCAAGCATACTACTTTCTTTGAAGTTGAACCAGACCCAACTTTAGAATGTGCTAAGATAGGTGCTAAAGCTATGAGAGAGTTTAATCCAGATGTAATAATATCTATAGGTGGAGGAAGTGCAATGGATGCAGGTAAGATAATGTGGACATTATATGAGCATCCAGAAGTAGATTTCCAAGACCTAGCAATGAGATTTATGGATATAAGAAAAAGAGTGTATACGTTCCCTAAAATGGGTGAAAAAGCTAGTTTTGTAGCTATACCAACATCAGCAGGGACTGGTTCAGAAGTAACTCCATTTGCAGTTATAACTGACCAAGATACAGGTGTTAAATATCCATTAGCTGATTATGAGTTGATGCCAAATATGGCTATAGTTGATGCGGATATGATGATGAATATGCCAAAAGGATTAACTTCTGCTTCTGGTATTGATGCTTTGACTCATGCATTAGAAGCATATGTATCTATGCTTGCAACTGACTATACAAATGGTCTAGCTTTACAAGCTATTAAGAGCATATTTGAATATCTTCCACGTGCATACGATAATGGAGCAAAAGACTCAGAAGCAAGAGAAAAAATGGCAAATGCTTCTACAATGGCAGGAATGGCTTTTGCAAATGCATTTTTAGGTGTTTGTCACTCTATGGCTCACAAGTTAGGTGCTTTCCATCATGTACCACATGGTGTTGCAAATGCTCTTTTAATAACAGGTGTTATGAAATTTAATTCTTCTAATGCACCAAAGAAAATGGGAGCTTTCTCTCAATATAAGTATCCAGAGGCATTAAAGAGATACGCTGAAATAGCTTCATTCTTGGGATTAAAAGGAAATTCTGATGAAGAAAAATTCCAAAGTTTATTGATAGCTATTGAAGATTTAAAGAGTAAAGTTGGTATTCCTAAAACTATAAAAGAATTTGGTGTTGAGGAATCTAAATTTATAGATTCACTAGATGAAATGGTGATTCAAGCTTTTGATGACCAATGTACAGGTGCGAATCCAAGATATCCTCTTATGAATGAAATAAAAGAAATGTATTTAAATTCATATTATGGAAAATAAATTTACTATAAAACTTACTATAAAATAAATAAACTAAAATCCTGTATACATTAGATATATAATATCATTGTATATGGGATTTTTCATTTAAAAAAACATAAATAGTTTTGAAACTTTAATTCAAAATTCAATTAAATAATGTTATTATAATAATTAGAATGAATCTATATGTAATATTTGGGTATATTTGTATGTAAGATAAGTAATAAATTTGTATTAATAAAGATATAAATAGGGATATAAAGTGTTGACTAATTAAGGGAGGGGTAAGATGACTAAAAGAAATAAAAGTGTTACATTAATTATAATTCTTTTAATGGCATCATTATTTCTGATATTAGGATATCTATATATAGAAGATACAAGAAAACTTCTTATATCAGAGGCAGAAGTACATATAAAAGAAGTTGCGATACAAGGTTCTCAGTTAGCACAAAGACAAATTGAAAAAGATTTAGATATTTTAAATATTTTTTCAAGTTATTATACTTCAAATCCTAACATGTCTAATGAAGAAAAAATAAAAAAGCTTTTAGATGAAATGGAAAACCAAAAATTTTATACTATGGCAATTGTTGATATAAATGGGAATGCAGAAAATACTAAGGGTAATAAGTTTTCTGTTAAGGATAGAGAATTCTTCAAAAATTCAATTAATGGTAAAAAGTATGTTTCAAGCCCATATATTGATGAAGTAAATAAGTCTGTAAAAAAGATTACTATCTCAGTACCAATATTAAATAATGATAAAGTAGTTGGAGTTTTGTATTGTACTTATGATGTCAATACTCTAATGAAACTTATAAATGTATCTTTTTATGAAAATAATAGTATATCTTATGTTGTAAAAAATAATGGGACAGTTATACTTCATCCTCAACAAGATAGATTATCAAGAAATATTTATGAATTGTTAAAGCAGGATAATGATATTAAAGATGTAAATCAATTAAAAAAACAATTAGAAGAAAATAAAACAGGTGCTGCAATCTTAAATATGTCAGGAGAAAGACGATACCTAGGATATGCTACTATGGATAATGGAAAGAAAAAAGATAATTATATAAAGGATTGGAACTTGATTTTTTCAATTCCAGAAAATGTTATATTCCGTAATTCTGAGCAAATTATTAAGAGAGCTGTATATGCAGTATTATTGATTATATTTGTGTTTATTGCAATTATTTTCTATATAATGTACATAAAAAAATCTAATGAAAAAGAAATATTAAGTTTAGCATATGAAGATAGAGTTACACATATAGGAAATCAAAATAAATTTTATAGAGAATGTAGTAAGTATCTTTTAAATAAACCATCTTTAAATTATATTATAGTATATTTTGATATTGATAATTTTAAAATGATTAATGATACTTTTGGATATGAATTTGGTGATAATCTATTAATTACTATAGCAAGTGCTTTAAAAGAGGAACTAACAGAAGGTGAAATATATGCACGGCTTTCAAGTGACTATTTTGCTATTTTTTGTGAATATAAAAATGGAAGAAATAAAATTATAAAAAAAATTGATAGTATACGAAGTAATATTGAAAATAATCTAAATACAGTATTTGAAATTTCTCTTTGTGTGGGTATTTACTTCGTAGAAGAAGGAGAAGTAGATGCTCAAAAGGCTGTAAATAAAGCTAATATGGCAAGGTCTGTTGCCAAAGGTAAAAATATAAACTATGCTATTTATAATGAAGATGTTAGAAATAAGCTTAGTGAGGAATCTATAATTTTAGATGATATAAAGACAGCATTAGTAAAGAATCAATTTGAAGTTTATTATCAACCTAAGTTTTCACTTGTAAATGGTGAGATGATAGGAAGTGAAGCACTGATAAGATGGAATCATCCTGAACATGGGTTTATAAGTCCAGCTATATTTATTCCAATAGCAGAAAAAAGTCAATTGATTTTAAAAATAGGTAGATTTGTATTTGAAAGAGTTTGTAGCGATTTATCTAAATGGGAAAAACAAGGGAAAAAATTAGTACCAGTTTCAGTAAACCTATCTAGAGTTGAGTTATATCAACCAGATATTGTAAAATTTATCAATAGTACTATCCAAACATATAACATACATTCAAATTTAATTGAATTAGAGATAACAGAAACTGTAGTTATTAATGAATTAAATATACTAAAAAGTGTTTTAAATGAATTAAGGAAGCATGGATTTTCAATTTCTATGGATGATTTTGGAACAGGTTATTCTTCTATTAGTTGTCTAAGGGACATGCCAATTGATGTATTAAAATTAGATAAGTCTTTTCTTAATGGTATTGAAAATGATGAGAAAAGTCGTAATATAGCAAAGTCTATAGTATCTCTAGCAAAATCATTAGATTTAATTGTAATTATAGAAGGCGTTGAGAGTAAGAAACAGGCTGAGTTAATGAAGCAATTTGGATGTGATTTAGTTCAGGGGTTTTATTTTGCAAGACCAATGCCAGTTCAAAATTTTATGAAATTACTTTAAAAATAAAATTTATTTTTTCATATAAAACACTATTATATATGCTTGGATTTAATAAATGCTTGCTAGATAATTAGTGTTTTTATTTTGTAAGATTCAGATATGAGGAAAGTAATTATCTTTTATAAAAATCTGTTAAAAATAAATTATTTTGGATATAAATATGTTATTAACAAAAGAATAGTACTATAATGTATAGATGATAAAAAACTTAAATAAAAATTTAATGATAGGAGTTGTTTGAGTATGATAGATATAAGCATTGATAAAAAACTTAAGGACAAATGGCCTGATGCAAAATTAGGATGTATCCAAGCAAAAGTAGTAGTAAATAAAAGCTCAGAAAAGTTAATAAATGGGATAAATGAGTTTTGTGATATTTTGAATCAAAAGCTAGAAATTGAAGATATTACGAAATTGGATAAGATTAAAGATGCAAGAGATGCATATAAAGAACTTGGTAAAAATCCAAGTAGATATAGAACGTCTTCAGAAGCATTAGTTAGAAGAATTGTTCAAGGTAAGGGTCTATATACAATAAATAATATAGTTGAAATAAATAATCTAATATCTATAAAATCATTATATCCAGTTGGTACATATAATGTAAGTAAACTACATCCACCAATATGTTTTACTGTAGGTGATGAAGGCGAGCAGTATAAAGGTATTGGAAAAGAGTTGATAAATATAGAAAATCTACCTATATTATCTGATTCATTAGGTAAATTTGGAAGCCCAACTAGTGATTCCGAGAGAGCTATGATAACAACAGATGCAATTGAAATACTAATTTGTATATTTTCATTTAGTTCGGAATCAGATATTGAAGAGTACTTTGGATACGCTAAGGATTTACTTAAAGAGTATGCAGATGGAAAGGATATAGAAACTAAAATAATTAAATAATAATTATATAAAATGTATATAACAACGTTATGTTAAGTTGGAGACTAATATATAAGAATGAATCAAAAAAGGAAACTAACAAGATATTAGTTTCTTTTTTTGGAAATAGTAGTTTAATGTAACAAAAATAGACAGATAGCCACACTGATGCTTAAAAGTATGGTAATATATTATTATAGCAGAGGTTATATTTAAGGGATTTTGAAAGGGGGAATTGACAATAATCATTTTATCTGAAATATAAATTGATATCATGTAAATAACTCTATCTTTAAAAATATAAATTAATAATATAATAGTTTGGGTATATAGAAGAAATAAGGTTTTTTAAAACTAGTAAAGTACATAGGTAATTATAATGAAGAAAGGATTTAGTTATGATTGAAGGAAAAGAGGCAAAACAAGAAAGTGGGCAAAAAAATCTAAAAGTTAAGATAGCTATAGTAGTAGGTGTTTTGATTGTAGCTTATATAGGGATGGCAATCTTTTTTAGAAATCATTTTTACTTTGGTACAACTATTAATGGTGTGAAAGCTTCAGGAAAGACAGTTGAACAAGTAAATGATTTATTAACATCAAGTACTAATTCTTATACTTTAAGTCTAGAGGAAAGAAACAATAAAAAAGAACAAATAAAAGCAAAAGATATAGATTTAAAGTTTACACCAGATGATAAGGTTCAAAAAATAAAAGATAGCCAAAGTGCGTTTGGATGGATTGGTGGAATATTTAAATCTAAAGAGTATAATAATATGGTAACTCTTTCATATGATAAAGATTTACTAGAAAAAGGGTTTAATGCTTTATCTTGTTTTGATAGTAAAAATGTTGTAGAGCCTAAGAGTGCATACCCTAAGTATGATAGCAGTAAAAATGCTTATGTTATAGTACCAGAAGTACTTGGAAACAAAGTAAAAAAAGATGATTTTTATAAATTAGTAAAAAAATCAATTAATTCTGGTGTTACTTCTGTTTCTTTAGAGGAGAGTAAATTATATGAAGTTCCAAACAATACAAAGGATTCAGAAAAGTTAAAAGAGGCTATTAAGACATTAGATAAATATGTCAGTGTAGTTGTTACATATGATTTTAGTGACCGTAAGGAAACTTTAGATGGTTCTGAGATTAATAAGTGGTTAAAGGTAGACTCAGAAAAAAATTATGACATAACTTTCGATAATGATGTGATGGTAGAGTATACAAGAGGATTAAGCAAAAAATATAGTACTTTTGGAGATTCAAGACCATTTAAAACTGCAACTGGCAAAGAGATTACTATTTCAGGTGGAATTTATGGATGGTTGATAGATAAAAAGAAAGAAGCAGAAGCTTTAGTTGATGTTGTAAAAGCTGGAAAAAATGTTACAAGAGAACCTATCTACATACAAAAAGCTGTATCTCGTAATAAAGATGATATTGGTAATACATATGTTGAGATTAGTCTTTCTGACCAACACATGTGGTTCTTTAAGAATGGAGAAATGCTTGTATCAACAGATGTTGTAACAGGCGATTTAGGTAGAGGATTTGCTACCCCATCAGGGATATATCCTCTTAACTATAAAGCTAGAAATGTTTCTTTAACTGGTCAAGGCTATAGTTCACCTGTAAGTTATTGGCTTCCATTTAATGGAAATATAGGAATTCATGATGCTACTTGGAGAGGTTCTTTTGGTGGAGGTATATATAGATCTTCAGGTTCACATGGATGTGTAAACACACCTTTTTCTAAGGCAAAGAAAATCTATGAAAATATAGAACCAGGTACACCAATTATTTTATACTAGTAAAAATATTGTTTATAACGATTAAGTGAAGTCATCTTAGTTTTTTTAGATGGCTTCTTTTTTATATAGAAAGGAATGTATATAATGAATGAAAAATTAATTAAAATTTTAGATGAAGCAAAGAACGATTCAGAGTTTAAGAAAGAGATTATGGAAACAAGAAAACAACGTGATGTTATGGATTCATTTTGTAAAGTAGTTACATCTAGAGGATATGATATAACGATAGGTGAACTTTTTTCTATAGGAGAAGAATATACATCCAATCTTTTAAAAAGCGTAAATGGAGGAGCTGCATATCCTATTGAAGGTTGGAGTGATTGGTTCGAGGATTTTTTCAGCATGTTGGCGAATATATAATATATAAACTAATTAGTGGTATTACTTATTTAAAGTTAAGATAATGATTGAGGGACTAAAGTATTTAAAAATAAGTGTAAATTTTATCAATCTTAAAAAAGGATTAACTTATATCTAATAAATTTAGAAAAAATTAAACTAAAATAAGCTGACAAAAATCGATATGAGCTGATGATTTATAAAAGTTAGATGAAAAAATATAAGATATTTCTAAAAATTCAAAAAAAACAATAAGTTTTATCATTCTATGTGTTGAAAAAAAAGATAAAAATAATTTATATGGAATAAATAAAATTATATGTAAAAAAAAATTGAAATAAAAATTGAAAATGTCGATAAACCGTTAATTTCAAAACAAAATAACGCTATTGACAAACCATATTGCTTTAAATTATAATTATTGAAAATAATGATATTTAAAAATCATACTCATGTCATAGTCTAAAAGTAAGTCAAAAAAGAATGTAAGTCTAAGCAAGTACTACTCTAAAATATGTTTTATTAAAAAATAAATGTTGAAAAAAATTAATTATTATATAAAAATGCTGTTTATACTTTAACAATGAGGTAGTAATCTAATTAGAATAAAAAACTCTAATTAGTTATATACATAGTAAAAAGGTAAGAGAGGTGATTTGGATGGCTTTTGAAATAATAAAAAGCATTGTTGAGGCAGAGCAGACAGCAGACAGTATTAAAGTAAAAGCTGTTACTGATGCAGAGTCTATCAGAGCTGATGCTGTAAACGAATGTGAAAGCATCTTGACTGATGTAAAAAAGCAAGCAAAGCTTATGGAAGAAACTCTTGTTGAGAAGGCAGTCACCGACAGTAAAGCAGAGGTTGATAAAATCTTGGCAGATGCTAAAAGTGAATGTCTGAAAATTGAAAAAACTGCGACAGAAAGACGAAGTAAGGCAATCGAAGCGGTTATTGGAAAGGTAGTGAGATAATATGGCAATAGTTAATATGAACAAGATATCTATTGTTGGCTTAGAAGCTCAAAAAAGCCAAATTTTAAAGCTACTTATGAACCGTGGATTTGTTCAGATTGATGATAGTGCCTTTCTTACTGAAATGGATGAGTTAAAAAATCATCTTACAAAAGATGGTGAGGAGTCAGAGGTTATAATGCTAGAACAGAAGATGGCACATGTGAATCAAGCGATTGACATTGTTTCTTCACTAGTGAAACAAAAGAAAGCTATGTTTGCACCAAAAAGAGAATTTAACAAAATTGACAGTGAAAAAGAAGATGAAATTTATGCTGAAGTTTTGGAGTTAAATAATCTAAATAAAGAGATAGGTACAATAAGGAGTAACATAAATTTATTAAATAATAATAAAAGTATGTTAGAGCCATGGGTAAACTTTGATGTTCCTTTTGAAAAGATGGAAACTAAGTATACAAAAACTATTCTAGGAACTATACCCACAAATGCAAATATTGATGCTTTAAGAGTTAGACTAGAGGATGAAGTGCCAGAAAGTGTTCTTGGAATTATTGATTCTGACAAGTTAATGAACTATGTTTATTTAATTACTTTAAAAGAAACTTTTGATAATGCTACAGAAGTTCTTAAAGAATTTAATTTTGCAATAGTTACATTACCAAGTGAGGAAGGGACACCATCACAAGCTATCAAGAAATACAATGAAATGATAATTAGACAGGAAAACGTTTCTAAAAATAAGACAGAAGAAATCAAAAATCATGGAAATAATATACACATGCTTGAAAATCTATATGACTTTTACACTATAGAAAGAGACCAGAAAAAGATTATAGAGAGACTTGTAAAAACAAAAACAACATTCTGTCTTAATGGTTGGTTACCAAGTAAAAGTGCAAGCGACCTAATTAGTGAAATCACAGAAAAGTTTGATTGTTGTGTTCAAACAGAGGAAGGAAACAAAGAAGAAGGTTTCCCGATTCTACTTGAAAACAATAAACTTGTAACACCTTTTGAAAGTGTAACAAATATGTACAGTTGTCCAAGCACAAAAGATATTGACCCAAATACGATTATGACTTTTTTCTATGTTGTATTCTTTGGAATGATGCTAAGTGATGCTGCATATGGGATAATAATTGCCCTAGCTTGTGGATTTATTGTATACAAATCAAAAATGAAAAAGGGTGAAGGAAATTTAATTAAACTTATTGGTATTTGTGGAGTTTCAACTACTATATGGGGTCTTATATTCGGGGGTATTTTGGGGGATTTAGTTCCTATAAAAGCTTTAATTAATCCTTTAGAGGATGTTATGGTACTTATGGGGATGTCATTACTGTTCGGTATTATCCATATATATGTAGGTTTGGGAATTAAAGCATATACATTAATAAGAGATGGAAAGGTAATAGATGCAATTTTTGATATAGGGTTTTGGTATTTATGTATAACAGGGGTATGTCTACTTATAATACCTTTTGTTGCAGGAGATATTGGCGTATTTTCTGAAGTAGGAAAATATTTAGCAATTATAGGTGCTATAGGTCTTATCCTTACTCAAGGAAGAAGCTTTAAAGGTGTTCCTGTTAAGCTTTTTAAAGGATTTTCAAGTCTTTATGGTATAACAAGTTATTTTGCTGATATATTATCTTATACAAGAATTATGGCTCTTTGTCTAACAACAGGAGTTATAGGGCAGGTTATCAATCTTTTAGGAGCTATAGCTGGTCCAATATTTGCAGTTGTAATTGGTGTTGTAGGACACACAATAAACCTTCTTATAAATGCACTAGGTGCATATGTTCATACAAGTAGGTTACAGTATGTAGAATTTTTCAATAAGTTTTATGAAGGCGGAGGAGTTCCTTTTGTTCCGTTTAAGTATAAAACAAAATATACAAGCATTAATAAAAAGGAGATGTAAATATGGAATTTTTAAACGCGTTAGGAAATGGTCAATTTTTGGCAATATCAGGAGCTGCTATAGCAGCGTTATTTGCAGGTATGGGTTCTGCTAAAGGTACTTCAATAGCAGGTCAAGCCGCAGCAGGTGTTGTAACAGAAGACCCTAGTAAATTCGGTCAACTTCTAGTTTTGCAACTTCTTCCTGGTACACAAGGTCTATATGGATTTATCATAGCTTTCCTTATTTTATCAAAAGCAGGAATTATTGGTGGAGATGCGATACCAACATCAGCTCAAGGTTTACAACTTCTTATGGCAGGACTTCCAATTGGTCTAGTTGGCTTAGTATCAGGTATTGCACAAGGTAAGGCAGCAGCAGCAGGGGTTGGAATAGTTGCTAAAAGACCTGAAGAACTTGGTAAAGCTATAACATTTGCAGCGATAGTTGAAACATATGCTCTTTTAGGACTACTTGTTTCTTTCTTAGCTTACAATGGAATTGCAGTTGGTTAATTATAGAATATAATTCATAAGTAAAAAAAATGAAAAGGAGGAAGCACTCCTATGGGTAATGAACAAAAAATGATTGACAGAATTATAGCTGATGCCAAACAAGAGGCACAAGAAATATTGGATAAAGCTAAAAGTGAAGCAGATTTAAAGATAAGTTCAGCTAATGAAAAAGCTGAAAAGGAAATGGCTTCCTATACAAAGCTTGCAGAGGCAGAAGCAGAGAAAGCAGCTTCTAAGGAAATATCAGGAGCTTATATGGAGGCTAAGAAACAAATATTATCAAAGAAACAACAGATTTTAGAAGCAGTAATTTTAGAAGCTAAAAATAAACTTCTAAATCTTAAAGATAGTGAATATGAACAAATTATATTAAATATGATTGAAAAAGCGAATTGTACAGATGGATCTGAGATAGTATTATCTAAAAAAGATAGAAAAACATTAAAAGATGTATTATCTAAAAAAGGCATTAAAGTATCTGATGAAACTAGAGATATTACTGGAGGTTTCATAGTTAAAAAAGGTGACATTGAGTATAATTATTCGTTTGAAGCTATAATTGCAGTAGAGCATGAAGATATTGAGCAAATTGCAGCAGAAATTTTGTTTAATTAAGGAGGGGGGTTAAAAGATGGCAGAAGAAAAAACTTATCCCTATGCCGTGGCACGAATAAGAGTGCTTGAAAAACAGCTTCTTAACAGACAAATGTTTATTCAAATGGCAGAAGCTAAAAGCCCTGAAGACTCTTTAAGAATTATAGCAGAAGCGGGTTATACGGATTCGTCAAATAATAATGTTCACAATTTTGAGAATGTTTTGACTCAAGAATTATCTAAAACATATGAAATTCTTAAAGGTCTAGCCCCTGAAGAAAAATTTGTTGATGTATTCCTTTATAAAAATGATTATCATAACTTAAAAGTTTTGATTAAAGAAGAAATTTCTGGTGTAGATGGTGAAAAGTACTTAATTGATGGAGGTACAATTTCACTTGCGAAGCTTAAAGAATCTTTAGCAAATCGTAGTTTTAGTGATTTACCTAAGATAATGGCAGGAGCAATAATAGATGCATTTGATATTTATAGTAAAACACAAAATGGTCAGATGGTTGATATTGTTTTAGATAAAGCAACTTTTTCAAGTATGAAAGAGACAGCTACAGAAAGTCAAAATAAATTTGTAATAGATTATGTTATGAAAGTTTGTGATTTAACAAATCTAAAGAGTTTTATAAGAGTTAAAAACATGAAGAAAGATTTTGATATGTTTATGAATGTGTTTGTTTCAGGTGGCTCACTTGATAAAGAAAAATTCTTAGAAGCTTTTTCTTCAGACACTCCAGCATCATGTTTTAAATCTACTTCTTACTCTGATGTCTGTAAAAATGGCATGGATAGTGGATTTACTGTCTTTGAAAAACTTTGTGATGATTATCTTATGGAATATGTTAGAGATGCAAAATTTAAACCTCTTACACTAGAACCGCTAATTGCATATTTATATGCTAAAGAATCAGAAATAAAAACAATTAGGATTATTATGACTAGTAAGCTTAATAATATAGACGCAGATACTATAAAAGAAAGGCTAAGGGATGCTTATGTATAAGGTAGGAGTAGTTGGAGATAAAGATAGCATCATGGGATTTTTAGCTCTTGGAATAGATATCTTCCCAGCCTATGATAGTGACGAAATTAAAAAAAGTATACATAAGTTGGTTGAAGATGAATATGCGATAATTTATATTACAGAACAGGCGTCATTGCTTGCAAAAGAATCAATAGCAAAATACAAAGACTATCAACTTCCTGCTATTATAGTTATTCCAGGTATTGGAGGAAGTATGGGATTAGGTATGAATGAAGTAAGAGAATCTAGTAAACGTGCTATAGGTGCAGATATATTATTTAAAAAATAGATGCAAATTGAATAAGAGACAATCTCAAATTTTGTTAATGCTAAAAAATGTATTGATAAAATATAGGAGGGAATATTTAAATTTTGATAAAGTATATGATTGCAGGTGAGAGAATATGAAAACAGGCACAATTGTAAAGGTGTCAGGACCGCTTGTTGTAGCGGAGGGCATGAGAGATGCGAATATGTTTGACGTCGTAAGAGTTTCTGATAAACATCTTATAGGCGAGATTATTGAAATGCATGGAGATAAGGCTTCTATACAGGTTTATGAGGAAACTTCTGGTCTAGGACCAGGAGAAGAAGTGGTTTCTCTTGGAATGCCTATGAGTGTTGAACTTGGGCCAGGTCTTATTTCAACTATTTATGATGGTATTCAACGTCCACTTGAAAAAATGTATGAAATTTCAGGTACTAATATAACTAAAGGTGTTGAAGTATCTTCACTTGATAGAACAATTAAATGGGAATTCAAACCTAAAAAATCTGCGGGTGATAAAGTCGTAGCAGGAGATATAATTGGGGTAGTTCAAGAAACTGCTGTAGTGGAATGTAAGATTATGGTTCCTTATGGCGTAAAAGGTACTATAAAAGAAATATATTCTGGAGAATTTACTGTTGAGGATACAGTTTGTGTTATCACAGACGAAAAAGGTAATGATATAGCTGTAACTATGATGCAAAAATGGCCAGTTAGAAAAGAAAGACCATATAGGGAAAAGAAAACACCAGATTCACTTCTTGTTACAGGTCAAAGAGTTATAGATACATTTTTCCCAATTACAAAAGGTGGGGTAGCAGCTATTCCAGGACCTTTTGGAAGTGGAAAAACTGTTACACAGCATCAGCTTGCTAAATGGGCAGATGCAGATATAGTTGTATATATAGGATGTGGAGAACGTGGAAATGAAATGACAGATGTTCTTCTTGAATTCCCTGAACTAAAAGACCCAAGAACAGGTGAGTCACTTATGCAAAGAACAGTACTTATAGCTAATACATCAGATATGCCAGTTGCTGCACGTGAGGCCTCTATATACACTGGTATTACAATAGCTGAATATTTTAGAGATATGGGATACAGTGTTGCACTTATGGCAGATTCTACATCAAGATGGGCAGAGGCTCTTAGAGAGATGAGTGGGCGTTTGGAAGAGATGCCAGGTGAAGAAGGTTACCCAGCGTATTTAGGTTCGCGTCTTGCTCAATTCTATGAGAGAGCAGGAAAAGTAAACTGTCTAGGTATGGATGATAGAGAAGGAACTCTTACAGCAATTGGTGCTGTTTCTCCTCCTGGTGGTGATACATCAGAACCTGTTAGCCAAGCAACACTTCGTATAGTAAAAGTATTCTGGGGACTTGATGCTTCATTAGCATATAAACGTCACTTCCCAGCAATTAACTGGTTAACAAGTTATTCACTTTATCAGGAGAAAGTTGATGTATGGGCAGATAAAAATGTAAATGATAATTTCTCAGCTCAAAGAGCTCAAGCTATGAAACTTTTGCAAGTTGAATCTGAGCTTCAAGAGATAGTTCAATTGGTTGGTGTTGACTCACTTTCAGATGGAGATAGATTGATACTAGAAGTCACTCGTTCTATAAGAGAGGACTTCCTTCATCAAAACTCTTTCCATGAAGTTGATACTTATACATCACTTCACAAACAGTATAGAATGATGGGGCTTATTCTAAAATTCTATAAGTCAGCACAAGATGCTATTAAGCAAAATGTTACTATAAATGATATTATCAAGCTTTCAGTTCTTGAAAAGATTGGTCGTGCTAAGTATGTAGAAGAAGATAAACTAGATGCTGCTTACGATGCAATTGAAGATGAAATAGACAACGAGCTTGCTGACCTTATTAAGAAGAGGGGGGCTGAAGAACTATGATAAAGGAATATAAGTCAATACAAGAGGTAGCTGGTCCTCTTATGTTAATAAACGGCGTAGAAGGTGTAAAATTTGATGAACTTGGAGAAATTGAGCTTTCAAGTGGAGAAATTCGTCGTTGTAAAGTTCTAGAAGTAAATGAAGATACTGCACTTGTTCAACTTTTTGAAAGTTCAACAGGTATAAACCTTGCTGAAAGTAAAGTACGTTTTTTAGGAAAGAGTCTTGATTTTGGAGTTTCACCAGACATATTAGGTCGTGTTTTTAGTGGGATGGGTAAACCTATTGATGGTGGACCAGAAATTATACCAGATAAAAGACTTGATATAAATGGTGCACCTATAAATCCAGCAGCACGTGATTATCCAGCTGAGTTTATACAGACTGGTGTTTCTGCTATAGACGGGCTTAATACCTTGGTTAGAGGGCAAAAACTTCCTATATTCTCAGGTTCTGGTTTGCCACATGCTAATCTTGCAGTTCAAATTGCAAGACAGGCAAAAGTTCGTGGAACTGACTCTAAGTTTGCCGTTGTATTTGCAGCTGTTGGTATAACTTTTGAAGATGCAGATTTCTTCATAAGTGATTTTAAAGCAACAGGAGCAATTGACCGTTCTGTGGTATTTGTAAACCTTGCAAATGACCCAGCAGTAGAGCGTGTATCTACACCTAGAATGGCACTTACAGCAGCAGAATACCTTGCTTTTGAGCAAGATATGCATGTACTTGTTATAATAACAGATATTACAAACTATGCAGAAGCATTACGTGAAGTTTCCGCAGCCAAAAAAGAAGTTCCAGGACGTCGTGGATATCCAGGTTATCTTTATACTGACCTTGCTACAATGTATGAAAGAGCAGGAAAAATGAAAGGACATGAAGGGTCTATAACAATGATTCCAATACTTACAATGCCTGAGGATGATAAAACACATCCAATTCCTGACCTTACAGGATACATTACAGAAGGACAAATTATACTTAACCGTGAACTTTATAAAAAAGATATACAGCCTCCTATAGATGTTTTACCATCACTTTCTCGTCTTAAAGATAAGGGAATTGGTAAAGGTAAGACTCGTGAGGACCACGCAGATACAATGAACCAGCTTTTTGCAGCATATTCAAGAGGTAAAGATGCAAAAGAACTTATGGCAATATTGGGTGAATCTGCACTTTCTGAAATTGATTTAATGTATGCAAAATTTGCAGATGAATTTGAGAAAGAATACGTTTCACAAGGATTTAGAACTGACAGAACTATTGAGCAAACATTAGAAATTGGATGGAAGCTTCTTAGTATGTTACCAAAAAGTGAACTTAAACGTATTCGTGATGAATATTTTGAAAAATATATGCCTAAGGAGTGATATCTGTGGCTAGATTAAATATAAATCCAACACGTATGGAAATGACTAGACTTAAGAAACTCCTTAAAACTGCGACAAGAGGTCATAAGCTTCTTAAAGATAAGCTTGATGAACTTATGAAACAATTTCTTGAAATTGTAAGAGAAAATAAGCGATTACGTGAAGAAGCAGAAAATGCTCTCGATGCTGCTTATAAAAATTTTATAATTGCAAGGGCAGTTATGAGTCAGGAGTATCTAGGTTCAGCACTTATGATGCCAAAACAATCTGTTTCTGTAGGTATTTCTACAAGAAACATAATGAGTGTTGATGTTCCTGTGTTTGACTTTAAAACTGAAAACAATCAAAGTGATATTTATCCTTATGGTCTTGCTTTTACATCAGGTGAATTAGATTCTGCTATGGAAGCATTTTCAGATGCAATGGAACCACTTTTAAGACTTGCAGAAAGTGAAAAAAGTGCACAGCTTCTTGCACAAGAGATAGAAAAGACACGTAGACGTGTTAATGCTCTTGAAAATGTAATGATACCAAATTACATTGAAACTATTAAGTATATTGCTATGAAGCTTGAAGAAAATGAGAGAGCAAGTACTACTAGACTTATGAAGGTTAAGGATATGGTGCTTAAAAAAGCACTTGAAGAAAAAAAGAAAAATGATTTGGTTGGATAATTAAATACTTATAAAAATAAGCCTAACATCCTAGTTTATAGGAGTTAGGCTTTTTAGTGCAAGTAAGCACATATTCGGAATTGGCGGTATCAATTAATTACCTATTAATCTCTCAATATTCATTTCAATACTCCAGATGTAAAAGTTATGTATATTCTACCTTGTATATAAAAAAGCTCAAATAAAATCATACTCATATGGGTAAAAGGGTGTTTTTTATAAGAATTTTTATGAAGATATAATGGTCTATATGCCTAGAACTTTGTAAAAAAATAATAAATTTAACAAAAATTTCTAAAAATTAACGAACTGTTAATTTACACTTAACTTCGTATTAACAAATTAGGTGTATTATATAAACATAAGCAAAAACAATAAAAAACAATTAAAAAAAGACAAAAACACAAAAAGGGGGAAGATATGAAAGAATTTATATTTACTTGTCTGTGTATTGTAGTAATTGCATTTATGACAAGTTGCATATCAACAACACCACAAACTACTCAAGGAAAAGGAAATAATAAACTTACAATATATGCAGCATTAGAAGAAGAGCAAATAGCTTACTATATGGAAGGATTTAGAGAAGAGTATCCTAATATTGATGTAGAAATAGTTATGGATTCTCATGGTGTAATAGCTTCAAAATTATTAGCAGAAAAGGATAATCCACAAGCAGATGTTATATGGGGATTATCAGCAATGAATATGATAGAACTAAAAGAAGATGGGGCACTTGAAGCATATAAGCCTAAAAATTATGACAAGGTAGATAAGAGATTTAAGGATACTGGAAAAGATGTATCATGGGTAGGTATGAGTGTACCAGAGACAGCAATAGTAGTTAATTACAAAGAACTTGAAAAATTAGGCCTAGATGTTCCAAAAGGATATAATGATTTAATAAAACCAGAGTACAAAGGTCTTATAACAATGCCAAATCCAGCATCATCTGGTACAGGTTATCTTACAGTATCAGGACTTATTCAAATGATGGGTGAAAAAGAAGCTTATAATTACATGGATAAACTACATAAGAATATAGCTACATATACACATTCAGGTTCGAAACCTGCAAAACTAGCTGGTTCAGGAGAATACCCAATAGGCATTACACTTGGATATAGAGCTACACAGCAATTGTCTAGTGGAGAACCTATAGAAGTAGTATTTCCAAAAGAAGGTTCAGGTTGGGATTTAGAAGCAAATGCTTTGGTTAAGAAAGATAATATAAAAAAAGAAGCAAAATTGTTTTTAGATTGGGCAATAAGTGATTCAGCTATGGACAGATATGCACATGAAGTAGCAGTGACTTCTATAAAGACAGATAATCCTGTACCAAAAGGTTACTCTAAACGTCCATTAGAACAGCTGATTAAAGAAGTTGATTTAAACTCTGCATCAAAAAATAGAAGTGCAGTGTTAAAAACTTGGGAATCGAAGTATGGTTCAAAATCTGAAAGTAAGTAAAAGTTAAATGGATTTTTTAATAGAAATAGAGAAAAGAAATTTATAAGAAAAATTAAAATATAAAATTAAAAAAACAAATATAATTGTATAAGGGGAGATTAGATATGAGTTACTTAAAAATAAATAATGTGTTCAAGAGTTATGACCAAAAAAGAGTGTTAAACAATATTAGTTTAGATATTGAAGAAGGTGAGTTTCTATGTTTACTTGGACCTAGTGGATGTGGAAAAACTACATTACTTAGAATAATAGCAGGGCTTGAAGATGTAAATAGTGGAGCTATAATTCTTCAAGATAAAGATATAACAGAGTTAGAGCCATCAAAGAGAGGTTTTGGGATAGTATTTCAATCATATGCATTATTTCCAAATATGACAGCATATAATAATATAGCTTTTCCGCTTAAAGAAAGAAAGGTACCAAAAGAAAAGATAGATAAGAAGGTTAGAGAAGTGCTTGAAACAGTTGGATTGAGTAATGAAGCTCATAAGTATCCTAAAGCATTGTCAGGAGGTCAACAACAGAGAATTGCAATAGCAAGAGCATTAGCACTTGAGCCAAAGTTTTTACTTTTAGATGAGCCAATGTCTGCACTTGATGCAAAAGTTAGACACAAACTTAGAATGGATATTAAAAAACTACAGAAAGAATTAAATATAACAACAATAATGGTAACACATGACCAGGAAGAAGCTATAACTATGGCAGACAAAATTGCAATCTTAAATGGCGGTGACATAATGCAAATAGGGACTCCAGAAGAAATATATCAAAATCCTCAAAACCTATTTACAGCTCAATTTATAGGAGATACAAACTGTTTTGATAGAGGAGATTCTATATTAACTGTAAGACCAGAATATGTTCAAATAGAAAAGTCAACAAAAGAAAATTGTCATGGAACAATATCTAATATAGAATTTAGAGGGAATCTATTGAGAGTGGAAATAAAAGATAAATTAAATGAAAATTTTATAATAAGTGATGTTTCTATAAAAGAATGGGTTAATTTAAATTTAGTAGAGGGTGACTTTGTAAGTGTAAGTATAGATGAAAAATACTATTTAAAGTATCCAAAAGTTAAAGGAGCATAAATATATGAATAATAATGCTATAAGTTCTAAAAGTTTAAATATTAAATCTAAAATAAATTTAGATATAAAAAAATGTATGCTTACAGTATTAGTTATGTCTTTGGTAATATTTTTATTGGCACCCATAATCTATCTGTTTGTACAAGCATTTTTAGATAAAGATGGAGTTTTTGTTGGATTACAAAATTTTAAAGAGTATTTAGCTTCTGAAGCACTGTTAAATTCTCTGAAAAATACAATATTTGTATCTGTTATATCAACTGTAATATCTTTAACTCTCGCACTAGTGTATGCATATGCACTAACAAGAACAAAGATTAAGTTTAAAGGACTTCTTAAATCTATAGCGATGTTTCCTATGTTTGCCCCTACAATGATGCATGCTATAGGTTTGGTATATTTATTTGGAAATCAAGGGGTAGTGACTAATTTACTTGGAATAAATATTCCGATATATGGTTCAATTGGAATAGTATTAGCACAAATTATATATGTATTTCCTCAATCATTTCAGATACTTTATATATCACTAAATTCAACTGATTATAGATTATATGAAGCTAGCAATGCTATGGGAATAAGCAAGATAAGAGAGTTTTTAAGTATAACGATACCTAGCATTAAGTACTCTTTAATAAGTTCAGCATTTGTATCATTCACATTGTGCTTTACAGACTTTGGAGCTCCAAAAGTTATTGGAGGAGATTTCAATGTATTATCAATAGATGTATACAAGCAAATTATAGGACAGCAAAATATGCCTATGGGAGCAACTGTATCAATATTACTTTTGATACCTGCAATAATATCTTTTATAGTAACTAAAAAAATCGAAAAAAATCAAAATTCATATATAAATTCAAAATCAATCCCATATAAGGTTAAATTTAATAAGTTAAGAGACAGTATATTTGGAGTCATTGTAGGAATTATTGCATTTGGAATAATAGCTGTAATGTTGACTGTAATCTTATCTTCACTAATATCTGTTTGGCCATATGATTTAAGACTCACACTTGAACACTTTTCTATGAAAAGTAGTATTGATGGAATTAAGCCATTTATAAATTCAATAGAAATGTCATTACTGACAGCTATTCTTGGGACAAGTTTTGTTTTCTTATTTGCATATCTAAACGAAAAAACAGAAAAAGCTCCATATTTAAAATCATTTGGGTATTTTTTAAGTACATTGCCTATGGCATTACCAGGGTTAGTGTTAGGTATAGCTTATGTACTATTCTTTAATAAATTAGAGTTTAATCTAATGGATACAATATACATTAAGAACTTGTTTAATGGATTGTATGGAACATTATTTATTATGGTTATATGCAATGTGGTACATTTTTTCTCAGTAGCTTTTATAACTGCAACTACAGCTATTAAGAAAGTGGACAAAGAATTAGACATGGTGGCAAAATCAATGGGAATAAATAGTGCATCAATTCTTAAGAATGTAACAATACCACTTTGTTTACCAGCAGTTTTAGAAAACTTTATGTATTTTTTCTTAAATTCTATGGTAACAATATCAGCACTAGTATTTATATATACAGCAAGTTCAAAGGTAGCAGCTATATCAATTGTACAGTTAGATGATAAGGGAAGTACAGCACAAGCAGCAGCACTAGCTGTATTGATATTAATTACAAATGTACTAGTTAAGGTAATACATGAATTTATAAAAAATCGTTTGGAAAAAAGAGCAAATTTTAACTAAAGAAGTTATTGTATAAAAATACACATATTAAAGAAGTCTATTCTTATAATTTATTGTTTATAGAATAGACTTTTTTATATAAATTTAAAATAAATATTAATCGTTTTTATTAATTTTTCTTTTGTTACAATACATTTCAGAATCTGCACGATGGTATGTATCAAATAAAGAGTTGTCTAAGTTTTCATCGAAAACTGCATATCCAATAGACATGGATAAATTTAATTCATTAGTAGCGTTTTCTTCAATTATTTTTAAATTAATCTTATTGACAATACTATCTATTTCTTCATGATAGGAATCTTTTAAAATAATTATATACTCATCTCCACCAACGCGATAAACTATATGTTTTTTATTTATTACATCTTGTATAATTTTACTTGCATTTTTAATGTATAAATCTCCTGTTTGATGGCCAAATTTATCATTGATTTTTTTAAGGCCATCTAAATCTATTGACATTATAGAAATTGGTTGTTTAAGATTTGAATTGTTTAAGTTATTCATATCTATTTCAAAAGCGTTTCTATTTTTTAATCCTGTTAGATAATCAGTATTGGCAAAATCAGTATATGTAGGATTAGATATACGTTTAAACAGGATTACTGCTACTAATGCTGATATTAAACAGGTTAATAAAGCTATAAAAGGAGTAACTATACTTATAAATCTAAAGGTATTGTATTGATGTTTTGCTTCAAATTCAATTCCCATTACTCCAACGACTTTACCAACATCATTATGGATGGGAAAGTACGATATAAATATATGTCCCCAAGATGTTTTTTTTATTTTTTTAGGTAGCAATATATTATTATCTAGTGCTTTGTTAAGGTCACCCCAAATCTCTTTTTCTATCAAATCACCAGCATTTCTAAAATCGCTTCTAGATGAATCTAAACTATCAACAACATATACTAATGAGCCATCTTTTGTTTTTTTTGCAGTGTATAAGTACATAACTCCAGTAGTATTTTTTACAGATTCCAATAGCACTTTAGCACTTTTATAAGACTCTTTTGAGTGGTCTTTTTCAGAATTAATTTCAATAAAGGTATCTTTATCAAGATTTTTTTCTACATACTTATATATATGTCTTGACCTCTCACTTAAAGTATAAATCATATCATTATAAGTGAGTGCATAATTAAAAAAATAAACACATGAAGAAGAAATTATTACAATAATTGCAGTAAGTATTGAAACTTGCATATCAACTCTATTGAATTTTTTATTTATTTCCATATCCCAAATTTTTTGTAAAAAAATATTTCACAAAATCTCCCCATAATTAATGTATATCTATAAATATTACCATAATATACATCTATATTATCAAAATCATCTAAAAATTACAATCTATAATTTAGCTTAAAAGATTCAAATACAAGGCTTTTTAAAATTACACTATACTTTAATAAATAAACATTATAATATAAATACTATTTATATTATAATTATTTTATTTATTAATACCTGCTAATATATCACATACTATGTCAATTCTTTTAAATGGTGTAATAATATAATAACCATCTACATAAGGTTCAATTTCTTTTGCTATTTGAGTTGATATATTGATAGCAAGTTTAGTAGATTGTTCTTTTGAAGCATCTTTGTACATGTCTATAATGTCTTGTGAAACAGTAATTCCTGAAATTTCATTATTCATAAAACAAGCATTTTTGTAACTTACTACAGGTATAATTCCACCTAGTATCTTTGCAGGAAGTATTTCCTTAGCTTTTTTTAAGTTTAATAAAGCTTGCTCTGTTAAAACTGGTTGAGTTAAAAACATAGTAACCCCATTTTCTATTTTAATCTTAGCGTGCTTAAGTTGAGAATCAAAGTTTGTTGCATTTATATTTAAAGCTCCAAATATATTAAATGGAGTATTAAAGGTATCTTTATTTAAAGTTTTTATGTAATTTGCTAGTATAGAAGAGTTAAAACTGAACATGGCCTTTATTTCATCTCTTTCAGCAGAAGGTATAGGGTCTCCAGTTACTACTAACACGTTGTTTATGTTTTCAATATTTAATCCTAAAAGAAGAGCTTTTGTAGCATTAATATTTCTATCTCTACATGTCATATGTGGAATAGGAGTGATGTCTAGCTCTCTCTTTATTTTACAAGCTAATAAACTACTATCAACTCTTGCTCTTGCTATAGGGCAGTCAGCAATTGTTATTGCATCAACTCCGTAGTTTTTTAGTTTTTCAGCACTATTCATAAAAAATTCAATATCTGTATCAATAGGAGGGTCTAATTCAACTGCTATAATTTTTTTACCTCCATCAAGCTTTTCTAAGAGTTCGTTTTTTGCCACAGATTTAATTTTTTCTTTTGGAGAAATATCATTTTTTATGGCAACATTGCCTTTGTATAAAGAATTTATTATTTCAACAGTTTTTTTAATAAATTCAGGTGTTGTACCACAGCATCCACCTAGTATATGAACCCCTTGATTTAATATTTCTAGCATCTGTTCTGAAAAATAGTCTGAGTTATCTTCAAAAAATGTACGATTATTGATAATAGTTGGATAGCCTGCATTAGGCATAATAGAAACTATATTGTCATTAATATCAAGTGTCTTTATAAAATGTAATAAATGGTGTGGGCCAGAGATACAATTAAATCCTAATGCATCAATATTTTTGTCCTTGGAAATAGATTTAAAGATGTTAGTTCCACTTTTTCCAAGTCTAGTAAAGCCCTCTGGATTAACTGCAAATTCTGTTAAGATAAATGCATTTGGTTGTTTTTCTTTTATATAACTTGAGATTTCTGGTAAATATTCATCACTACTAAATGTTTCAAATAGAAAATTAGTTGCTCCAATTTCTAAAAATACATCTACTATTTTCTTATAGTCAGGTAACAAATTTCTATCATTTAGAGCAGGTATTGGACCAATATCAGCAAATATAAATACATCTGTATTTCTTGTTGCCTCTAATGCAATTTCATACCCACTTTTTATAATATCTTTGACAGTTTTAAAATCACACTCTAGAAGTGTTTCATTTGCTGCAAAAGTATTTGTCTTAATAGCCATACATCCAGCTTTTATATATTCCTCGTGGATAGACAATATTGTAGATGCATCATTTATATTGGCTATTTCACAATTGAAAGGACTATTTTTTAGTTTGGAATAGTATGTACCCATTGCACCATCAAAAACTAAAACAGAGTCTTTGATATATTCATTTATGTTCATTGCTTCACCTCATACGAATTTAAAATATTTTAAGTATTAGTATATCAACCCCAAAAAAACTTGTCAATATTTGGGAAATATAGTGGAATATATTGGCTTATATAACAAGTTTGTTGGAGATTTTGATATATTTACTTAATGGTATTAAAATAAGAACCATAGGCGTGAGATAGTTATATAATTATATCTATTGCTGAAAATCAATGATAAACATTACCATATTTTATTATAGTTAACACAATTTGAAACTACATAGACAGGTAATATATATTAAATAATCTAAAAATGCTATATTATAAGTAAATTCTTGTAAATGGGGTATATTGTACAGAGTAGAATTTGTATTAATGACTGGGAAGAATAATATAGATATTCAAGGTGTTAAATGTACTGTTACAGAGAAATAATATATGGTAGATTAGAAAAGTAGAAGCTAAAAATCATTTTAAATTAGTAACTTTATTTCAACTTATTGAGTTTAAATATAATAAATTTATTTATAATGGTAAATTTACTTAAATAAACATAGTAGTTGATTTAAGTGTACAATTAAAGGGCTTTTTAATTTTATAATTATAATATAAAAGAGGTGGAAAATGAAAAATAGACTTGATTTAACAGAAGGAAGTATTACTGAAAAGTTACTTAAACTATCACTCCCAATAATGGGGACTTCATTTATACAAATGGGATATAACATGATAGACATGATATGGGTTGGTAAAGCTGGAAGTAAAGCAGTAGCTGCAGTTGGGACAGCGGGATTTTTTCCATGGCTTGCAATGGCATTTATTATGATTTCAAAAGTAGGTGGTGAAGTAAAGGTAGCACAAAGTATAGGAGAAAATAATATAAGCACTACTAAATCATATATAAAATCAGCAATAGAAATAAACCTTATGTTGGCAATAATATATACTATGGTTTTGATAGTACTCAATAAACAACTAATAGGTTTTTTCAGATTGGGAGATTTAGAAGTTATATCTATGTCCAGACAATATTTAATAATAGTAGCTTTAGGTATGGTATTTTATTTTATCAATCCAGTATTTACTGCAATTTTCAATGGACTTGGGAATAGTAGAACACCTTTTTGCATCAATACAATAGGGCTAATAACTAATATTATACTTGACCCTGTGCTAATTTTTGGATGGGGACCTGCTCCAAAACTTGGAGTTGCAGGGGCTGCTATTGCTACTGTATTTGCACAAATAGTAGTTACTACATGTTTTCTATATATAATACTTAAGAGTAAAGAGGAGTATTTTAAGATAAAAATCTTCAGAAAAATAGAACTTAAATACTATAAAGTGTTATATAAGTTAGGTTTTCCTGTAGCTATACAAAGTGGAATGTTTACAATATTTTCAATGTTACTTGGTGTAATAGTGGCTTCATGGGGGCCTGTTGCAGTTGCAGTGCAAAAAGTAGGGTCACAAATAGAAGCAATATCATGGATGACTGCTGAAGGATTAGCTGTTGCATTAGGAAGCTTTGTTGGACAAAATTATGGAGCCAAAAAGTATTCTAGAATAAATAAAGGATGTAAAATAGCTATAATTGTATCTTCTATACTTGGAATAATGACAACCTTAGTATTGATATTTGCAGGTGGAAGTATTTTTTCTGTTTTTATAGATGAAAGTGAAGCAATAGAAAAAGGAGCTATGTATCTTAAAATATTAGGATACTCTCAATTTTTTATGTGTCTAGAAATAATAACAACAGGAGCTTTTAAAGGATTAGGTAGAACCTATATACCTTCTATAATAGTTACTGTATTGACTGGTGCAAGAGTACCATTAGCTTATTTTATATCTAGACCAGAAATATTAGGATTAAATGGTGTTTGGTGGAGTATAACACTATCAAGTATATTAAAGGGAATATTAATGATAAGTTTATTTATATATCTGCTTAAACTTGGGAAATTATATAAGGTATCTAAATAAAATTTAATTTATATTAAATGTATAGACATTTTGTTTATTTGTATATAAAATTAACTTATCATATAAAAGTTCGAATTGATGAGGAGTGAATTAAATGAAAGAACCAATTTATAAAGTTATAGAAAATCATGTAAGAGAACTAATAAATTCAGATAGTTTGAAAGAAGGGGATTTAATCCCATCTGAAAAGCAATTAAGTGAAGAATTTAATGTGACTAGAATGACTGTAAGGTCAGCATTAAATAATTTAGTTAAGGAAGGTTATATAACTAGGCAAAGAGGTGTAGGAAGTATAGTACTCGCAAATAAAATATACGATAATATATCTTCTGTAAGTGGATTTACTAAGGAGATGGAAAGTAAAGGCTATAAAGTATCTAATATATTGGTATCTCTTGAAATAGTTCAAGCAGATGAAGAATTATCAAGTAAATTGAATATTAGCTTAGGAGAAAATGTATGGGAGATAAAAAGAGTAAGATTGGCAGATGAAACGAGGGTTTCATATATGATTACATATATGCCAGTTAAGTTATTTCCAAATTTAAATAAAATTCATTGTGAAAATTCACTTTATAATTTTGTGGAAGAAGTATGTGGATATAAAATAGCTATGTCAGAGAGAGAAGTACAAGCTGTAATATCAAATGAGGAATGTATGACTAATTTAGAAATTGAAGAACCAGAAGCACTTTTATATATAAATCAAGTTTGTAAGTTGCAAAATAGTGAGGTTTTTGAATACTCACACACATATCATCATGGATATACTTTAACTTTAAGTGCTGTTGTCGAATAAAAATTAAGAAAAAATGAAAAAGTTTTCTTGAAATGTATATACATTTGATATATAATAATATCAAGAAATAAATGTATATACATTTAAAAATAAAATATATACATTAAAATAAAAATTAATAAATAAGGACACTTTAAATGTATAGTTTAAAGATATTGTGACTTAAAAAGATACTTAATAAATTCTAATTTGGAGGTAAGAAAATGATAAAAATAATGTTAGCTTGTTCAGCAGGGATGTCAACTAGTTTATTGGTTACAAAAATGGAGAATGCCGCGAAGGAAAACGGTATAGAAGCAAAAATATGGGCTATATCAGAAGTGAACTTAAAAAATGAAATAGAAAATTGTGATGTCTTACTTTTAGGACCTCAAGTTAGATATGTATTAGGAAAAGCAACTGAAATGGCAAAACCATATAATATTCCAGTAGAAGTTATAAATATGATGGATTATGGAAGATGTAATGGGAAAGCTGTCTTAGATAGAGCAGTGGAATTAAATAATTCAAAATAAAGTTGTACTGGAGGATGTAAAATGGAAAAATTCATGTCATTTATGGATAAATATATAGTGCCTGTAGCTGCAAAGGTAGGAGCTCAAAGGCACTTAGTAGCAGTAAGGGATGCATTTATAGCAATGATACCTATAACTATGGTAGGTGCATTGGGAACATTGATAAACAACTTGCCATTAGAAGCATATAAAAATCTGATGGCAAGTATATTTGGAGAAAATTGGACTATGTTTGGAGGAGACCTTTGGTGGGGAGCTATAGGTACGATGGCAGTATTTTTAGTAATAGGTGTTGCCTATTTCCTAGCAAAGTCTTATGAAAGTGATGGATTACAAGCTGGTCTTATAGCACTATCTATCTTTTTTATAATGGCTCCACAAATTGGTAAGATAGTTCCAGAAGGTGGTACTAGCGCAGTTGAAGGATGGGGAATGATACAACAGACTTACTTAGGAACAGCAGCACTATTTTCTTCTATATTAATAGGGTTGTTGTCTGCTGAGATATTTGTAAGATTATCTAAAGTAAAGAAATTAACTATAAAAATGCCAGATGGAGTTCCACCAGCAGTTTCAAGATCATTTGCAAAGTTAATACCAGGAATGTTGACTATAATGATATTTACTGTAATAGGAATATTTATAAAAATGCTTTCAGATGGAAATTTCTTAACAGATATTTTGAATACTTACTTAGGAGCACCACTATCAAATGTAGCTGATAGTTTAGGTTCTACAATGCTTATTGCATTTATAATTCATATACTTTGGACTGTTGGTCTTCATGGCGCAAATATAGCACTTCCTTTTACAGAAACAATACTTATGAAATTAGGTGGAGAAAACGCTGCCTTAGCTCAAGCAGGTGCAACTGAAGGCTATCATGTACTTGCAGGTTCATTCTTTGATGCATTTGTGTATTTAGGTGGTTCAGGAATGGTATTAGGATTAATTGTAGCTTTATTAATAGCAGGAAGAAGACGTAAAGAGATGATATTGTTAGGGGGACCTCCAGCAATATTTAACATAGGAGAACCATTAATATTTGGGCTTCCAATAGTTTTAAATCCTATTTTTATGATTCCATTTGTACTTGCACCAGTAGTATGTAGTGCTGTATCATATTTAGCAATAGATTTTGGATTAGTAGCACCAGTAATTTTACCTAAAATACCTTGGGTAACACCTCCTATATTAGGTGGGGCAATGGCTACAGGTGATTGGACTGGAGGAGCTTTAGCACTATTTAATTTAATATTGTCAATATTAATATATATTCCGTTTGTTATAGCATCTGAAAAAATGGAAGCTAAAAAATTAACAAAAATTGACAACTAGGTAATTTTATTCGACAATAAACAGATAAAGTTCTGTAATATATACTAAATTATAAGTAAGGATGGTATAATGAGATGAAAAATGGGCTAAAAATAGTTACAATTGGGGGAGGTTCAAGTTATACTCCTGAACTTGTAGAAGGTTTTATAAATAGATATAAGGAGCTACCTGTAAAGGAGTTATGGCTTGTAGATATAGAAGATGGAAAAGAAAAACTAGAGATAGTAGGAAATCTAGCTAAAAGAATGGTAAAAAAAGCTGGAATAGATATGAAAATAAATCTTACTTTAGATAGAAGAGAAGCTTTAAAAGACGCAGATTTTGTAACAACACAACTCAGAGTAGGTCTTTTAGATGCAAGAATTAAAGATGAAACTATTCCTTTATCTCATGGAGTTATGGGACAGGAAACTAATGGTGCAGGTGGGTTGTTTAAAGCTCTTCGTACAATACCAGTTATATTTGATATAATAAAAGATGTGGAAGAATTATGTCCAAATGCATGGATGGTGAACTTTACAAATCCAACAGGAATAATAACAGAAGCTGTATTCAAATACACTAACTTTAAAAAATATATAGGTCTATGCAATGTACCAATTCATTTAAAAAATGATGTAGCTAAACTATTCAATGTAGAAAGTGATAGAATAAGTATGGATTTTGCAGGTCTTAATCATATGGTTTATGGTCTTAATGTAGCTTTAGACGGAGAAGATGTTACAAAAGAAGCAATAGATAAATTTGTTAAAGCAGATATAAGCATGCAAAATATAAAGGCAATTGATTTTAATGCTGATTTTATAAAATCTTTAGGTGCTATACCTTGCCCATATCATAGATATTATTATAAAACTAAAGAAATGCTTGAAGATGAGTTAATAGAATTTAAAGAGGGAAAAGCTAGAGGTCAAGTGGTTAAAGAATTAGAAGAACAATTATTTGAACTATATAAAGATGAAAAGCTAGATATAAAACCACCTCAACTTGAAAAAAGAGGAGGAGCTTATTATAGTGATGCTGCTTGTAATCTAATAAGTTCTATCTACAATGATAAAAAAGACATCCAAGTAGTTAATACATTAAATAATGGGGCTATAAGAGACTTTAAAGATGAGCAGGCGGTAGAAGTAAGTAGTGTAATAACAAAAAATGGACCAAGACCATTAAGTATAGGCTATTTACCAGATTCTGTACATGGGTTAGTAAGTCAAATTAAGTCATTTGAAGTTTTAGCAGCCAAAGCAGCTGTATATGGAGATTATGAATCTGCTTTATTGGCACTTTGTATAAATCCATTGATTCCATCGGATGATTTGGCAAAAACTATATTAGATGAAATGTTAGAAGCTCATAAAGATTATCTTCCTAGATTTAATAGATAGTTTATAGAAAGTAGGTTATGGTATGACTAAAATTATAATAAATGCAGATGACTTTGGATATTGCGAAGCTGTGAATTATGGTATAATATCAGCTCATAATAATGGAATAGTTAAGTCCACATCTATGATGGCAAATATGCCTGGTGTAGAACATGGAGTAAAGCTACTTAAAGAAAATAGAGATTTAAATTGTGGAGTTCATATGACTTTAAGTTGTGGTAGACCATTATTGTCTAACTTAAAAACTATTGTTGATAAAGAAGGTTTTTTTATTAGAAGAATTACAGACGAAATTATTAAAAAAATGGATTATGATGAGATTTATGAAGAACTTTGTGCTCAAATAGAGAGAGTAAAAGAACTTGGAATAGACATATCTCATTTAGATAGTCATCATCATATTCATACTTTAGTAAATTTAAAACCAGTAATAGAGAAAATTGTAAATAAGTATAATCTTCCAATAAGAGGAGGGTTTGAATACGATTTAGAGTATTCAAAAATAGTTCCATTAATAGATAGCTTTTATAAAGAAAATGTGAGTGAAGAGTATTTTATAAAAAATATAGAAGAAATAATGAAGTATGATGTAGTGGATATTATGTCTCACCCAGCTTTTTTAGACGATTATATTTTAAATTCTACATCTTATGCAATTGATAGAACAAAAGAGCATAAAATACTTACATCTAAAAAAGTCAAAGAGTTTTTGAGAGAAAATGGATTAGTCATATCAAGCTATAGAGATATTTAGGAGGTATACAGATGGATGAGAAGATGATAGAAATATCTTTTGGAATAATTGGATTTGCAGGCGATGCAAAAGGTCTAGCTTTTGAAGCTATAAAAGAAGCAAAGAACGGAAATATAGATGAAGCTAGAGAGTGTATTGAAAAGTCAAAAGAGTCAATTCATAAAGCACATAAGTTCCAAACAGAGTTAATACAAAATGAAGCTAGTGGTAATAAAACTGAAATGAGTGTTATATTAGTTCATGCACAAGACCATTTAATGACATCTATGAACTTTCAACAACTAGCAGAAGAATTTGTAGATTTGTATGAAAGATTGGAAAGCAAGTAGTCTAATTTAACTATTATGAAAGAGTGTTTTTAATAATTTCTATAATTATTAAAAACACTCTTTTTTATTAAAATATGTTAAAAAGTTATAACTTAGCAATTTATTATTCTTTTATTAATGTTCTAAAATTTAGATTTCTCGTAATTGTAAGGTATACTAGTACCTACAACTACATCTTCAATTTTTTCAATAATAAGCCAATCATCCATATTTCCTTGATGGTCGAAATCAAGAGGTGTTATTTCTTGAACATTTTCAAATTCAGCTAAGCATAAGCATTTTTTATGCCAACGAACTTTTTGCTTATCAGATAAATTTAGTTTTGGTTGATTTTCATCTAGAACTTTGCAAATTTCGTCTTCTGTTAATTTAATATAGTTGTCTACTTTTTTAACAGTAGCTTTTGCAGAAATTCTTGAAGTTCCTTTTTCCATAAAATAAAGTAACTCTCCTTGAAATACTCTGCTATGTGGTATTTTTCTACCAGCAGCACCTCTAATTACCATTGTCTTCGTTCCAGCTAAAATTTTATCTAATACCTTTTCTCCTTTTTTACCTGCATTATCACAATATACTAAATGTACCACGCTTTAAATCCTCCTTACTAAATTACTATTCTGTATCTTGCATTTTATCATTGTTTAACTGAAAAGTCATTCTATTTATTATATTTACATAAAGAACAGATATAAAATTTATTGTTCAATGAAAGAAAACCTTATCTATAGTATATTTAATTAAGATTAATTAGGAATTTTTATCCTTTTGCAAAATAATATTGACTAAAACTAGAAAAATGCTATAATAAATATGTGCTTATGATAATCAATATCATATAAGTATAATAAACAAGTAGGAGAAATAATCATGAAAAAAATAAAATCATTAGCAATATTTATATCTATTATAACTACGTTAGTACTTGTTACGGCATGTTCAGATAGTAACACAGATAATAAAGAAAAATCAGATACAAGAGTTGTACAATCTGTTAAGGGAGAGGTGAAGATACCATCAAATCCTAAAAAAATAGTTGATATATCAGGAAGTAGTGAGGAATTGTTAATAGCTGGTCATAAACCTATTGCAACGGCAAATGTAGACTCATATGAAACTGATAAATTGCCAAGTTACATAAGAGAAGAACTTAAAGATGTAAAGATAGTAGGTCACTCTATGATGGATACTATGGATATGGAAGCTATATTAGAAGCAAATCCAGATTTAATAATAATGAGTCAAAGACAAGAAAAAATCTATGACCAATTAAAAGAAATAGCTCCTGTAGTCATGATGAAAGATTATGCAAATGACTGGAGAAGTAAGTTAACTGATGTTTCAAAAATATTTGATAAAGAAGACGAAGCTAAGGATTGGTTACAAAAGTATGATGAAAAAGCTACAAAACTAGGTAAAGAAGTTGTAGAAAAAAATGGAGAAAAAACTTATTTACCAGTATTAGCAAGTTCGGGACAATTTATGGTGTTTAGTGATGGAGGAATTGGAACTTTAATTAATGATGATATGAAATTAGCTAGACCTAAAAATATGCCAAAGCAAGATGGAATAACATTGCCAATGGTAAGTATGGAGGGTCTTACAGATATAGATGCAGACCATATAATTGTGATAGCTACAGAATCAGATAAAAAAGATTTAGAAAATAGTGCTATATGGGCTCAAATGAGAGCAGTAAAAGATGGAAACGTAACAATACTTGATGCAGCTCCATTTTTCAGCCAATCATATAATCCAATTGGAAAAGAGTTGTTATTAGAATCAGTTAAAAATGAATTAACAAAGTAATTCTTAACTTATTAGGTGTGAGATAATGATGTTCATTTTTCACACCTATTTTTAATAAGTTTAAAATCATAAAATACTTAATAAATATATTACTGCACTAGAATTAAAAGGGAAAAGGAGGTAGGATAATTGACTACACTTAGTAAAAAAAATCTGACTTATTCGTTGATATTAATAAGTATAGTTGCACTTGTATTTGGAATTGTATTATCCATAACTATTGGGGCTAAAGATATGAATCTATCGACTGTTATAAGTAGTTTAATAAATATGGAAGATGGAATAAATATGAGAATAGTGAAGGATGTTAGACTTCCAAGGGCAATAGCAGCAGCACTTGTTGGAGGATTTTTAGCAGTTTCAGGTGCTATAATGCAAGGAATAACAAGAAATCCTATAGCTGAACCTTCTGTTATAGGAATTACACAGGGAGCTACATTTGCTATTGCAATATCATTAGTACTTCAACAAAAATTTCCTAAACTTATACATGGGAACTTTAGTGTAATGATATTTGCATTTATTGGAGCAAGTATAAGTGGTTTATTTATATATTTTGTAAGTTCAAAATCAAGAGGAAGAGTTAATAATGTAAAATTAGCTCTTGCAGGGGTAGCTCTTGGTACATTGTTAATTTCTTTGGCCTCTGCAATATCTATGTACTTTAATCTATCTCAGCAATTAAGTTTTTGGATATCAGGAGGACTTGTAGGCGTAACGTGGGAAGGGATAAAACTATTATTTATAGTTGGAGGTATTGGATTTATCCTATCTATGATTATGGCCCCAAGAATAACTATCCTAAGTCTTGGAGAAGAAGTGGCAATAGGGTTAGGGCAAAAAACTGACATTGTTAGATTTATATGTATAGTATTAGTAATATTAATGACTGGAGCATCTGTTTCAGTATCAGGTAATATTATTTTTATAGGTCTTATAGTTCCTCAGATAGCTAAAGGAATAGTAGGCTCAGATTATAAGTATATAATACCAAGTTCTTTGGTTCTAGGAGCTGTGCTACTTGTATATACGGATATATTAAGTAGAATGATAAATCCTCCATATGAGACTCCAGTGGGCTCTATAACAGCTCTTATAGGAGTTCCAATATTTATATATCTTGTTAGAAAGGGGAATAAATAGGTGCTATGAAAAATATTATAAAAACAAATTCTAAAACTTTACTTGTTATTTCAATTTTAATGGTACTTATTTTTATTGCTTTTCTAGTTAGTTTAAATTTAGGTTCATTTTCTATAGAACCAATGGATGTCATAAAGACTTTTATAGGACAAGGTCAACGTAATCATGAAATTGCAATATTTAAACTGAGATTGCCAAGGATAATAATAGCTTTATTGGTTGGTTCAGCATTATCAACAGCAGGTGTAATACTTCAAGGAGTTACAAAGAATGATTTGGCTGACTCTGGAATTTTGGGTATAAATTCAGGAGCAGCATTATTTGTAGTAGTTTATATA
The DNA here is from genome assembly GCF_020662275.1 of Clostridioides sp. ES-S-0006-03. Classification (NCBI taxonomy): domain Bacteria; kingdom Bacillati; phylum Bacillota; class Clostridia; order Peptostreptococcales; family Peptostreptococcaceae; genus Clostridioides; species Clostridioides sp. ES-S-0006-03. Next base: position 396,214 of record NZ_JADGMM010000004.1, read on the forward strand.
TATCTTATGAATGGTAATGTTTATGAAGGTATGAGTAATCTCACTGTATTTACAATGCCAGTTGTTGCACTTGTAGGAGCTTTGTTTGGAGCATTTTTGATATATTCTCTTGCATGGAAAGGTGGAATAAATTCATCAAGGTTACTACTGATTGGTATAGGTGTAAATATAGCTTTTACTTCAATTTTGACGATATTTCAATTGAAATTTACAACACAAGAATTTAATAGAGTTATGGTATGGACATCAGGTAGCATTTGGGGAACTAGTTGGAAATATGTAATAGCTGTACTTCCATTTATAGTGATTTTTATGGGAATAACTATATATAAGGCTAAGTATATTGATGTCTTGAACTTAGGTGATGAAGTGTCTACAAGTCTTGGTGTAGATGTGGAGAAGCAAAGAAGAAGACTCATAATATATGCAGTAATTTTATCTGGTGTATCAACATCAGTAGCAGGTAGTATTTCGTTTTTAGGTTTAATAGCACCACACATAGGAAGAAAGATAATAGGTCCGAGACATAAAAGACTAATACCAGTATCAGCACTGATAGGTACATTATTACTTTTGGTGGCAGATACTATATCTAGAAATCTTCTTGCTCCTATAGAAATACCAGTAGGTATAGTTGTATCCATAATAGGAGTACCATACTTTATTTATTTAATGTTGTCAAATGATTAGGAAAGGGTGTTACTATGAATTGTATAAATACTAAAAATCTAAATGTATCATATGGAAATACAGATATTATAAAAGATTTAAATTTAAATATACCAAAAGGAAAAATAACTACTATAATAGGGGCTAATGGTTGTGGAAAGTCTACAATACTTAAAACAATAGGGAGAATTATTAGTCCTAAAAATGGAAGTATATATATAAATGGAGAAGATATATATAAGAAGAAATCTAAGGAGATAGCAAAGAGTATGGCTGTACTTCCACAAAGCCCTCAAGCTCCTAGTGGGCTTACTGTTTCAGAACTAATTTCATATGGAAGATTCCCTCATAAAAGTGGATTTGGAAATTCTAGTAGAGAAGACAGAGATATTGTAAATTGGAGCTTAGAAGTTACTGGAATTTCAGAATTTAAGGATAGAAATATGGAAGATTTGTCAGGCGGACAAAGACAAAGAGCATGGATAGCTATGGCTTTGGCACAAGAGACTGATATACTTTTGTTAGATGAGCCTACAACATATTTAGATTTAGCTCATCAATTAGAAATACTAAAATTATTAGAGGAATTAAACAAAAAACAAGGAAGAACTATTGTCATGGTAATACATGAACTTAATAACGCAGCACGATTTGCTGACCACATGATAGGTATTAAGAAAGGTAAGATAGTTTGTCAAGGTAATGCATACGATGTTATGACAAAAGACAATCTGAAGGAGTTGTTTAATATCGATGCAGAGATAGCTACAGACCCAAGGACAAATAAACCAATTTGTATAACTTATGACATGGTATAAATGGTGACAACATGGAAAATCAAGAAGCATTAAGACATGAAAAAATATGGATTTTATTATTTAGATACTCAATACCTGCAATAATAGCTATGATGGTAACATCGCTTTACAATGTAGTAGATAGAGCCTTTATTGGTTCTATGGAAGGAGTTGGGTCTATAGCTATTGCAGGACTTGGTGTAACTATGCCAGTGTTTACACTGATAATAGCTTTTGGAATGTTAGTATCAGTAGGTGCTAGTACAAGCTTGTCTATAAAGCTAGGAGAAAGAAATAAAAAAGAAGCAGAAAAAATATTGGGTAATGCCCTTACACTATCTATAATTATTTCTATAATTATAACTGTATTAGGATTAGTTTTTTTAGAAGACATACTTTTTCTTTTGGGAGCAAGCAAAGATTCAATATCTTATGCAAAAGACTATATGAGTGTTATATTGGTTGGAACTCCATTTAATCTAATTGCATTTTCTTTAAATAATGCAATTAGAGCAGAGGGAAATCCTAAGTTAGCAGCTAGAACAATGATAGTAGGTTGTATACTAAATTTGATATTAGACCCAATATTCATATTTGTGTTTAACTTAGGTATAAAAGGAGCAGCTATAGCAACTGTACTCTGTCAAGTAGTGGTGTTTACTTGGGTAGCACATTATTTTATAAGAGGAAAATCTAATTTAAAATTAAAAAAATACAATTTAAAATTAGATACAAATATAATAAAAAAAATATTTGCAATAGGTATGACACCATTTGCAATGGAAGTAGCTATAAGTATAACTCATGTATTTACTAATAACTCTCTAAAGGCTTATGGTGGAGATTTAGCTATTGGAGCTATGACAGCTCTTACATCTATTTTATTGATGTTTATGATGCCAGTATTTGGTCTAAATCAAGGTATGCAAACTATAATATCATATAATTATGGAGCAAAGCAATTTGAACGTGCAAAGAAAACCTTAATATTGTCTATCATAGTATCTATAGTTATATTATCTTTTGGATTTTTAGTAGTGCAGGTATACCCTGAAGTATTTATTGGCATATTCAATAAAGATTCAAATCTAATGGAAATAGCTGTAAGAGGTATAAATATAAATTTAATCACCTTACCTATAATGGGGATTTCTATTGTTGGGCCTGTGTATTTTCAATGTGTGAGTAAAGTTAAACATTCTATGTTTTTGACTCTTTTGAGACAGTTTATCTTATTTATACCATTAATTATTGTACTTCCAATTCGATTTAATTTAGATGGAGTTTGGTTAGCACAGCCAATTGCAGATTTTATTGCTATGATAATTGTATTATTGTTCTTAAGACGAGAATTTAAGATGAATCAAGCATAAAATGTTGAAAAATAAAAAGTCCTGTCTCAAAATGATTAAAATCATTTTATAGAGACAGGATATTATTTTACAGCATCGTTTGTATTGACTTCATCTAGTGTTTTTCCAAAAGTCATTTTTTCAAATATTTCTTGAGGTATAGGTTTAGAAAAAACATATCCTTGTATCATATCACAATTAATTTTCTTTAGATATTCCATCTGTAAGATTGTTTCAACACCCTCTGATACACTATTCATATTTAATTTTTTTGCTAGCTCAACTACAGATTCTATTACATAATTTTCAGATACATTATCTGCGTTGGGAGAACTAAAAAATGCTCGGTCAAGTTTTAGAGTATCAACTTTTATTTCTTTTAGCATGTTAAGTGAAGAATATCCACTTCCAAAATCATCTAGTGAACATTGAAAACCTTCCTCATGGATTTGGTCTATTACATTGAGTAACATTTGTAAGTTATCAAAGATGAGTGTCTCAGTTAATTCGATTTCCAAAAGTTTAGCAGGGACATCGTATTTATCACGAATTGTTTTGTATTTTTCTAAAAAATCTTTATTATTTAAATGAGCACGTGAAAAATTAACTGAAATAGGTATTGGAGTTTCCCCATTATCTATCCATTTTCGTATCATGGCACACGATTTTTCAAACACATAATGGTCAAGTTTGATGATGAAGCCATTTTTTTCAAAAAAAGGAATAAAATCATTTGGTGGAATAAGACCTCTATCTGGGTCTTGCCATCGCACTAATGCTTCTGCACCTACAATATTATTGTTTTTAAGGTTTACTTTAGGTTGGAGATAGACTACAAATTCATTATTATCTAATGCTTCTTCCATTCTATTTTCCATTTCTTTTTCTTTAAGCATTCTCAAACGTTCTAAATCACTATAAAATACACATGTGTAAAGTGGATGAGTTACAGTATTTCCTTTAATGTTTTTTCGTGCTACATTTGCACGGTCTTGAATTGATACTAATGGTATATTTGGGTCATCAATTTTATAGACACCTATAGAAAGAGCTATAAAATATTTACATTCTTTATCTTTGTTAAAACTGTTAATATCATTTGTAATATTTTCTATGTACTTAAGAATTTCTTTTTGTGAAATAGTTTTAATAAGAATATTAAACTGGTCATTAGAAACTCTACAAAGTAATTCTTCTCGTTCCAAATAATTAGCAATTACATCATGTATATATTTTAATGTTTTATCTCCAGCATTACTACCAAAAGAATCATTAATAAGTTTGAATTTATTAATATTTATAGATACTAATGAATAGGTTCCTGCTGAAGTTGATTCTATGATTGCTTTAGCTTCCATATCAAAACGTGCCTTACTATAGCCTTTAGTTACAGGGTCTACATAGGCGATTTTTATAAGTTGCTCTCTATTTTTGCGATTTATAAATATAATTAATATGATAAGTAATAAAAATAATATAATAATTAAAATGTTGATAAAGACTGCTTTTTTTAGAAGTAAATCAAACTGTGCATTTGCTACCTTTACTGGAACAATTGAAAGTAGATATAGGTTTTCCTCTTCCAGAGGAACATAGTGCATAGCTTTATAAATACCATCATCCAATGTAAAGTACATAGAACCTTTTTTGTTCTCTTTTAAATTTGTCTTCATTTCTCTAAGAGTATCTTTACCAGTATAGCTTCCATGTTTTTTAATTGTGTCAAAAAAGTTCACAACATTTTTTGGTGCGTTTTTGTTGTCCGAACTTACAATGAAATTTCCATTTTTGTCAATGATTTGAGAAAATCCTTCACCACCAAAACTCTCCACGCTTAGTAACGTTCTCATAGTATCAAGAGTATTCCAAGCAGTAATAGCTCCAGTTATTTTATCATCTTTATAAAGTGGTACAGAATATAAAATTCCATATATACCAGATTGAGATTTGATTGGAGTAATTGTCTCTTCACCTTGAAGAGCTTTTCTATAAAAATACTGCCCTCTAACATTACCTGTACTTTCATCAGTGCCTATAAAATTTCCACTAGAATCAGCAACACCTAACCAATCAAACTTCAGTAATTTTGATTTTTTAGATAAATATTCAGTGACATTTTTATTGTTATCACTAAACTGAAAGTAAGTATCTCCTATAGAGTATAATATTTTAAATATACTTTTACATTTTTCATTAATTGTAGTGGAGACACTCTCTGAGATTTCTGTAAGATACCGCTCTGTTTCACGATGAGTTACTTTACGCAGTGTCATAACAAAAGAAACACAAACTAAGGACACAATTATAAGGAGTGTTAGTAATAGGGTAATTATTATTTTTTTATTTTGTACGCTTTTAGTATACATTTTTTATGTTCCATCCTCCATCCTTTATTGGCTTACAAAGAAGACTCCTCTCAGACATATTATACCAAATATTTCTATCTGTGAAGGTACTAAATTTTATCTTTACGTCTATTCTTATGTAAATTATTCTAAAAAGTAGAGGAGCTATTCTTATAATTTATACTGGAATTTAATTAAATAATATTGTTATGAATTAGAATATTTTATAAATAAAAACCTGCTAAGTAAAATCAAGTGTTTTTAGCAATTTTTTATTAATTATTTTTGTTAGTTTTTTGCACTAAAATTAAGACTAAGCAGATTTCTCTTTTTTAGCCCTGTAGTCAATAAACACTA